>JBFYYO010000065.1:0-16324 GCA_041310025.1 Syntrophobacterales bacterium
GGGGCAGCCTGAGCCGCAACGTGATCCGGATTTTCGGCCTGGACGTGATGACCGCCGGCTGGGTGAACCCCCCGGAAGGCGATGGGTTCGAGATGATCAGGCACACGGACCCTCGGGCCGGCACCTACCGCAAACTGGTCTTCCGGGAAGACCGTCTCGTGGGCATGACCCTGGTGAACGACATCGAGCAGGGCGGGGTGCTCATGTCCCTGATCCAGGGCCGGCTGCCGGTGAAAGGGCCCCGGGAAGCACTGCTTTGCAAGTCGTTCAATGTCGGCCAGTTGCTGTGAGGGCTTCTGGTATCGGGTTTTGGGTTGTTGGCTGAGGGGGGCCTCCTTGTTCATGTCCTTCTGAGACAGCGAGAGGCGATGAAATGGCTCGCGGGGTTGGGGCTTTCAACTCGAAACTCGAAACCCGAAACTCGAAACCTTTTGGAGCAGAGGAGGTGTTATGAAACAGGTTGTGGTCCATCCGGAGAGGTGCGTGGGCTGCATGCAATGCCGCGTGGCCTGCGCGACCGCCCATTCGCAAACCAAGAACCTGCTGACGGCGGTGCTCGAAACCCCGCTTCCCAAACCACGCATCCACGTGGGAGTGGGGCTGCACGCCGAAGGCTTCCCCAACCGGTGCCGGCACTGCGATCCGGCTCCCTGCATGCTGGCCTGCCTTCCGGGGGCCATACGGAGGGACAGGGAGCGGGAGACGGTGCTCATCGAGCCGGATGTCTGCATCAACTGCGCTTCCTGCGCCATGGCCTGTCCCTTCGGGGTCATCCGGTATCACGAGGACAGCTCGGCCATTCCCGGCAAGCGCATCGCCGTCAAGTGCGACAACTGCGTCGAGCGGCAGCGCCAGGGGTTGATTCCCGCCTGTGTCGAAGTGTGCAAATCGGGAGCCCTCACCTTCGAGGAGCTGTCGGAGGCCATGAAGCGAAAAACCGATGAAGTCGCCCGCACGGTCTCTCAGGGAGCCCCCCAAAGCGACCTCTCCCCCGGGTTCACGCTGCTCCACGCCATCAAGCGTAAGGAAGTCGAGCTGGGGAGGGCAGTTTCCGGTTCCTGGTTTCTGGTTTCTAGTTTCTGGTTTCTGGTTTCATGTTAGGGGTGATGGATGGTGCTTCGTTCTGAGAGGAGACTCATGACGGGTTTTTCTCTGCGTCTTGGCGTCTCTGCGCGAGAATATGTTTTCGATGCTCGGTTCGGAGGGACAATCTTCGGTCCAGGCAGGTGAGTCGACGACAAAGGAGGCATTCGATGGGTCGGGAATTTTCCATGAATACCATCACCGAAGATGGTCAACTGCTCCTCAAGAAGGCGGAGCGGGATCAGGTGGAGACGGTTTGGGACCGTTATGCGGCTCAGCAGCCAAATTGCGGTTACTGCGAGATGGGTTTGAGCTGCCGCATCTGCATCATGGGGCCGTGCAGGATCGACCCCTTTGGGGACGGACCCCAGCGTGGAGTGTGCGGGGCCGACGCCGACATCATGGTGGCCCGCAACCTGGGGCGGATGATCGCTGCAGGAGCGGCATCCCACTCGGACCACGGCCGGGACCTGGTGGAGGTCCTGGGAGAAGTGGCTCATGGCCGTGCACCCGGCTATCAGATCCGTGATGTGGAGAAGCTCAAGAGGCTGGCCGCGGAGTTCGGTGTGACCGCGGACGGGAAATCGCCCGAGCAGATCGCCGGGGAGCTTTCGGACGCCATGAGCGAGGAATACGGCACGCGCAAAAAGGAATTGACCCTCCTCAAGCGGGCGCCTTCCAAGCGGCAGGAGCAGTGGAAGAAGATCGGCGTTACGCCCCGGGGCATCGACCGCGAAACCTCCGAGATGATGCACCGGACTCACATGGGGGTGGACAACGACTGGGTGAGTCTCCTCCTTCACGGCATGCGGAACGCCCTTTCCGATGGCTGGGGCGGCTCCATGATCGCAACCGACGTCTCGGACATCCTTTTTGGGACGCCGAAGCCCGGCGCCAACACCGTCAACGTCGGCGTGCTCAAGAAGGACGAGGTGAACATCATCGTCCATGGTCACAATCCCGTGGTCTCCGAGATGATCCTGCGGGCGGTCCAGGACCCTGAGCTGTTGACCATGGCTCAGGCCCGTGGAGCCAAGGGGATCAACCTGGCCGGGGTGTGCTGCACCGGTAATGAACTGCTGATGCGGGCCGGGGTCCCCATGGCGGGAAACCATCTCAGCACCGAGCTGGTCCTGGCCACAGGCGCCGTGGACATGATGCTGGTGGACTACCAGTGCATCATGCCGTCCCTGGGTACGGTCGCGGCGTGCTACCACACCAAAATGGTGAGCACCAGCGACAAGGCCAAGTTCCCCGGAATGGAGCACCGGGAGTTTCATCCCGAGAATGCGTCGGTGAAGGCTGTGGAGCTGGTCAAGGAGGCCATCGAGAATTTCGGGCGTCGCGGAGAGGTGTACATCCCCGTGGAGCCCGTGGCCTCGGTGGGCGGTTTTTCGGTGGAATCCATCGTGGGGGCCCTGGGTGGAACGCCCCAGCCTCTCATCGAGGCCATCAAGGCCGGAAAGATCCGCGGGGCCGCCGGCATCGTGGGATGCAACAACCCGCGCATCAAGCAGGACTTCGGCCATGTGACCCTGACCCGGCGCCTGATCGAAAACGACATCCTGGTGGTGGACACGGGATGCGCGGCGGTTGCCAACGCCAAGGCGGGCTTCAAGCAGGCTGAAGCTGCGAAGCTTGCGGGACCGGGGCTTCAGGAAATCTGCGGGGCTCTCGGAATTCCACCCGTGCTGCACATGGGAAGCTGCGTGGACAATGTGCGCATCCTGGTTCTGGCCTCGGCCCTGGCCAACGCGCTGGGGGTCGACATCAGCGACCTCCCCATCGCCGGGGCTGCTCCCGAATGGTACTCGGAGAAGGCTGTCACCATCGGGGTCTACTTCGTTGCTTCGGGGGTCACCACGGTACTCGGCCCCATGCCCCCCATCACCGGCAGCATGAACGTCGTGAAGCTTCTGACCGAAGGCCTGAACGACGTGGTGGGAGCCACTTTCGCCGTGGAGCCCGACCCGGAAAAGGCAGCGGTCCTCATGCGGCGGCACATCGAGCAGAAGCGCGCGAAGCTCGGGCTGCCGCACCTGGAGGTCTGAGGGCAGCAGCAATCCTCAGTGAGCGAGGGGCATGGTGGCGAAGATGGCGCTCATTTCGCTGTCTCCCGCCCCTCCTCCACCTCCGAGGGTCGCTCCGGCAAAGGCCCAGACGGGAATGCCCGGAGATCTCCCCGGCGATGCCGCGTTGTGGGCAATGCCATAGATGGTCAAATTGATGAAGGCCTGCATTCCGGCCTCAATGCCCTCGCCAAGGCTCTGCATGACCGTTTTGCCCGTGAAGCCTGCGTGAACGAGGCCGCCCGCGGCTCCGGCTTTCATCAGGTAACCGATACCGGTGACCACCTTGGCGATGGCTTTAACGAGCTTCAGGGCTTTCATCGCTCCGGTTGAAGCCATACTGATGGCGGCACTGATCCCGATGGCAATGCCGAGCTTGGCCGTCATCAGGCCCTCCGGTCCCCCGCCGTTCTTGAAATGGACAATGGTTTCCTGGACGGCCCCGAACGCCGCCCCCACCATGGCATTGGCTCCCAGGCTCCCCAGTAATCCCATGAAGCCGGATGGAAGCGACCCGAAAGCGGCGAAGGTTGAAGGAAGACAGGCGAAACCGGCTCCCACGGCCGCCCCGATGATCATGCCCGCTGCGGCGGCTTTCCAGAAGTCGGCACTGAGCGGGTCTGTGCCTCGAGACAGGGCCAGGGAGGCGAAAACCACCCCTCCTGCGAAGGCCGCTCCCACTGTCATGAGCAGAATGCCGCCGAGACAGGCGAAGCCCAGAGCCAGTCCCGCCCCGAACGTGACCACGGCAATGACGGCAGCGATGACGATGACGAAGATGGCCACGAACCAATCCCAGAAACCGTGGCCCGTGGGGTCGACGTAGCGGATGGGGTTTCCCGCCGCGAATGCATAGCGGTGGAGCGATCTGGGATCCGTGGGATCCGGAACCTTCGTGTCCGAGGCCAGGAATCGGCCCATGACGGGGTCGTAGTGGCGCGCGTTGAAATAATAGAGCTGCTCCTCGTCGTCATAGCGCTGGCCGTCGAAGGTCAGAAGCAATTCCTTCGGACCCTTGACATGCCCGGACCACTCGAAAGGCTCGCCATAAGGGCGGTAGTTTCGCCTGGCCACAACATTGGAATCCCCGTCCGTGACCACATGGACGCTGCCGAGATGGTTGGAGTGGTAGTAGTACCACTGCTCCTGCGCAGCTTGCGGACCTTTGGTGCCTGAATGCAGCCGGATCTCTCCCTGGACCGCCTGGGAGCTCACCATGAGGAGCACGGGCACCAGGGTCAGGATGACGGATCCGCGGATAGGGATGCACCGCATTCGGTTCCCGAGCTCCACCAGGAAACTGCGCCCCCGATCCCAAATGCCGCTTCTCACGAGGCATCGAAGGATGAGCCACACGCACAGGACAGCGCCGGTGATCGGAAGCGAGTGCAGGATGCCTTTCGGCATGCAGGACATCCATCGCAGCCAGGGAGCCCCGGAAGCCAGCAGCGGAGGAGGCGCCTCCTCGATCAGCCTCACGGACGACAACGGTGTCGCCCGGCTCGCCACAAGCATTTGGCCGGCCATGACATGGCGGGTGGCGAGCCGCCTTCCCTCCTCATAAATGCCGTCGATATAGACCGTGACCCCATCGTTCGACCGCTGTACCACCCTCTGCCCGGCCGAATCGTAGGTGTTCACCGTCCGAACATTGCCGCCGGAGCTTCGAGCGCAAACCAGGTGGTTCTCCGAATCGTACTCGTACCGGAATTTCCCCTTGCGGATCACATTCCCATGATCGTCGTAAGCGAGCTTCTGCTCCCGACGCCGCAGGAATCTTCCCTTTGAGCTCGTTGTGGATTGGCGGATCACCCGCTGGGGATGATCCGGATCCACAATGAAGTGCATCCGGCCTTTTCGGACGAGGTTCCCGATGGCGTCGTATTCATAGGATTCCTCTCCGTAAGCTCCACGGGCGCCGATCAATCGGCCCGCGGCATCGTACTCAAAGGTCTGATGGTCATTGTCGGTCCGGTTCGCGATGGAAAGAATGTTCCCACCCGGATCATAGGTGTATTCCAGGTCCTGCAGGCCAACACCCTCGCCCGTGCGGGTGAGGATGTTCGTCATTTGCTGAAGAGGGTTGTACTGGAAGGTGGAGGTGACGCCGTTGCCGTACTTGACCGCCCCCAGCTGACCTGCAGAGGTGTAGGCGTCGAGGCCTGCGATCAAGTCCCCTGTCCCGTCCGTCACCCGGGCGAGGTTTCCGGCACCATCGTACTCGTAATTGGCCGTGAAGCCGTCGGGATAGGTGATCCGCCGGATTCTCCCCAGGGAGTCGTACGAGTATCCCGTGACGTAAGTGCGGGGCAGAAGTCTTCCCCTGGCCGGGCCGAGATGCGCGTCATCGGCCAGGGCTCGCTTCCGTTCCACCACATTGCCGCGGGGATCGTAGGCGATCTCGACGACTCCCGCCGCATCCCGGATTCGGACAATCCGGCCGGCGCCATGGCCTTCACCCGGCTGGCCGTAGCTGAATTCAACGTACGTCCCGTCGGGAAACTCCTTTCGGATGAGGTCGCCCGCGCGGTTGTAGACAAAGGCCGTCTCCTTGCCGTCCGGCCCAATCTGGGAGACGATGCGGCCTTCACCGTCATAAGCGTACCGATAGGTTCCCGCGTTCGGGTCTTCGAGGCGTACGCGCCTCCCCAGAGCATCGTAGGTCATGCGCGTCTCGGAGCCGACAGCGTCGACCGTGGACACCAGGCGCCCGAGGGGATCGTAGACATACCGTGTGACCTGCTCGGCGCCGTTGACCACCTGAGCGATTTCCGTGAGCTGCCCGTCCCCGTTTTTCCTGAACGTCGAGGTGGCTCCCCGCCGATCCAGCATCGTGGTGCTCATCCCCGCATAGGATAAGCCCATGCCGATGCCATCCGGCTCCTCGATGTGGACGGGACGGTGCAACGGGTCGCGACGGATGAGCGTATAATTGGGCACCTCGTCCGCAAAGAAGGGCCGGGATGTGGCGACGACATTGGATGCGTCGTCGTATATGGTCGTTGTCACGACGGGAGCCCCCGAGGGTCCTTCCCTTTCAACCCGGTAGATGAGCCCGAACCCGTCGAAATAGCTCTTGGTTTCCAGGACATCCGGCAGTCCGGGGCTCTCGGTTTCGGCCGTGACGAAGAACTGGGCTGCGCCGTTCCCCAACGGCGAATAGGTCCAGGTCCTGGTGCCGTTCGGAGAGCCCTCGTCGCCCGGGAGCCGCTCTTCGGTGATCCTCCCGAACACGTCGTAGGTCTTGAGGGTGAGATTCCCGGCTGCATCCTGGTCGACCAATGGAAGCCCGAATCTCGGATCGTAGGTGCAGTGAAGCTCCCGGCCTTCCGGGTCCCTGGCCCAGGTCCGGAAGGCGGCCGATGCATCCCCGTAGCCAAACTCAGAGCCCTGGCCTGACCTGTCCGTCAGGCGGACCATGTTTCCGTATGCGTCATATTCCATGAATTTCGATACGGTGACGCCCGGCTCGACGAGGTCCCGCACCTCCGAAAGCAGACCCCGGCCCGCATTCCCCAATGGGAGTCCGTCGTAGATCATGGCGTTCTCGGAGGCGACGGCTCCATCCGGCAGCAGCACCCGCGTGCCTGCGGGCAGGCTCCAGATGCCGGCCTCCTCGTTCATGGCCCACAAAAACTGTGTGGTCGTCTCGTCACCGGGAGTGTCGAGGTCCGGGTCGCGCCAGACGGAGACACGGTTCAGATACCGGTCACACTGGTTGACGACCCTCGTTCGGTGCGTTGCCCCGGGATCGATGGTTTCCTCGTCGATCTGTCTCGCGAAGGACTGGGTGATGCCCGGGGTAGCAGCCACCTGTTCGTAGCTGATGGACCGTCTCACCCGGACAACCCCCTCGGAGCCCACCCCCTCCTCCCGATAGAACTGCCCGGAAAGCCCTTCGGTCTGGTGGTAGCGTCGGACGGTGCGGAGTCCTGACGGAAGCGATTCACGGGACCACGCGAAACCCCTGAACTGCCGGTCCTCCATGAGGCCTCCGCCGTATTCGAGCGTGCTCGCCCAGGAGTGGCTCCGACCGTCCTGCCTCGTGAGCATCGTGGCCACCACCATGGGTGAGGGGAGGCCTTGCACACCGTCCTCCCGGCGGTTGTCCAGCTGCGTGGTCACTCCCCAGCTGATTTCCGTGACCTCGCCGGCGCCGCTGACGGCCTTCACCAGCGACCCGGATCGTATTTGAGCGCTTCGCGACACCCAGCGAGGGGACTCCCCGGTCGGTGCTCCCTGGTCGTTTCTCGCCACCACGAAGTCTGATACGCCGTCCCCGTCGACATCGGCCAGGGCGACTCCCGTGGCTTTGCCGTCCGAAGTGTTGAAGAGCAGGCCGGACGGCGCTCGATCGATGAGGAAGTCGGTCATCTCCTGAGAAATCACCCAGCCGGAGCCGGTGTTTTGATAGGCGACGGTCGTTGTCCCGTTGGTTTTCAGGTAGTCCAGGAGCCCGTCATCGTCGAAATCGACGGGCATCAGGCCCAGCCCCTTGCGATCGCTGCTGAGAGAAGTGATGGTGTTGGCCTGGAGGGATGCCGAGTAGACGGCATCCTTTTCCCATCCCCTTCCGGTTGAGAGGAAGACCTCGAGGGACTGGCCTTCCATGGTCCTGACGATATCCGCCAGTCCATCTCCGTTCACATCGAGCACGTCGTAGCCCTGAAGCCTGGTGTCCGTCACAAACTCGCCGTTGAAGGCGGCGAGGGCGTCGGTGAGCGGATCGCTCCGGATCCAGCCGGAGCCCGTGTTGAGGAAGACACCCCGCACGCGCACCGGAGCCCGGTTGGTCATCCAGTAGAGGACTTCATCGCGCGTCATGGACCAGAGGATGTCGATGCGGCCGTCGCCGTTCACATCGGCCAGCTGGATCCCTTTGGAGTCATTGTCCACGTCGACCAGTGCAAATACTTCCTGGGTCGCGAGCTCATAATCTGCAACGGTGCAATGATCCGGCAGGCAGCCTTCCAACTCCTCCACGCTGCAGTGCGTGACGCAGTCGTCCGGGTCGTCATCCGATCCTGTACAGTCGGGGGGCACAATGCAGGTTCCGATGGGCTGCGGAAGCCAGTCGCAATGCGGCGGCGAGCAGTCCTGGGGCGTATTCAGGAAGGCCTGGTCGGTGAAGGCGATGGCCTGCAGGGCGAGGGATTCCAGGCTGGCCGTCCACTGGTCGTCTCGGGTCCATCCCGCGCCCGTGTTGAGCCGGATTTCCCGTCGTGAGGGCGTAGCGATGAAGAGATCTGCCCGCATGTCCCCGTTCACATCCATGAGGCGGATGCCGTTGTCTGCCCCGTCATCTCCCGCAAATTGGACATTGGCGGCCTGAAGGGATTCGCTCCAGGCTTCGTTCAGCGTGAACCGGCCCTGCCCGTCGCCGAGCCAGACGGTGGTGCCATTGTCCAGGGCGTCGGCAAAACCATCGCCGTTGACGTCCATGAAGCGGGCTCCGGACTCCACACTGCCCTGCGCATCAGCGTCGTAGACGGCCAGGTCCACGGGGAGGCCCGTCGTCACGTCTGCTCCACCCGGCGCAAGCGGCCTCGATCCGTACGAGAGCTCCCGCAAAACGATGCGCGACGCGTCGTCCGCACCCACCAGCGTGATCCGCTGGAGAAGCGTCTGTCCGTTCACGGGGCTTTGCACGTAAGAAAACTCGTAGCGTCGCACCAGGTTGTCCCCCTCGAGGACCGACAGCCGACGAAGCCGTTGATTCAATTCCTGCCGTGCGCTGTCGATATAGGAAATCCGGTGATCGGGGCGATCCTCATACTCGAAAAGCACCACGTTCCTGCCCTGCTGATGCGTCGGTTCGTGGCCCGTGTAGCGGATCTCGCGGGGATAGAGAGCCCCCTGGAGCCTCACGTAGGAAACCTGAATGGTGTTGCCGTTCCGATCCCTGACAAGATCCAGCAGCCACACTTGCTCACCTGTACGACTCTCGTCAGTCCCCCCGAAGCGGTGGAAATTGCCCTCGCCGTCGCGCATCTCCCACCCTTCTCCCAGGCGGCGGAACTCGCGGTAGATGCTCTCGGTTTTCGCTCGATAGACGCCAATCCCTGCATGGCGAAGCTCGCCACCTGCACCGCCGAGGCTGTACGTGAAACGGTCGGTGTCGATGGACGGTGCTGGCGGCACCCCATCCCCCCGCCAGCGCTCCACGCGACCGATCTCGATATCCCACCCCAGCCCGAGCTTCCCCTGGCCGCCCATGGAGCTGTAGCTCAGGGTCAGCCTGGGCTCGATACTGTGGCGGCCCGGCGGGACGACAATCGGGAGGGAATCCGACACGGCTCCGATGGAGGAAGCCACGTTGATGCTCCTGGAATCCCCCAGGAATCTCGGAAGCGGCGCTCTGTTGTCCTGTCCTCCCTCAGCCTCTTTCCCAGCGCCAAACATGAGCAGGATGGTAACCGTCAACGCCGAAATGACGATCGCTCGACCCGTGTGACGAGATTTGCCGGACATGCCCTCCCTCCTTATTACGCTTCATCCGCAGTTCACACCCTGGCTCAACACCTGGAGTGTCCCGAAAAGGCAGATCAAATGCCCATGTCATTCGAGGTCTCATATGACCTTTGCCTCGATGCGTGATGAGAAGATTCACACCGTGTCTTCGGCAAAACTGCAAAAATTCTGGTACAATCTTTTTTGAGCGAGCCTGGTTGAATGGTGTTACGCGAATATAATCGAGAGGATAGTTGTATGAGTAACCGTCGGTTGGTCCTAGCGGTTTGTTTATGGGCAGGTTTGAGTGCTTCGCTCTTGAACGCCCAAGTTCCCGACACGTCCATCATCCCGGCGGAGCTCGAGAAGTGGAAGCCGTGGGTCCTGTATGGCCACGAGGAACGCTTCTGCCCAAGCATGGTCGATCGGGGAGATGCCCCCCAATGCCGATGGCCGTCCCGGCTGAAAATGGAGCTGGATGCTTCTGGAGGCCGGTTCAGCCAGGAATGGGTGATGGATGTGAAAGGCTGGGTGGAGCTTCCCGGAGGCTCGGCCCAGTGGCCGAAGGATGTGAAGGTGGACGGTCGAAGCATTCCCGTCATCCTGCACAAGGGTTCTCCGGCTGTCTTCCTCAAGCCTGGAAAGCACGTGATCTCGGGGGCGTTTTCCTGGCGCGAGCTCCCCGAGACGCTGTCCGTTCCAACGTCGAGCGGTCTCCTGTCCCTTTCCGTGGACGGCAAGGCGGTGGACCATCCCGGTTTCACTCAGGACGGGCGGCTATGGCTCCAGAAGCGGGCCGCGGGTCCCGACGAAACGGATCGCGTCGAGGTGCGGGTGTTCCGGCTCGTGGATGATTCCATTCCCATGCAGGTCACGAACCTGCTGAAGGTGACCGTCTCCGGAAGGGCGCGTGAGATTCGAATCGAGGGCGCCCTGCTGGAGGGCTCCATTCCCATGCAGATCGAAAGCCCCATTCCGGCTCGCCTGGGGCCGTCCGGCGAGCTCCTCCTCCAGGGGCGGCCGGGCCGATTCGATGTGTCGATCCAGACCCGTTTTGCGGGTCCCGTTGAGAGAATCGGCCCCGCGGCTGCTCCATTCGGGCCGGAGATCTGGGCGTTCCAGCCGCAAAGCGCCCTCAGACTCGTGCAAATCGAAGGGGCTCCTGCCGTCGATCCCAAGCAGACGGAGGTTCCCCCTGATTGGATGTCGCTGTCCACCTACATCGTCCAGCCGGACTCCGTCCTGGCCTTCAAGGTGCTGCGGCGGGGTGACCCGGAACCGGCGCCGGACCGGCTCAATCTCAAGCGGAACTGGTGGCTCGACTTTGACGGCAGGGGCTTCACCATCCAGGATCAGGTCGACGGGACGCTCAGCCGCCAGTGGCGCCTGGCCATGAATCCCCCCGTCCAGCTCGGGCGCGTCATCGTGGATGGAGTCGATCAGCTCATCACGGAGCAGGGCCCCGAAAAGAAGTCGGGTGTGGAGCTGCGCCGCGGCGAGCTCCACCTGGCGGCCGAATCGCGCACTGAAACAGGCCCTGGAACACTGCCCGCCGTGGGCTGGGATCACGATTTCCAGAGCCTGAGCGGGGTGCTCAACCTGCCTCCGGGCTGGAAGCTGCTCTCGGCCCGCGGCGTGGACGTCGTCCCGGGGACCTGGCTCCAGCGCTGGACCCTCTTGGACCTTTTCCTGGTGCTCATCGTTTCTCTGGCCGTGATGAAGCTCTGGAGCCGGCGGCTCGGGTTCCTGGCCCTGGCCACCCTTGTCCTCACCTACCACGAGCCGGACGCGCCGAGGCAGGTGTGGCTCCACCTGCTGGGGGCCGTAGCCCTGCTCAGGGTCCTGCCCGAGGGCCGATTCCGTCGTTGGGCGGGTCTTTATCGTTGGGGCATCGTCGCGGTGCTCCTGGTACTGACCATACCCTTCATGGTCCAGCAGGTGCGCTGGGGGATTTATCCGCAGCTCGAGCCCGTTCATGAGATGCCCTCACCCAGGTTGGGCATGATACTGGGGACCATGGGGCCGCCGCCGGTGCCCGACGCGGGTGCTCCAATGGAATCTTACGAGCGGAAGGCCATGCCCAGGGGGCTTGGGGAGGACTACGTCTCCAGGAAGCGCATGCAATCTGAGCGGGAGGCCGTGTCTCAGCAGTCGTGGCTGCTGCAGGACCCCAAGGCGGTGATCCAGACGGGCCCCGGACTCCCCAAATGGAGCTGGCGCCAGATCCCGCTCCGCTGGAACGGTCCCGTTGCGAAAGAGCAGGAGGTAACCCTGTGGCTCCTCTCCCCCGGCATGAACCTGGTGCTGGCCTTTGCACGGGTCCTGTTGCTCGCATTCCTGATCGTACCGCTGATGGATTGGGGGACGTTGAAGGACCGTTGGGTGATGCCCCGGGGAACTGCTGCCGCCCTCTTGCTCCTGGCCTTCGCCGCGGCATGGTTTGCTGCCCCTGCCAGGGCCGAGGCCGAGTATCCGCCGCCGCAGCTCCTGGAGGAGCTCCGGCAGCGGCTGCTCAAGCCCGCGGAGTGCCTCCCGCACTGCGCCGAGATCCCCCTCATGGAGCTCCATACAGAGGGGGAGGCCTTTCGTATCACGTTGAGCCTCGATGCGGCCGCCGAGACGGCCGTGCCCCTGCCCGCCACCACCGGCTCCTGGATGCCCGCCACAGTCGCCTGGGATGACCGTCCTGCCGAAGGGCTTCTTCGGGACAGCCAGGGGCAGCTCTGGATTCGAGCCGTGGAAGGAGTGCATCGTGTGGTCCTCACGGGGACCGCCCCCAGGGACGAGACGGTGCAGCTGCCTTTGCCCCTGCGGCCCCATCGCGTTGCCGTGTCGGGATCCGACTGGGAGGTGAGCGGCATCCAGCCCGACGGCCGGCCGGACGCCAGCCTGCAGTTGTCGCGCAAAGTGAAGGCCGGCGCCCCGGAAGCAGAGGCCACCGAGAAGCGCCTTCCGCCGTTCCTGCGCGTGGAGAGGTTGATCTCCCTGGGATTGAGCTGGGAGGTGAGAACCACCGTGACTCGGACCACTCCCACGGGAACGCCGGTCGCGGCCCGAATCCCGCTCCTGGAGGGTGAGTCGGTCACCAGTGCGGGGGTGCGTGCGGAGAACCGGATGGCGGTGGTCAACATGGAGCCTCAGGCCACGCAAGTCCAGTGGACATCCTCCCTGGAGGAGCGGCCGGAGGTGCGCCTCGTGGCTCCTCAGCTCCTGGAGGGGCCATCCTGGGTGGAAACGTGGATTTTGGACGCCAGCCCCATCTGGCACTGTGAGACCTCCGGAATTCCGGTGATTCACCACCAGGATGATTCAGGGACCTGGAGACCCGAGTGGCGTCCCTGGCCCGGGGAGAGCGTCACCATCAGCGTTTCGCGCCCCGCAGCCATTGCCGGACAGCGCATCACGGTGGACCACGCCGCCCTGGAAGTGACCCCGGGCGAACGGTTCCGCCAGTCCCAATTGACGGTCAATATCCGCACCAGCGAAGGGAGCCAGTTCCCCGTGCTGCTGCCTCCCGGATCGGTGCTCGAGCAGGTCATGATCAACGGAAAGATCCAGCCCATCCGGCAGGAGGATCGCAAGGTCACCATTCCGCTGGAGCCGGGGGCTCGCTCAGCCGTCCTGGAATGGCGCGAGCCGGGTCCCATGTCGTCCATGCTCCAGGTGGGGGAAGTTCGCATCGGGCCCGAGGACCAGCAAGCCGTCAACGCCGACGTCACCGTGAATATGCCGAGAGACCGCTGGATCCTCTGGGCGGGCGGCCCCAGGCTGGGTCCCGCAGTCCTCTTCTGGAGCAGCCTGGTGGTGGTCATCCTGGCGGCCGTAGGCCTGGGCCGAATCCCCTGGACGCCTCTCAAGACCCACCACTGGCTCCTCCTCGGGCTGGGCCTGACCCAGGTGCACCCCGTCGTCGCCCTCGTGGTGGTGGGCTGGATCCTCGCCATGGGAATTCGAGCCCGCAAGACCATTGCCGAGGGTTGGCTCACTTTTGACGTGACCCAGCTTCTCCTCGTCTTCTGGACCCTGGCCGCCCTCGGCTGCCTCTATGCGGCGGTGCACAACGGCCTGCTCGGAATCCCCCACATGCAGATCGCCGGCAACCACTCCACCGACTTCCATCTCCGGTGGACCCAGGACCGGTTCACGTCCTTCCTCCCTCAGCCCTGGATTCTCTCGGTCCCGCTCCTGGTCTACCGGATCCTGATGCTCCTCTGGGCCCTCTGGCTCGCCGTCTCGCTCCTGAGCTGGCTCAAATGGGCCTACCAGTCCTGGAGCCACCGCGAGACGTGGCGCAAGATCCCCTGGCGCTGGACACTCCGCCGCGGGAAGTGAGTCAGAGCTGCTCCGCCCAGCTGTTCCGGTTTATGATCTCGATTACATCGTCTTCAAGTGCTCTGAACGCCGGAAGAAGCCTGAGTTGAGCGAAGTCTCGTGAAAGATTGGCCACCAGTGTGGCACATACATTTGGTTTCAGCTTCTTGAGTCTGCGACCGCTGAGCTCGCTGGCGGCTCTCAAGATTTCGTGGAGCCTTGTCTTGGGATCAGGCAACTGTTCGATTGCAGCCGGTGGGGGCAGGTGCAAGGGGACCCGACCGATGGGATTTCCCGAAGCCCGCCACAGGGCGGATTCGTCAAATAGCAGCCAGGCTTCCATCATGCGAACGGGGACAACGCATACGGAAGGTGGACAACCTGTGTTGACGTCGGCAAGTGCCTCGATGATTTCCGCCTTGCGCTCGGTGTAAGGAAGGTTCTCGGCGTCACGGTGCACAAAGAGGAGGTCACATGGATATAGGTGGAGGCTTTGCTCGATCTTGGCTCGCAGATTCCTGGGTGGCCTGGGCAATAATCGAAAGTCCGCCCATTCCGAATGGATCGGGCAGCGGACCCCATGCTGATCCAGAAGCCAAGAGATTATAGGCAGCAAGGCCTTATCGGAGCTTCCATCGCTGAGGAGAGTGTAGCTGAGCTCCCTCATTCCCTAAAACCTTCTGGGAATGGAATTCGAAGCTGCTTCATGTCATCACGATCAGCCACCCTCCGCTTTCTCGCCTTGGCGTTCCTCTGTTGGCGACCGTGCCCCACCGATATGTCTGTCTCCCTTTCAGATTCCTCCGGGACGACCGGGTTGAGATAGGAGAGGAGCTTGCCTCGTGAAACGATGCTTGGGCCGCCGGGCACCTTGGCTCGCCAGGTTTCAGGGAGACAGCTGAAGCACGCCTTGCTGAATCGCTTTTCCGACCTGACCTCCTCTTTCAGCTCCGCAACCAGCAGGCTGTCCTCCGGGACCTGAGCGACAACGGCTGGTGAGTGGGTGTTGATGATCACCTGTCGCAAAGGGTTGTCGGGAGAAAGCTCCGAACTTGTATCCACTGCGATGTCTTCGAGCAGTTGGAGCATTCCAGGAATGCGTTCAGGATGGATGCCGTTTTCCGGCTCCTCGAGGCACAGCAGCCCTTTGGCTTCCGGGTCAAGCTCAATGACGGCCAGGGCGAGAAAGCGCAGGGTGCCATCCGAGAGACCGCGCGCCGGATGCGAAGTTCCCCCGCGATCGGTCACCTATAAAGTCAGGATTTTCCGCCTTTCATCGCGATCCACCCATACGGAAAAGACGTCGTCGATGAGCTCTGAAAGTCGGTTGGCCACCTGCCCGTAAATCTGTGATTCGCTGCCAGGAGTGATCCCTTGTCTGCCGGTGGCATGGGTGAGTTTTGTGCCATTGCCGCATCGAGCCAGGTGATAGAGAGTGGCTGCAAGGTGAGCCCCATCCATGCCGAGCTTTGCAGGTGAGGTGAAGCTATCCGGTTCTCTGAGGGAAGACGGCTCCAATTGAAGCAGCCGCCAGGACTGCATTTCCCGCCTTGCGAGGAGGGCCGTGGGGCTTTCCGCCGCGTTGGTCACGGAAAGAACGGTGCGAGGCAGATTTGCCGCGGAGCGTCTCAACGTCCTGCCTCCCTGACCATCCTGATGGAGTTTTATGACTCGGTTCTCTCCCTCACCTTCAGTCGATATGAAATCTGAGACGCGCCGTCCTTTGACCGCCGATGTTCTCCATATCTTCCTGTGTGGAAAGAGAAGCCGGTGGTGAGCCTCCCTCTTGGTGATTCTCGTCAGTTCTTCCTTCTTCAGTTCGAGCGATCCCAGAGACCTCAGGCTGTTGTCATTCTCACGGTAGGCTATCGTTACCGAATACTGGAGGAAGGTTATGGTGGCCTCGGCTTTCTGACCCAAGTCATCCCATCCCTCCTGGGGGACGATCATTTCAGCCTGGAAGGACATCTCCCCGTCGATCTTGTCACCAACGCGATGAAAGAGGCTCTTGACATCAGCGGTTCGTCGACCTTCGTCGCGCACGGACAAAGCGGCATCAATCAAAGGTCGGTCGGCGAGGGCGCTCAAAAAGTGGAAGGCATCGAAGAGGTTTGACTTGCCGACGGCATTGGCGCCCGCCACACAAGTGAATGGCCCAAAATAGACGTCGACATCGAGCAGGTTCTTGAAGCCTGACACCTTCAGACGTGTGAGCATTCAGCCGCTCCCGAATACAGGTGACCATTGAGAGGTCAGCCCATTAGGGTTACATCGTATTGAATTCAAAATACGTTTTCGAGAAAACGAATGTAATTTGGGTGCAGATCTTTTGGAACAACGATCAGAAGCGAACCCGGAGGGTTCAAAGCCATTAGCCGGTGGTTGAGTCCGCGATAGCGGGCGATACCACC
>JBFYYO010000066.1:0-16223 GCA_041310025.1 Syntrophobacterales bacterium
TCACCCCTGCCATGTTCGAAGCACTCAAGGCTCAGAAGGCGATTCATCACACTCTTGGGTGCGAGTATCTTTTCTGCACACCGAACGGCTGCCCGGTCCATCTCAGCAACCTTAGAAGGAAGGTGTGGATTCCTACATTGAAGGAGGCCGGCCTCATTGTCCGAGCTCTCAAGCAGACCCGTCACACTTTTGCGACCTTGGCATTGGGATGCGGCGAAGACCCCAACTGGATTGCCAGTGTGATGGGACACTGTGACACACAGATGATCTTCAAGCACTACACGAGATACGTGAAGGGGGCCACGGGTGTGAGCAATGGGACGAGTGTGAATGCGGTCTTCCAGGAGACAAAGGTGGAATCGGGTAATGGTGGGTAAGGATCGATTTTGGCAAAACTTTGGCAAAAATACCACTCCAACCAAAAAGGGGCTACCGTCTTTCGACCATAACCCCTTGATTTTCCTGGAGCTGGCGATGGGATTTGAACCCGCAACCTGCTGATTACAAATCAGCTGCTCTGCCGTTGAGCTACGCCAGCGAACTTCAATAAAAAATAGTAGCACGCTCCTTCGAACCGAATCAAGGATCATTTGAGAACGTTTACCACACGCATCAGCGGGGAAAAGCCCTCCTGCGGCCCAATCCGATAGTCACAGCGGAGGGACTCCTGCGCTGCCGCACCTCACATCACCCGACGGGCTTCGGATCCAGCCGCTCAAGTTCGTCACCGGTTCCTCCGATCCAGCACGGAATCAATCCCGATGGAATGCAAGCCGATCGAGATGATTGGCAGCCGAATGTCAAATCTTAACAGGTCCGGTATCCGGATCGGGGAGTGCTGGGAAGAATGTTCAAACGGATGTCCAACGCTCAGGCCGAGCAGACGAAATCCTTTGTGCGGGACCTCGTGATCATCGTGGAGGGAGGCGCCGGACAGCGGAGGGCCAAGGGTCAACCTGATGTAACGGCGTCCGCTCCAAATCGTCCCAGGATGCAATCCACCAACAACGGAAAGCGCAGCACGGGAGCCACGAAGAGACTGCCCGGCAACGGCAGCGCGAAGCTGATTCCGGAGCATGGTCGTGTCATGGGAAATAAGGGCCCTGACGAAGCGAATTTCATCGCGCATGAGGATCTTTCCGACTTTTAGCAATGCAAACAATGCCCGGGAGTCGCCCGGAATCCATGGTCCCGAGAATCCCATGTCCAAGAAACTTCAAGAGAAAATTGAAGAACTGGAGTGCAAGTACCGCGTCCTCGCGGACAATCTGCTCGACGCCATATGGGTGGTGGACGCGGAGACCCTGAAATACGAGTACATGACACCTTCCATTGAGCGCATCAGCGGTTACACCGTGGACGAAATCCTGGAGCGCACCATCAGAGATCGATTGACCCCCGCGTCTTTCGCCAAAGTTCGAGCTGTCCTGGAGGAAGAGAAAAAGAAGTTTGACCAGGGAGCCAGAACGAGTCGGGTTTTGGAGGTCGAATCCATCAACAAGGATGGCCAGAAATGCTGGCTTGAAATCAAGGCACGATTCGTCAAGGAGGCCGGCAGTTCCTTGAAGATCGTCGGGGTCACACGTCAGATCAATGACCGCAAAATAGCGGAACAGAAACAAGACGAGTTGATCCGGCAGCTCGCCGAAGCTCTGTCCGAAAAAGACAGGCTCATCAGGGAGCTGAAGATCCTGAGAAGCCTCCTTCCCATCTGCAGCGGCTGCAAACGCATACGGGACGAGAACGGCAAATGGTGGCCGATAGATCTCTACGTCGAGCGCCAAACCCAATCGAGGATCACGCACACCATCTGCCCCGACTGCAAGGACGTGCTCTATCCCGACCTTTAGCCGGCGCAGGATGCTTACCCCGACCTGTTTGCCCGGGCGGAAATGGACGATTCCGTGGCGTCCTCCTCTGCCCTCTCCCGAGCACCACCCCCTGGCGGGCCATGCCGACTCGATGAAGGGGCAGCCCGAGAATCCGGCCGTTTTGCAGGATTTGAACCTGACCTGCGGGATGCCGTGCGGTGCGATCACCCGGCGCCCCGATCCGATCAGCCTCCCGAAATCTCTTCGATCCCCCGCCGGCCTGAGACCGTAGAAATCCGTACCTCTCGCGAGCGACATTATGATAAGTAGTCTCGAAGCCGCCCTTGGCGGCGGCCATCGAGCGCTGCGGTCGTTTCAGAGCTTCATGCAATCCCTTTCAGGAGAGGCACGGTTGTCCATCCCCAAGCCCACCCCCATGATGCAGCAATATCTGGAGATCAAGGCGCAGGTCCCCGAGGCCCTGCTCCTGTATCGCATGGGGGATTTCTACGAGCTTTTCATGGAGGACGCCGTGGAAGCGGCGCGAGTCCTCGAGATCACGCTCACTTCGCGCGACAGGAATTCCGAGAATCCCATTCCCATGTGCGGCGTCCCCTACCACGCCGCCGAAGCCTATATCCCGAAGCTCATCGCCGCCGGCCACAAAGTGGCCATCTGCGATCAGGTCGAGGACCCCAAAAAAGCCAAAGGGCTGGTGCGCCGCGAAGTGACCCGCGTCATCACGCCGGGACTCGTCCTGGAGAGCCAGAACCTGACGGCCAACCAGCCGAACTATCTCGCCGCCGTTGCCGTTTCAGCGCGTGACGATCGTTTCGGTCTCGCCTATCTGGACATCTCCACGGCCGAATTCCGGGCCGTTGAGCTCGAGACCGCCGAGGCTCTTGTGGACGAGATCCACCGGGTTGCCCCCAAGGAGCTTCTGGCGCCGGATTCCTCCCTCCCCGCCCCACTGAGCGCGCTCCAGCGCCAGTCGGGATTCGTCGTCACGCACCTGGATGGAAGCGATTTCGACCCTCGCCGCGCCGAAGACGAGCTGACGCGCCATTTCAAGGTTCACTCCCTGGAGGGCTTTGGAGTGCGGGGGATGGACCTGGCCGTGGGAGCAGCGGGAGCCATTCTGGCCTACATGCAGGCCAATCGCCTGGGAGCCTGCGAGCACATCCGCAAGATCGCCCCTTACAGCCGCTCCGACTACATGGTGCTGGACGAAGCCACCCTGCGCAATCTCGAGGTCTTCCAGTCGTCGAGCTTCCAGGGTCGCAAGGGTTCGCTTCTGGATGTGATCGACCGGACCCTCACACCCATGGGAGGCCGCAAGCTGCAGCAATGGCTGCGCTACCCCCTCCTCGACCGGCATCGGATCGAGCGCCGCCTGGGCGGGGTGGCCCGGATGGTCGAACAGACGGCCACGCGCGCCCAGATCCGGAGCAGCCTTCAGAAGATGAATGATCTCGAGCGGCTGAACGGTCGAAACAGCACGGGGCTTTCCACTCCTCGGGATCTGGCGGGACTGAAACGATCCCTTCAGCTGCTGCCGTACATCCGGCAGTCGCTCGAGCCCTCGCTTGCTGCAGCCGGGAACGGGGCTGAGCAGACGGCAGAGGGCGACTTGCCCGGTCAACGCCTGCAGGAGCTGCTCGGAGGATGGGACGACCTGGCGGACCTCGCCGGGACCCTCGAGGCAACGCTCACGGACCCGCCGCCCCTCAATTTCAACTCGGGAGGCGTCATCAGGACCGGAGTCAGTGAGGAACTGGATCACTACGTCCGCCTGAGCCGCGACGCCAAGGGCTGGATGGCCGAATATGAAGCCCGCGAGCGGCAGCGGACGGGAATCGGATCTCTCAAGGTCCGTTTCAACAAGGTTTTCGGGTACTATATCGAGATTTCCAGGGCCAACCTGTCTGCGGCCCCTGCCGAGTACATCCGCAAGCAGACCCTGGTGAACGGGGAGCGGTTCATCACCGAAGAGCTCAAGACTTTCGAGACCCAGGTTCTCGAGGCCGACGAGCGGCGGCTGGAGATCGAGCAGCGGATTTTTTCAGACCTGCGGAAGGCCGTGGCTCGCGAGAGCCACCGCATTCAAGCCATGGCCGACACCGTGGCGGAGCTGGACTGCCTGTGCGGCCTGGCCGAGACGGCGGCCCGGATGGACTATTGCTGCCCGGTTCTCGACGGCTCGGGCGCCATCACCATCCGGGAAGGACGCCATCCGGTCATCGAGCGGTTCCTGGACCCCGGAAGCTTCGTCCCCAACGACCTCGATCTCGATCAGGATCAACAGCAGCTGCTCATCATCACCGGCCCGAACATGGCCGGCAAGTCGACCATCCTGCGGCAGGCGGCTCTCATCGTCCTTCTGGCCCAGATCGGGAGCTTCGTTCCGGCCTCCGAAGCCCGCATCGGGCTCGTGGACCGCATCTTCACCCGCGTGGGTGCATCGGACGATCTGGCCAGGGGGCGGTCGACCTTCATGGTGGAAATGCAGGAGACCGCCAACATCCTGCACCAGGCCACCCCTGGAAGCCTCATCATTCTGGACGAAATCGGGCGCGGCACCAGCACCTACGACGGAATGAGCATCGCCTGGGCCGTTGCCGAGTATCTGCACGACCTGGAGGGCTTGGGCGTGAAAACGCTTTTCGCCACCCATTACCACGAGTTGACGGAGCTTGCCAAAACGCGCTCGCGGGTCAAGAATTACAACGTGGCCATCAAGGAATGGGAGGGGGAAATCCTCTTCTTCCACAAGCTCGTGCCCGGAGGGGTGAACCGCAGCTACGGCATTCAGGTGGCTCAACTGGCGGGGCTGCCCCCGGAAGCCACCCAGCGGGCCAAAGATATCCTGGCACGCATCGAGCGTGGAGAGTCCTTCCTGGCCCCGGTCCCGTCGGGCACTCGCACAAAGGGACGGCGAGGCAAGGAGAAGGAGACCGGCCTTCAGCTCGGGCTCTTTCAGCCCTCCATGGAATGGCTTCGGGACCAGATCCTGGCCCTCGACATGGATCAGATGACCCCGCTTGGGGCCCTGCAGACGCTCTATGCGTTGAGAGAGCAGATAAGGCGCCGAAACCCTGACACTTCGGCCCCTGGGAGCAGAAGCTCAGCCTCAACTGGAAAGCGGTGAAGAGCTCAGCATGTTGATGTCACCACGTTTCTTGAAAGGGCGGCCAATCATCTCGAAGATCGTGACCCTTCCGGCAGGAGGGAAGGTGGGCATGGTCGCGAAGCTCACAGCGTTCTGCCTGCTCTTGTGCCTCCTTCCCGGGCTCCCCGGAGCGGGCCGCGCGCAGACCATCGAGGAGCGTTACGGCGTCGTCCGCGACATGTATCGCAGCACTTTCGGCATACAGGACATTCAGGGCAAGTCGGAAGCGCTCCGTCGGTGCATCCGGCAGCTGTCCGATATCCTGAGCGACGACGCTCAGACGATGGTGTCCGACCGATGCCTCTATCTCATCGGCCAGTGCCACCATCATCTGTACGATCTGAGCAAAACCGATCAGGACCTGAGGGCGGCTGTGGATACTTACAAGAAGCTCGTCGAGCAGCATCCCAACAGCCCCCTTGCCGATGATGCCCAGTACCTCAAAGGGGTCGTCCTCATGACGGTCGATCCTCAGCAGGCCTTCATCGAGCTCAGAAAAGTGGCGCTCTTCTTCCCGAAGGGCGATTTGAGGGCCAAGGCCAACCAGATGATGGATCAGCTGAGACGCGAGTCGGGCTGCAAGGACCTCAAGGAACCGGACATCCCGCATCAGGTGGCCGTCTCCAAGGGCAGTATTCCATCGAGCCCACCGACCGCCAAACCGGTGCCTTCAACGCCGATGGAGCAGCCGCAGGGGCTTTTCACACAGGCGGCACCAGGCTCCGGCCCCCCTCCCTGCCCATCGGTCGCCGAGCTGCAGCGGATTCAGGCGTGGTCGGGCGAATCCTACACGAGGGTCGCCCTCTACACGAGCGGGCCGGTGACCTTTGAGGAGCAGGCCTCGGCGGCTGGTGGGTCACCGGACAAGCCGGCGCAGATCATCCTGTCGCTCCGGAGCTGTGTGGTGAATCCCAAGATGGAGACTCATCTGAAGACCACCGATCCTTTTCTGGAGGGAGTCAGCGCCAGGCAGGCCGACAACAACATCACCCAGGTGGTGCTGGACGCTCGTACTCTGGACCGTTACCGAATCTTCACCCTCTCGGATCCCCATCGGCTCATCATCGACGTACAGGGCACCAGGCCGCCCCCCGTCTCAGCTCCCCCGCCTGCCGAAGTGCCGCACCCGCCCGTGGAAACCGCCAAACTGCCCAGCCTGGCCCGGCAGCTCGGTCTCGAGGTGAAGCGGATCGTCATCGATCCCGGGCACGGCGGCAAAGACAAGGGAGCCACAGGACCCAACGGGGTCCATGAAAAGACCGTCACCCTGGCCCTTGCCCTGGAGTTGAAGAAGATCCTGGAGTCTCAGATGAATTGTCAGGTCACTCTGACGCGAACATCGGATCGTTTTGTTCCCCTGGAAGCGAGGGCGGCCATGGCCAACGCTCAGAAGGCCGACCTTTTCATCTCCATTCATACCAACGCTCACAACGATCCGAGGTATTTCGGTACGGAAACCTATTTTCTCGATTTCTCCAAAGACCAGGAATCGGCGCGGGTTGCCGCTTTCGAGAACGCCACATCCACCAAGCAGATCAGCGACCTCGAAAAGATCCTCCAGGATCTCCTGATGAACACCAAGATCAAGGAGTCCTCGCAGCTGGCCAAACAGGTTCAGACCCATATCGTCAGAGGGCTTCGCGGAGGGCAGTACGGCGAGGTGCGCGATCTGGGGGTGAAGCAGGCCCCGTTCTGGGTGCTGCTCGGTGCCGAAATGCCCTGCATCCTGGTTGAAACCGCATTCATCACTCATCCGCGTGAAGAGGCCCGCCTGAAAGACGGGGAATTTCGGCGCTGCATGGCCGAGGGGATGGCCTCGGGCATTGGCGCCTACATCCAGCAGATGAAAGGGCTGGCCCGATTGGGAGACCGCTCATGAACCCGGCCGCGCTGCCCGAAATCGGTCCGGGAAGCATCGTCGAGTTTTTCGAGAACCGGCAGATCCTGTGCGGAATCTGTACGGCCGTGAAAGGCAGCCGGCTGGCCATCCTGACGGAGCAGAACAAAGAGATCAGCCTCGCCCAGAGCCGCATCTTGCATGTTTCCAGCCAAACCCTCGACCTGAGCCTCACCCGCGATGAACAGGTGAAAAGGCTCCAGGGAGTCACCGCAGCCCGCAAGAGCCTCATGCAGCTCGTGGACGTGGAGGAGCTTTGGTCTCTTCTCGAATCTGAAAGCGAAGGGTACGACATCCGCGGTCTTGCGGAATTCGTCTTCAACGAAGCCCTGACGGATCATCATGTGGCGGCGGTCCAGCGCGTCCTGCTCTACGACCGGCTTTTTTTCCAGTTCAAAGACGGTCTCTTCCATGCGCGCCCCCAGGACAAGGTGGAGCAGCGGCGCCTGGAGATCGAGCGGGAGGCGGAGAAGGAAGCTCGCCTTGAAAGCGGTGCTCACTGGGTTCAGGCCGTATGGAGCCGGAAGCACAGACCGGGAATTCCCGATGAGCACCTGGGGCTCATCGACAGCATCAAGAGCTTTTGCTTGTTCGGCCAGGATTCCCCCGACGCCGCCTTCGTCAAGGAGCTTTTCAAAAGGGCCAGTATTCCGCCCGCATCCAATTCGGCGTTTCGTCTGCTGGTTCGCCTGGGCATCTGGAAGGAAAACGAGAACCTCTATCTGCACGAACAGAACATCTCACCGGACTTCCCGGAGGAGGTGCTTTCGAGGGCCGGCGCCGTCGCCGAAACCGACCTCGCTGGACGCTGGGACACTTCGACCCGGCGGGACTTGCGGGACCTGAACGCTTTCACCATCGACAGCAGCCTGACAAGCGACCACGACGATGCCTTGAGCCTGCGGGCCCTGGAAGACGGGACTTGCGAGGTTGGGATCCACATTGCGGATGTGGCCGAATTCATCGATCCGGGGGATATCCTGGACCGGGAGGCCGAGTCCCGGGCAAGCTCGATTTATCTTCCCGACGGACGGATATCCATGCTGCCCTCGGTGCTTTCGGAGGAGTGGTGCAGCCTCAAATCGGGAAAAGACCGATTTGCCATGAGCTTCCTGCTGACGGTGGATTCAGAAGGGGCTGTCAAAGGGCGCGAAATCGCTCTGAGCGTCATCAGGATCCGCGAGCAGCTGACCTACGAGGATGTCAACGAGCGCATCGCCCGTGACCCGGCTCTTTCCAGCCTCTACGAGCTGGCCATCAAGGTGAGAAAGCAGAGGATCGATCGCGGGGCCATCATTTTGCCGCTCCCCGAGATACACGTCCATGTGAATCCGGCCGGAATGATCCAGATGTCCCGCTATGAGAAGGAGAGCCCCAGTCAGGTCATGGTTTCCGAATGGATGATCGCGGCCAACGCAGCGGCCGCATCCTACCTGGCTGAGCAAGGGGTCCCCTCCGTCTACAGGGGGCAGGCGGAGTGCAAGCCCGAAACCGACCCGGTCGCCAGCGAGCACGAGATCTTTCACACCTACCGCCGGCGTCGGCTTTTCGCACGCGCCGAAATGGATACACAGCCCCGTCCCCACTGCAGTCTGGCCCTCTCGAGCTACGCCATGGCGACTTCGCCCATTCGCAGGTACACCGATCTGGTGGTTCAGCGGCAGATCCGCCACCTCCTCCTGGACCAGGAAAACCCCTATTCAGAAGATGATCTGCGCCAGCTGATCACGCGCCTCGCCGCCGTCCAGTCCAAAATTTTCCTGATACAGCGAAAATGGACCCGCTACTGGATCCTGAAGTACATGGAGCAGGAGGACCTGCACACGCTGAACGCCGTAGTGCTGGACCAGAACGACCGGTTCGCTCACGTGCTGCTCCCCGACTTTCTCATGGAGGCCAATGTGCCGCTTCCCGAGAAGAACGCCCTCCAGCGGGGCGAGATGGTCCGCGTGAAGATTGAGCGGATCAGCCCCAGGGACGACCTTCTGCGCATCCAGCTCTGACGGAAGCCCGGGATGGGACCTCTTGGCGTTAAGCAATCATTGAAAATCCCCCGGAAATGGATTATCTGGCTTATCAGCTGTGGATCAAGGTAGGAGAACCCGTCACTCTTCGCGTGGGATCCCTGGGGTTTCTTGACTTTCCAGCGGGCGTCTACATCTATACCGGTAGCGGCAGAAGGAATCTGGAGCAGAGAATCCGTCGTCACCTTTCGGGGGCCAAGCACATTCGATGGCACCTCGACTATCTGCTTTCCAATCCTTCGGTGCGCGTGCTGGCGGTGCACAGATCCCGCCTGGAGGAATGTTTCTGGAATCGAGCCACTCGCGGCAGGATCCTGTTTCCACGCTTTGGGGCCACCGACTGCAGGAGGGGGTGCGTCAGTCATCTCAAATACATTTCACCAGATTTGACATAGTGATTGCTTCTGCTGAGCGCGACGGGATGATTTTGAACGGACCTCCAACCCGTTGAGTGGATGTCCAGAAGACAGCGCGAATTCCTTACACCATCTCCACAGAATTGAATGACCGGTTATGTCGTCATTCCCGCGTGTCCCTGGCGGGAACCCAGAGGCCTTCAAATCCCTGGATCCCCGCCAAAAGCATGCGGGGATGACGTGCTTCTTCAATGGACACTTTATTCTGTGGATGTGTACTTACGCTGCTGCGCTCACCAACCCTTCATGAAAGCGAGAATATGACAGAACCCCATAAAGCCGAGAACATCTTTCCCTTCGAGTCCCTCATCAAGTGCTCCGACCGTCATGTGCTCAATGGGCACCGAAGCGGCCTCCTGTGGTTCACCGGGCTGTCCGGGAGCGGCAAATCCACTCTGGCTCACGCTGTGGAAGCGAGGCTTTACCGCCATGGGATTCGAGGCTACGTGCTGGATGGCGACAATATCCGGACCGGCTTGAACGCAGACCTTGGCTTGAGCGCCGAGGACCGAAAGGAGAACATCCGGCGCATCGCCGAGGTCTCCAAGCTGATGGTGGACGCCGGGCTGCTCGTCTTCGCCGCCTTTATCGCGCCATTTCGGGAAAGCCGCGAATTCGTGAGAAACCTCATGAGCAACTGGCCTTACTATGAATGTTACGTGCGATGCGCCCTGGACGTCTGCGAGGAGCGCGACCCCAAGGGACTCTACAGGAAAGCCCGGCGGGGTGAGATTCGCAACATGACCGGAATTTCCGCACCCTACGAGGAGCCTGAGCACCCCGACCTGGTGGTGGACACGTCCTCCCAGTCACTGGACGATTCGGTGGAGAAGGTGATGCGCTTCCTCCTCGATCGCGGGATCATCTACTGCCGGCCCGCCGCATGATTTTGCCCAAACCCTGTTGAGGCCGGTTCTACCCATACGATTTCTGAGCTCACTGGGCGGTTGCGCGAAGGAAATCAATGGCCGCTCGAGCCGTCGGACGGTGGAACAGCATGCCGAGATGCCCCACCGGTGCCACCTCCAGCTGCCTCCAGGCGGGGTCGTTGATCTTCAATGCCTCGAAGGGCAGCACCATGGTGTCCATGGGCGAAAACAGGGCGAGGCGATGGCTGCCCGCGGGAGCGCTGCTGCGCTCCAGTTCCTTGAACAGGGGGCCGTCGTAGCGCAGGCTCTGGCCCAAACGTCCCAAACTCAGTGCAGCGAGCTTTGACCCTCTGTGGGGGGCTCCCAGGGTGATCACAGCTTGGATTCGCCCCACGTTCCCGGGAGCATCCGCAAAGGCTCGACAGATGAGCCCACCGAGGCTGTGCCCGATCATGACGGCCGGCCGGCCGGGGTTCTCGGATTCCACCTCCCGAACGAAGTCCTCCAAACCCTTCACAATCTCTTCGAAAGACTTTCCGAAGCTCGAGTAGTTGACAGCGTAAGTCCTTGTGAACCCCGAGCGCCTGAGCCAGTATCGGTAGAGAGCCCAGGCGCTCGCATTGTGATACAGCCCATGCACGAGGATCACGGGAGGCAGTCCGCTCCCGCCGGAAGCGGACGGAAAGCGAAAACCACGAAACAGGCCCAAAGGGAACAGGATCCCGACGAGGAGGATCGAGCCGATCCCGTTCACCACCCCCCTCGCGATCCACCACATCACCCGGCCACGGGACAGCCTTTCCAGGTACTCGCGATGAAGCCCGTTGGCGGATTCATACCAGAAGAAGGCATGGGTGAGAGCGGAAAAACCAAACGATAGTAAAAACAAAAGCTTGAGCACTTCAATCATCCCGTGGTCCCTTCCAATCGACAAGGCCCATCCATGAGAAGTCGCGGCAGATCCAGAAGCTCTGCCACAGCGGAGTCCGGATGGGGTCTTTCACCCCTCAGAACCTGGGCGAGCAGTTCCTTCTCGGCCTCCGGACGAGTCAAAAACCACACGGTATGCATTCCCGCTCCCATGGCCGGAGCCAGATCCAGCTCATAGCTGTCCCCCACCATCCAGCAGCGGTCCGGAGGCATGCCGGCAGCGGCAATGGCCGCGTCAAAGATCGCAGGGGACGGCTTCTTGACGCCGAGGCGGCAGCTCAAGATGAGATGGTCGAATCGTGTCAGGAGCTCGGGGGTCCTGGACTCAATCGACTCAATGACGGGAGCCCAAAGATTCGAGAGAAGGCCCAGGCGAACGGACGCCTCCCTGAGACGGTCCAGAAGCTCCGGCGCGTCCGGGTGAATCCTGATCCGGTCCACCTGTTCCCGCCAGACGGCGCGGACTGCCTCCAGGACATTCCGAGGATCCCTGCCGCCCAGGACCGTTGACAGCTCGGCGGCCAAAGCCTCGGGAGTCTCATGGGACCGCGTCATGATCAGCCGCCCCGCCCGTTTGACTTCCTTTTCGGACAGGCTCAGCCGTTCCCCGAGCATTCTGCGGGCCGACGTACCCGCCGGCTGGAGGAGCGTGTTTCCAAGATCGAAGAAGACGGTGCGATTTCCCATGGCTCACCAGTTCCACCGGGGTGCTCAAAGTGCCTCATCCTTGGGCATCCGCTCTCCTGGCGGTCCCGGCAGAAAGTCGGTCGCCTGGGTTCTTCGACGTGAGGTGATATTCGTGATGTCCGAGAGGATGTATTCGTAGGTGCGCGGGGAGATGATCAACCGCTCGAAAACCTGGATTCCGGACTCGCGAACCGCTTCCCTCCAGAACCGATCCCTTTCCGGAGCCATGGATTCGTAAACGTGCTCGTAATAAACCGCTCGAATTCGAGCCGTGGCCACAAGCTTGAGGCACACGTAGCAGGGGGCCAGCGTGGCGTAGAGCGTTGCACCTTCGATGCTGATGCCGTAGCGGGCTGCCTGGGCGATGGCATTGGCCTCGGCATGGGAGGCTTTGCAGAAGTTGTACTTGTCGATGTCGGGCACGCCGCTCAAGCGGCGGAAGCAGTAGGGATTCCCGTCCACGTCGGGCTGATCGATGCAGTGGGCGGCCCCGGGCATGGCTCCGTTGTAGCCCGTTGCCAGGATGTGGTTGCTCTTGACGATGACGGCCCCGGTCGGGCGCGAGTTGCAGGTGGACCGGCTGCTGACGATTTTGGCGATGAGCATGAAGTACTCGTGCCAACTGGGACGCAGTCTGGGCATTGACGATCACTCCTCATTATGGAATGGGCCGCACGGCAATCCTCCTGCTGGGATCCTGCGGCGACCTTTCAACACGGATGTCACGGAAAATGATATCCCTCACGCATTATACTGTAGAAGGATTTCTTCAGTGCCTGGAGGGAAATATCACACATCGATGTCGATGTGCAGCGGAAACCTTGAACTCCGGGACCATTCGGGCTAAACGGAGAGAACAGGTGCAGGCCGATGCAGCCGGCGGCGATCAAGTGTCAGGATGAGCATGCAAACTCGGAAAGTGGCTTACTATATCACTCCCCATGGCTACGGGCATGCGGTGAGGTCTCTCGAAATCATCCGCAGCCTGCTGTCCATGGATTCGGGTGTGGAGGTCACGATCGTGTCCGACATCCCCGAGTTTCTGGTAGCGCAGAACACCGGGCGGCTTCTTCCTTATCGCAGAAAGCGGCTGGACATCGGCCTGGCTCAGTTGGACAGCATTCGCTTCGACCTCAACTCCACTCTGGAGGCCCTTCTCCGTCTTCAAAACCGAGCGGAGCAGCTCGTGGCAGAAGAGGCCCGCTTCCTCGAAGAGCAATCTTTCGATCTGCTGGTGGCCGACATCCCCTTCATCGCTTTCCGGGCCGCCCATCGCTGCGGCCTTCCCTCCCTGGGCATCGGGAACTTCACATGGGACTGGATCTACTCCGCCTACGCCGAGGAGGACCCGAAATGGCGGGAGCTCATTGAATGGATTCGCGAAGGCTACGGACTCTGCGACCTGCTGCTTCAGCTCCCCATGCATGGCGACTGCTCCGCCTGCCCGCAACGCATGGATGTTCCCCTGGTTGCCCGCCGATCCACGCGTCACCCCCGGGAAACACGCCAGCTCCTCGGCATCGGTTTGCAGCAGCCCGCCTACCTGATTGCCTTCGGGGACCTGAGCTTGACCGGGTCGGCCCTGAGATCTCTCGAATCCATCCCGGATGCACTTTTTCTTTTCAAACACCCCCTCCACTACAGGCTTTCGAACGGGCTCTCCCTCGACGCCCACGACCTCTCCTACGCCGACGTGGTCGCCGCAGCGGACGCCGTGGTCACCAAGCCCGGTTACGGAATCGTCTCCGATTGCCTGGCCCACGGCACTCCCATGATTTACACGGATCGGGGAGTCTTCCCTGAATACCCCATCCTGGTTGACACCATGCGAAAGCACCTTTCCGTTGCGTTCCTGTCGTCCGAGAATCTCTATTCCGGCAAATGGGAGCAAGCCATCGGTGCCATCCGGGGCGCTTCCCCACGCCCCCCATCCATCAGGACGGACGGAGCCGAAATCTGCGCACGAACAATCCTGGACAAGCTTGGCCATGAGCGACTTCACAGACTCAGATGACGATCGCGAGGGACCCGAGGGGGAGGACTTCCCGGAAGACCCCGTCACGGTCCCCATTGAGGACTCTCTGGACCTGCATACTTTCAGGCCCGGCGAGGTCGAAGGCCTCCTGGAGGACTATTTCACGGCCGCCCTCGAAAAGGGATTCAAAGAAGTGCGGATCATTCACGGCAAAGGGACGGGGCAGTTGAGGCGTCGCGTCCAGGGGATCCTGGAGCGCCACCCCCTCGTGGCGTCCTTCAGGCAGGCAGAGAGCTCACGAGGGGGGTGGGGGGCTACTGTCGTCTTTCTGAAGACGGGGTCATCCGACCGATCACGGCCAAAGATCAGCGGCGATCGACGGTGATTTCATAGCGCTTGATCCGCTCATCGGGCCGCACCGAGGCCATCAGGGTGAAAACGCGCCCCCGCAGCCCCAGCTGTTTCATGGCCTTGCGATCCATATCCAGCTCATTCACCGCGAAGGACTGCCGCTGGATCACATTGCCCTCTCCATCGAACAGCTGCAGGGTGAAGCCCTTCTGTCGCAGGTCGTTCCGGCTGGTCACAACTTTTCTCATTTCGATCATGAGGCCGGTTCCAGGTATCCTCACGAGCTCTGAAAAGTCCGCATGGACATCATACAGGGTCCCTTGAACCTTTTCCCTGCCCCGGGCGCTCTCGCCCACCCCCCGGCCCGCCCTCAGAAGCTCCAGGCTCTCCTCGGGTTTCACCTTCTCGGACATTGCCGTCACCGGGGTGGCGGCGGCAATCAGATCCTGAAGCATCTGCATCTGCGCCGACTTGCCTTCCGCCTCTCTCGCCTCCGTCAGAACCTGGGGGTCAAACTCCCTGTCCACAACGATTTCCTGTACAGCCGCGACCTGCACCTTGGGCACGCCTGCAACACCCCCGGGAATCTCGAATTTGAGCTCCGCGTCTTCCTCCCAGTAATAGGGAACCTCAACGGCTGTTCCGTCAGTCATCTTGAGCCTCAAAGACCCACCCCACACCAAGGAAGTCCCAGCGACCAAGGTGAAGCAAAGCCCGAAGCTCACACTCTTCCAAAACCCGTGGACAACGCTGCGTTTCATCCTTCGCACCCTCTGATTGTGTTTGAGTTCATGACAGAATGCTGCGGGACCTGCCCATCTGGCAGCAACCCGCATTCGGAATTAGCTTTACGGCACAATGATTGTATTATAGAGATTTCTGCTCGCCGGTTATCGAGCGTTCAACCTGATCAGAAATCAGTCACCAGTGAGGGGATATTCGGGATAATCACCATGAATCTTGAGATCATGTTGATTCTATGCCGCCCGATGCGGAGATCAGCGCCTCGGCTATCAGAGATATAAGCTCAAAACCATCGAAGGAGACATGGGCATGCGCACATTCATTTCCGGGTCACTGGCTTATGACCGTATCATGGACTTTCCCGGACGTTTTGCAGATCATATTCTACCGCATAAAATCCATGTGCTCAACGTCTGTTTCAACATCAATGGACTGGTGGAGAAATTCGGCGGCACTGCCGGAAATATCGCCTACACATTGAGCCAGCTCGGTGAGCTTCCATTCATCGTCGCCACAGCCGGAGACGATTTCGACCACTACAGGGACTGGCTTCTCTCCAACCGCCTGCCGGATCGCTGGGTCAAGCGGATACCCGGCGTCCTCACCGCCGGCGCGTACATCACCACCGATATGGACGACAACCAGATCACCGCTTTCAACCCCGGAGCCATGGCGTTCGAAGCCGAGCTCCCGTCCCTCAGCGATTCCACCGAACCCACCCAGGTTCTCATCGGGCCTGGAAACAAAACGGACATGCTCGATTTTGCAGTGAAGGCGCGGGAAAGCGGCGTCCCCTTCTTCTTCGACCCCGGCCAGAGCCTCAACATCTGGGAGGGCGAGGAGATCCGCGAAGCCGTGAGGGGAGCGCTCTGCTTCATCTCCAACGACTACGAGCTCTCTCAATTCCTTGAGATCGCAGGCTGGAAGATGGACTCCCTCTACCGGACCGTGGAGATGGTCATCACGACTCGGGGGCCGGAGGGTGTGCTCCTGGATCGCCAGGGTGAAAAGATCCTGATTCCGGCCTTACCCGTGAAAGACGTTCTGGACCCCACCGGTGCGGGAGACGCCTTCCGCGCCGGAGTGCTCAAGGGACGCGCCCTGGAGCTGGATTGGGAAACCTGTTGCCAGATGGGCACGGTCGCCGCCGCCTATGCCGTCGAGCAGTACGGAACTCAGGAGCATCGCCTGGACTGGCAGGCATTCTGTCAAAGGTACGATGTGAACTTCGGAGCCCTGACCTGCTGAATGCACGTCCACGCAATTAAGGGCTCGAATTCGCAAACGTCATCCCGGCAATCTCCCGGCTTAGAGCCTGCCGGGACAAGCTTTAGCCGGGATCCAGGTTTT
>JBFYYO010000067.1:0-16156 GCA_041310025.1 Syntrophobacterales bacterium
GATCAGTGGGGTGGGCAAGGGCCTTATATTGCCCACCGGAAGGTGAAGCCGCACTTCTCGGTGGGCAACGCTGCCGCTTTTGCCCACCCTATCTGAGAGATTTCGTTGTCGTACTAGAAGCCCTGGCAACCAGGAGGTGCACATGACCCTGGAAATGCTGATCCCCCTGCTGGCCGCCACGATCCAGTCCGGCACCCCCATCCTCTATGCCACCCTGGGAGAGATCCTGACGGAGCGTGCCGGCGTCCTGAACCTGGGAGTCGAAGGGATCATGATCGTGGGGGCGCTGTCAGCCTTTCTGACGGCACGGCTCACCGGGGATGCCGCACTGGGTTTTTTGGCCGGCGGACTCCTGGGGGCGCTGCTGGCAGGGGTGCATGGTCTGGTCTGCCTCGGATTTCAGGGCAACCAGGTCGTCTCGGGACTGGCCCTGACGATCCTGGGCACGGGGCTCGCCAACTACCTGGGAACCCCCTATGATGGAGAGAGTGTCCAGGGCTTCCAGCCTTACGCGCTCCCGCTCCTGTCGGACATCCCGCTGCTCGGCCCCGTCCTGTTCCAGCAGGACCCTCTGGTGTACCTTTCCTACGGCATGCCGCTTGTCCTGTGGCTGGGTCTTTACTACACGCGCTGGGGCCTGGGATTGCGCGCCGTGGGGGAGTATCCCGAGGCCGCCATGGCGGCGGGACTGCCAGTCGTTCTTTACCGGTGGCTGGCGATCCTTGGAGGAGGTTGTCTCGTTGGATTCGGCGGCGCCTACCTGTGCCTGGCTTACACCCACCTCTGGACCAACGGGCTCTCGGCAGGCCGCGGCTGGATTGCCGTGGCGCTGGTGATCTTTGCCTTCTGGCGCCCCTGGCGAGCCATGGTGGGGGCCTATCTCTTCGGGGGGGTCATGGCCTTTCAGTTCAGACTCCAGGCTGCAGGAACCCACGTTCCCTCCTCACTTCTGATGATGCTGCCTTACGCCCTGACCATCGCCGTGCTGGTGTTTTCGTCCTGGAAGGGACGCGGGATCGACGCACCGGCGTCTCTCGGCGTCAATCTTGAACCCGGGGATTGAGACCGGCACCCTCTTCGCGGTCTTCAACCCGTTCGCAAGGAAAAAAGAGCAGTCCATGAACGATCAACCACAGCGCTTCAAAAGGACCTATCCCATCTCCTGGGAGCAGTTGCACCGGGATTCGAGAGCCCTCGCCTGGCGTCTGCTCGAGCACGACTACTTCAAGGGGATCGTGGCCATCACGCGGGGCGGGCTGGTTCCCGCGGCCATTGTCGCGCGCGAGCTGGATATCCGGCTCATCGACACCGTGTGCGTCAGCAGCTACGACTGGCAGAATCAGCAGGCGGAGATCGAGATTCTCAAGCCCGTCCGCATGGACGGCGAAGGCTGGCTGCTCATCGACGACCTGGTGGACACGGGAAGAACCGCCCGAACCGTCCGGGAGATGCTTCCAAGGGCCCATTTTGCGACGGTTTACGCCAAGCCCAAAGGGAGGCCCCTGGTCGACACCTTCATCACCGAGGTCAGTCAGGATACCTGGATTCTCTTCCCATGGGACGCGGAATCGCAGTTTGCTCAACCCATCGTGGGCCAGAGGTAGATCCCGCTCATGGCTTCGTCCGGGCAGCCGCTCATCCGTCTCGAAAACATCAGCAAGTGGTTCGGGCGTGTCCAGGCCAACCGGGACGTCTCCCTCGAGATCCACCCCGGACGCATCAAAGCACTCCTGGGTGAAAACGGGGCCGGGAAGAGCACGCTCATGAGCATCCTGTCGGGCCGCCTTCAGCCTGACAGTGGCCGCATCATGCTGGACGGCGTCGAGACGGCCATCGACTCACCCCATGCGGCCCATCGTTTCGGCATCGGCATGGTGTACCAGCACTTCACGCTGGTCGAGGCCATGACCGTAGCCGAGAACATCATGCTCGGCCAGCCCGGGCACCTGTGGCTTTCTCCGCGCAAAGCCATCCGAGAGGTGAGCGACCTGGCCCGCACGTACCGCATGGACATCGATCCCGCCGTCCGGGTTGCCGACCTCTCCATGGGAGAAAAGCAGCGGGTGGAGATTCTGAAGCTGCTCTACCGTGAATGCCGGGCTCTCATCTTCGACGAGCCCACCGCTGTGCTGACCCCAATCGAGGCCGAGCAGCTGTTCGCCGCTTTCAGGAGGATGCGCGACCGGAGCAAGGCCATCCTCTTCATCAGTCACAAGCTGGATGAAGTGATGGAGGTGGCCGACGAAATCGCCATCCTGCGCAGAGGAGCGGTGACGGCCGAAATGGATGCGGGCGAAGTCCACTCCAAAGCGGATCTGGCCCGGCAAATGGTGGGACGGGATGTGCTGCTCCAGGTCGAAAGGGAATCCGTGGAGACCCGGCAGACCGTCCTGCGCATCGAAGGTCTGACGGGGGGCGGACTGAACGATATCCACCTCCAGGTGCGACAGGGTGAAATCCTGGGCGTGGTCGGCGTAGCCGGCAACGGGCAGAAACCCCTGGTCGAGACCATCTGCGGTCTGGTCAGGCCCGATTCCGGGACCATCAGCATCCTCGGCCAGACCTGGGAGGACTTCTACGCGCGCCACACCTGGGACGGCAACCTCATCTACATCCCGGAGGACCGCCGGGGGCTCGCCACATGCCTGGACCTGGACCTGCTCGACAATTTTCTCCTGACCACGCGGCATGGGTTCACGAGAGGACCCTTCATCCAGCGGGAGAGGGCCAGGATCAAAGCCGAACAACTCATCAGCGAGTTCGATGTGCAGCCCCCGGATGTCACCGCCCTGGCCAGGCATCTCTCGGGCGGCAATCTTCAGAAGATGGTCCTGGCCCGTGAATTCTACCGCCGCCCGCGGCTCATCGTTGCGGAACAGCCCACCCAGGGCCTGGACATCGGCGCCACCGAGGATATCTGGAATGTTCTGTTGAAGGCCAGAAAGGAAGCCGGGATTTTGCTCGTCACCGGGGACCTGAACGAGGCACTCTCCCTCTCCGATCGGATCATCATCCTTTTCGGCGGCCGCATCACGGGAGATTTCGAGCTCGAGGAATTCGACCGCATCGATCGCATCGGCCGCCTCATGGCCGGCATATCCTGAAATGCAGTCCGCCGATCTGTGGGGATCGCATTCTCCGCTTGGAGACCCATTGGCCAGGCTTCCAGGCGCCGCTTCGCATTGAGCTTTCCATCGGGTCTGAACTGCGTTATCTTGCCCCTATCAAAGCCCGTCGCACCCCGATCCCCCGTCACTCCTGCCGTTTCCTGTGAAACTGTTGAGCTTTGTGCGACGGGCATCGGGTGAATGCTGCGGTGGATGGGCGATGGAGGTGATCACGCGATCACGCATCCAGTGCGTGACGCTTCTCGAACGAGGCTGATGGATACCTGGAACGGCGAGACAGAGGAGGACCAGGGCATGGGGCTCAGGAGGAAGAACTGGCGGACCACGGTGATGACGATGCTCGTATGGGGCATGCTGTTTACCATGGGCGTTCCCCAACCGCTTTCGGCCGCCGATACCAAAGCCCTCACCCTGGATGACTGCATTCACATGGCCCTCGATGCGGCCCCTGAACTGCGCGAAGCCGAACAGGATGTACTGGCCGCTCAGGCGGATCTGTCACAGGCCAAGGCCGGTCAGTGGGCTCAGATGGAAGTCATTGGCATCGCCGGCCCCGTCAACGATGCGGATCAGCCTCTGGTAACGGTTCGACAGAACGCCAACGGCAGGTTTCGCGGCGGTCTTCTCGAGCAGGATGAGGAAAGCATCGGGGTAGGGGAGTACCTCCTCGCCCTTTATAACTACCACGTGGCGCTTGCCCGGCTCGAGCACGCCATCGCGGAATACCTAACCACCAACCCCTGAGCCCTCTCTGTCTGCCGGTGTTTCCGGCCACCCTCAGCGGCGCCCCCAGCCGCCGCTCGGGGTGTGCAGAGGATGCCCGGCCAGAGTGACTCGGCGCAAGTGACTCGAATAATGGCATGAAGATCATCTCACGTTTGCTGCAGCGCTGGACGGACTGGGTCATCGCCAGACCCCGCCTGGTCCTGGCTTGTGTCTTCATCTCGGCCTGGGCTTCCATCTATGTCACCATGTCGCGCCTGGATGTCGTCACGGACCAGCTCGAGCTCATCTCTCGCTCCCACCCCCTCATCACCCTCAGCCATCGGCTGGATGCCTTCAAGTCCAGCGAATCCAGTTTCACCGTGGTGGTCACGGTGCCCACGCCCCAGCGGGCAGTTGCTTACGCCAATGCCCTGGCGGACCGCATTGAAAAGGATTCCGTCCATTTCAAGGAAGTCTTCTACCGGATCGACCCGGAGCAGGTGAAACCCTGGGCCTTTTATTACCTGGAGCCGGATCAGATCCGTGCGATTCGTGACAACCTCAAGAGTCACGCGGACATGATCCGCACGCTCGCCGAAAAACAGGACCTCCTGGCCTTTCTCAACATCCTGAACCGCAGCATGGCCTCGCGCATGGTGGGCGAGATGTTCACCGGATTCCTGGAAGAACCGGGCCAGACCGCCCCCAAGAAGGCTGGAGATCATGAAAACCTCGACCTCAGCCCGCTCATCGTGACCCTCGACGGTCTCTCCGCCTATTTGCGAGGGGACAGCGCCTACAAATCGCCGTGGGCTTCCCTCTTTCAGAACGGGGGTATCGATCTCGACCTGGAGGGATATCTCTGGGAGGGAGACCGCAAATATCTCCTGCTTGTGGTTTTCCCCAAACAGGTGGGGGAGGGATTCAACGAGCTCCAGGGATCACTGGATCAGCTGCGCACCATCATCAAGGAGCTGCAGCCCGAATTTTCAGACATCCAGGTGGGCGTGACCGGCCAGGATGCCTTGACCCACGATGAAATCAACACCGTCCTGGACGACATGGTGCTGGCTACCTGGCTGTCTCTCGGCGGCGTGCTGCTGCTCATGATCCTCTTCTTTCGTGGCCTGCGCCGCCCTTTGGTGAAACTCTCCTCGCTCATGGTGGGACTGTGCTGGACGTTCGGCTGGACCACCGTTTTCATCGGGCACCTGAACATCGTCTCGGTAGTCTTCGCACCACTTCTTTGCGGGCTGGGCGTCGACTACGGGATTCACTGGCTGGCGCGCTATGAGGAGGAATCGCGGCACGGAGGACGGGATTTCCGTACGATTGTGCGACTGGTGACGGCGTCGTCCGGCCCGGGAATCATTCTGGCAGGGTTGAGCGCCTCCTTCTCCTTTTTGCCTTTCGTCCTCACAGGCTTCAGAGGGCTGATGGAGCTTGGCCTCATCACCGGTGTGGGCATACTCCTGACTCTCATCGCCGACTTCACGGTACTGCCCGCTCTGGCTCCGATCCTCGCCAAAGGAGGTGTGGACCGCCGTCCGGCCAGGAGGCCGTTCTGGCAGACCGAATCCAACATGATGCGGATCAGCCCGAAAACCGCCCGCTGGGTTCTGGCCCTGTCCGCTGTGGCTTCCGTAATCAGCATCTGGAGCTCGACGCGAGTGAGCTTCGACCTCAATCCTTTGCGACTTCAGGCGGCCAATGCGGAATCGGTCGTCTGGGAGAAGAACATCATCGAGCACTCGGAACGATCCGTCATGACCGCTTCGATGATCGTGTCATCCCCCGAGGAGGTCGCAGCAAAAACCAAAGCCCTGGAGCAGCTGCCCTCGGTTTCGGAAGCCGAAAGCATCTTCACCTTTCTCCCCAAGGACCAGAAGCAGAAAGCGCCGCTGCTTCAAAGCCTGCGGCATTCCATCCCCGAGGTCAAACCTGCGGTGCTCAGCAACCGCGTCGCCGACATCAACGAGCTGAGCCAGATCCTGGAGAGGATTCGATTCAAGATGCAGGGCTCGGAGGCCGCCGCCGCAGGAGCCGGCGAGGATCTCGTCGTGCAGATGAAGGCCGTTCGCAGCCTGATCGAAGAAGTCAAGCGCTCACTCGCCGATTCCTCTCAAGCCCCCGAGCGGTTCTTCGAATACCGCAAATTGTTTCGCGACGACCTGCTCAGCACCTGGGAAACGATGCGCAAGGCGGCCTCCGCCAAGCCCATGACCATCGCGAACCTGCCCCAGTCTCTGAGGGACTGGTTTTATCAGGACGGCAAATTCTTGATTCGAATCTATCCCAGGCAATCCATCTGGGAGGAGGAGGCCCTCAAGCAATTCGTTCACGAGCTTCAGAGCGTGGACCCGGATGTCGTGGGCGACCCCGTTTCGCTCTATACCTTCGCCACGGCCTACAAGAAGGCCTGCCTGAAGGCATCCAGTTACGCCCTCGTGGCCGTCGGCATTCTTCTCTTCCTGGGACTGCGGCGCATTTCCCTCTCGCTGCTGGCCCTCACGCCTCTGGCCTTTGGCACGCTCTGGACCATCGGGATCATGGGAGTGGCCGATCTCCATTTCAATCTGGCCAACAGCATGTTCATGCCCCTTGTTGTGGGGGCCGGGGTGGAGTACGGCGTTGTGATCATTCACCGATGGAAAGAGGGAGACCTGCCGCCGGGAGCCCTCCCTGTGAGCACCATCAAGGGAGTCCTGCTCGCGGCACTCACCACGACCGTCGGATTCGGAATGCTGATGATCTCCCACCATCGCGGCATCTTCAGTCTCGGATTCGTGGCCTGGGCAGGAAGCCTCTGCGTCCTCGTGGCTGCGGTGCTCCTCCTGCCCTCCCTGCTCATGAATATGAATCCACCGGGATTCACGCATGCCAGGAGGACCTACCGATGATCAGACATTCCATCGTTGGACTCTGCTGCGGCCTGGTTCTCCTCGGCGCGGCTCACGACCTCACGGGCGCCGCCTCCCAGGGCGCCATGGACAAGGTCAAATCCGTTCTGGACGCGGCCATAGAGATCCAGACCCGGCCGGACCTCGAAGGGCATGCGAAGCAGGCTGAACGAGAACGTCTTGTGCGCGGGCTCATCGCCAGCAGCTTCATCTCGACGGACATGGCCCGTGAATCCCTCGGAGCCCATTGGAAGAAACTCTCGGCCAAACAGCAGAGCGAGTTTCAGAAGCTCTTCACCGATCTTTTCCAGGACTCCTATACCCAGATGGTGCTGAATTTCCTCAAGAAAGAGACCGTCGAGTACCGGGGGGAGACTGCCAGAGGGAAGGGGGTGCTGGTTCAGACCGTCATCATGCGCGCCAATGAGCACATCCCGGTAGACTACTTCCTGGCGCAAAAATCTGGGCAGTGGTGGATCCGCGATGTCGAAATCGACGGGGTGAGCATCGTGGAGAACTATCGCGACACGTTCAACCGGGAGATTGCCAGGTCCTCCTTCGACAGCCTCCTCCAGAAGATGCGGCTCCAGAACCAGGCCATGGGTCGGGAGGCATCCTGAGTGCGGCTCGAAGCAGCAAAGTGACCGATTGAATCGTCATCCCCGCATGTCTTTGGCGGGGATCCAGGCTTTTGAAAGAACCTGGCTATTCGGAATCAGCCGGCACCGGATTTGCTTCGGTGTGGTTGCCCGCCAGCAGAACATAGCGGTAAATGTAGACGGAAACGGGGACCCCCAGAAGCACACCCCATATTCCAAACAGGCTGTGCCCGATGTAAAGGATGATGAGGGTGAGGATCGGGTTGATCTTGAGAACCGCCGAAAAGATGTTCGGATTCAGCAAATAAGCCTCCACGGCATGGACAATGGCGATCATCCCGGCGGCCTTGAGGGCCAGCATCCAGCCCTGAAGGTTGAAAGCCAGCAGAAGAATCGGCGCCGAGGAGATGAAGATTCCCAACACCGGGATCAACCCGGCGAAGAATACGATGATACTGAGGAGTGCCACGGGCTTGATCTCCAGGAACCACAAGCCCAGGGCAGTCAGCGTGGTGTTGACAATGGCGATGAAGATCTGGGCCTGAAAGGCCGCCCCCACCACCATGGCGAATTTTGCGACGCTTTCAGCGGTCTCCTCGTACACGTCCTTGATTCTTGTATGTCTCAGGGCTTGAGTCTTGGCGCTCAGGTTCGGAAGATCGAAGAGAATGAAAAAACTGAACAGAGTCCCCAGGAAGAAATAAGTCACATACTGGGTCACCTGGTTGACGACTTTCACCGCCACCACGACCAGTCCATCCTTGTTGATCCCCAGGACGTTGTTGAGATTCAAGGTTTCCTTGAGCCCAATGAAGAGAGGGGCGAGATAGGTATATCTCGTCGTCATCTCGTCCAGCCTCCCGTGCACGGCGTCCAGAGATTCAGGAAGCTGCTGAAGGAATATCTTGGTCTCGGTGGCCATGCGCGGCATCACGACCGACAGCACGCCCACAACCATGGACAGGAAAAGGAAGTACATCAGGAACAGGTGGATTCGTCGACGAGCCGAAACACGACGCTCCAGAAATGAGATGACGTTGTTGAAGATATAGCAGAGGATAAAGGTCAGGAAGACCAGCCCGAAAAGCTTACGCACCAGGAAGACCAGCGTGAAGAACGCCGCCCAGATGAAGGCCTTCTTATTGGTCCGAAACAGCTGATGAAAATCTAGCGCCATAGAGATGCGTTCACCCCGGTCACATGGTTCGTTGAGCATGTAGTCCAAAGGCAGGGTCGCGTCAATTCATGCTCGTCCGGGGTTGGGGAACGAGCCCAGGAAGCAGCTTCAGCTTAAAAACGTTTCAGGTTTCAAGTTTTGCCCTGGCCCCTTCCACCCGGGCCAGAAGGATTCCGCCCCCGTCCCAGCCGATCAGAACCGTGAGCAATCCTGCAATCAGAAGCAGTCTTTTCCTGAAGCTCATTCTTGTCTCCGATGGCTCGGCACTTTGACGTCGGCCTTGATCCCGAACCGCCCCTATACACCCAAACATCCTGGTACGAGAAGGAAATCTCTCACGTAGGGTGGGCAAAAGCGGCAGTGTTGCCCACCGAGAAAGGCGGCTTCACTTCCGGTGGGCAAGATAAGACACTTGCCCACCCTGCCCTGAAAGGGAATCTGACCTCATTTCTCGTTGCAGTAAAGCCGGACGAAAGCCTGTAAACGTCTTTCAGCTCTCCCCTCCCCTGGCGCGAGGGGCAAGGGCATGTGCCGGGTTCACAAAGTGCAGCCCAGAGAGGACTGCCAACACCAGGGAGCCGGTCGTCTCCTACTCCATACTCCCGCTGGCGCCGTCGAGAATCAACTGCAGCGAGGCCTCCCCTTCCTTGCTCACCGTATTCACCAGCACCTGGCCTCCGAAGCCGAAACACTCCGCCGCCACACGTTCGGGATCGGCTCTGCGCACCAGGGTGAACAGGGCCGAGGTTCCCGGCTTGAAAGTCTCGGCCAGCTCCTTCATGAAACGGTCTTCCACTCCCACATCCGTGAGAGAGGCGGAAACGGCGCCGGTCACCGCCCCAAATACGGCCCCGGCCAGAGGATTCAAAAAAATGGTTCCCACAATGAGCCCCGTGATGCTCCCGGCGACGCCGCCCTTCCTGGCCATCCGGTGCATCTGGCGATACCTGACCTGGCCGTCGGCCTCTTTGACCACCACCACGGCATCCTCCAGATCGATGAAGCCCTCCTTCTGAAGCTTCAGGAGCTTGAGGCGAGCCTCCTCGGCCTTCAGTTCATCATCGAAAATGATGACCGTGAGGTTGCTCGCGTATTTCTCCTTGAGCGTGGCCCTCAGCAAATCGGGTCCGACCCACTCCTTGAAGCCGGCCGCAAGCCTGTTCATGGCGCCCAGGGAATCCAAGCCGTGGATGCTGCCGTCCCGCGTGTCCAGCATGAGGTACTCGTCGATTTCCTCGTAGGCCTTGTTGATGATGATGGTCTTGATGCCGATGTAGCCGATCACCACATGGGCCGGCTTGAACCCGGGTATCGTCGAGCGAAAGGCCAGGGTGGTCCCGATCACGAAGTCCGGGGATCCCAGTCTTCTGAGCCAGCTCTCCCGGTGGACGGGATCTTCCGAAAGCTTCTTCCCGTGGCTCTCCATGAAGTCGGCGTAGTCCTCGGGGAGCCTCACCCCGAGAGCCTCCAGAGCATAGTCAGCGAAAGTTCCCATGGGTGTCATCCTTTCTGCGGGCCGGGCTCCCGTTCTTCCCGGGCGAGGTCCAGAATCGCTCCGGCGTATGCTTCCTTGAGCGCAGCCAGGTAGGCTCCGTCAATCGGGCCTCTCCAGGTCTCGACCTCGAGGAAACGTTTGGGTATGGAAACGCTCCGCGGGTCGAAGCCCGTTCGGAGGCGCGTCCGCCATCGCAGTTTCTGGACGTGACTGGAAACGGCGCCGGTGGTTTCCGAAAGGACCTTGTAGCCGACGGAGCGGAGGCAGTCGGCCAGGATATCCTCCCCATACACCCCCCGGGCGAAGAGACAGCTCACCATGGAGGTCAGCAGCACCCTGGCCCGCTCATCCTGCACCAGGAATTGAACGGCCCCGTTCACATCCGGCTCCTTGTCTTTCTGATCGTAGGAATAGCCTCCCGTGTCCAGGTGCGAGTGGCGAAGGCCCAGGGCCTGGGAAACGAAGAAGACCTCACCCGTGGCGTAGCCTGCCATCTCCTGGCCGAGCACGCAGGCAAAGTCCGCACCGCCGTAATGCCGGGCAGCCTTCATGGTCCCCTGGCCGAGCAGCCGGTAAAACTCGTTGCTTGCCGCACCCAGGTGGTGGAAGGCCTCCCGGTAGACGGCATCGTCCCCAAACCGAAGGGGAACGATAGTCTCTTGAGTGGTGATGACCCCTTTTTCGAGGGCTTCTGTGGCCCAGGCCAGGGCAACGCCTGCGGACATGATGTCCAGCCCTTCCCGTTCGACCGTATCCAGCAGCGCCAGCACCGAAAAGGCATTGGTCACATGGAGCATCGCCCCCGCGGCAAAAATCGGTTCGTGGTCGTAGGAGACCTGCCGGTAGAGGTATCGGTTTTCCCCCATGAACCTCTCCCGCACGAAGCCGATGTGGATGCAGCCCACGGGGCAGCCGGCACAGGCTGCGTTGCGCAGCAGCGTATCCCGGGCGAAGGTTTCGCCGGTGATCCCCTCGATATCCGGGTCGCTCGTCTTCTGAAGATTCTGGATGGGGAGAGCGTGGATTCCGTTGAGGATGGCCATGTTGATGGGCGTGCCGTAGTTGTGGTACTTCTCCATCATGTCGGTGTCCGTCATCTTGCGGTACACCTCCTGGAACAGTCTGGCATATTCCTTTCCCTCGGGGAGCGGAAAGGAGCCGTCGCCCAGGATCACGATCCCCTTAAGGTTCTTGGCACCCATCACCGCCCCGCTCCCGAGCCTGCCGAAGTGGCGGTAGGTGTCCACGTTGATGCAGGCCATGGCCGAGAGGTTCTCGCCCGCCGGGCCGATGCGCAGGATGCTCCGATGCCCGGCCCCCTTGTACATGCGGCGCAGCATCTTGCCGGTTTTGAACAGATCCATCCCCCAGAGGTAGTGAACATCTTTCAGATCCAGGTGCCTGGACCCGACGGAAAGACAGGAAGGTGTTGGCGCCCGTCCCTGCAGCACCAGCGCATCGTAGTCCGCGAATCGGAGGGCGAGGGCCGAACGCCCGCCGGCGTGGCTTTCGGCATACTGATCGTGGTAAGGGGACTTGAAGGCGCAGACGGTCTTGCTCATGAGGGGGAAATAGCCCGTAAGAGGGCCGATGGTGAAGATGAGCGGCTGTTCCGGATCGTCCCACGGCCTCTCCGGGAGCCCGTATTTACCGAAGAGCAGGGCCGCGAGCCCGCTCCCGCCAGCGACCGCGTCCCTGCCTTCGAGGTTCTCGATGCGGCCACGCCCGGTCCCCAAATCGACCAGCAGCACTCTGAAATGATCCCGGATCATGCTCCACCCCCCTCGGAGGCCGTTTCGCCCCCTTTTCCGCCCCCCGCTGTCGTGAGCTCCAGGCAGTCGTGGGGGCAGAAACCAACGCAGCGACCACAGTGAATGCACACGAACGGCTCGCTGGTGTGGTCGAGGAAAACGGCGTCCACCGGGCAGGCCCGAGCGCATTCGCCGCACCGGATGCAGAGGCTCTTCTTGACCACCACTCCGCCCCCCTTGCGCTGGGAGTACGCCCCGGTGGGGCATGCCGCAACGCACGGGGCCGGCAGGCAGGCCAGGCAGGTCCTGGCCTCGAATCCCGTGGAAAGCCCCCCGGAGGAGGAAATGCGTATCCCGGCCGTATCCCAGGAGAGGTTCTTGTGCACGAGCCGCGCGCAAGCCAGGGAACAGGAGTGGCAGCCGATGCACCGATCCATCCGAGGTGCCGTGAGAATCTTCATTCGTCCCTCCCTGAAAGCTTCAATCTCTCAAATCGAGGGCGGCATGTCGGGCAGCCCCCAGAAGCGCCGTCTTCGGATTCATGATGACCCTGACGGGCATATCCTGGAGCAGCGGCCTCATGCGGCCTTTTGCGGTGAAAGCATTCATGAATACCGGCTCCTTCAGCTTCGAGATGATCTTTGGGGCGATGCCCCCTCCCAGGTAAACCCCACCCGTGGCCATGATTTTGAGGGCCAGGTTTCCCGCTTCGGCGCCATAAAGGGATACAAAGAGCTCAAGCGCCTGCTGACAGAGGAGACTTTTGCCGCTGAGAGCCAGCCGGGAGATGGTGGGAGCGGGGTCGCCCCGGTGTAGCTCCTCCGCAAGCCAGGAAGGCTCTTCCCCCTTCCCCGTATCTCGAAGAAAGCAGTACACGAGATAGAGCCCCGGTCCTGAGACCAACCGCTCGGTGCTCACACGCCGATAATGCTTGAGGGAGTAGGAGAGGAGCTCCATTTCCAGGTGGTTCCGGGGCGCGAAGTCCACATGCCCCCCCTCGGATGCGAACGGCCGGTGGTCCCCTCCGTCCCAGAACATGCCCGCCTCGCCCAGACCCGTGCCCGCAGAAATGATCGCCCTGTTCCCCTTGGGGCCCCTGGCGCCCCGATTCAGGACCACGAGGTCCTCGCTCTTCAGAAGCGCAATGCCATGGGCGTTCGCGACGAGATCGTTCATGAGCCCCACCCGCTTCAGGTGCAGCAGCCTGGCCAAGATCCTGGAGTCAACCATCCACGGGAGATTGGTGGCCTCGCAACGACCGTCGCGCACGGGACCGGCGATCCCGAAAGCCGCCCGGGTGAGATCGCAGGGATGGAGAGCGAGGAACTCCTCAACCGCAGCCTCGAGACTCGTTCGCTCCCGACTGGAGAAGGTCTCTTCCACCTCGATCCTCAACCCTGCAGGGGTTGCATCGACGAGTGCGAGACGGGTGTTGGTGCCGCCTATATCGCCCGCCAGAATCATGATCGTTCGGACTCCTTCACGTGGGATGACCCTTGCCTGTTCTGGTCGGAACTTCACGGCCCGGCCCAGTGGCTCCCGCTGTTGACTTGATCTCACCTGCCGGTCAGATGAATGCCATCCCTTCTTCAGAGCAGGTCCGACGGAACGGAGGGCCGGCAACAGCACGCCGGATCATGCCTGGCTCATCCCTTCAGGCCATCTCCCAGGCGGGCTATGTCCACGATCTCGAACCGGTTGTTCGTATTCGGATGGCTCCTGGAGGGACCTTCGGTCACCACGGCAAGGGTCCCTTCAATGCCGTGCTCTCTGAGGAAGTCCGCCACGTAAGTGTTCCAGTCTTCAGGATGATCCCCCTCGCACACCGGGAGAACCCCCGAGGTGAACTGCAGCCGCTGGCATGTGACTTCCTGAGAGCTCACGGCGACGATCCAGATGGGCAGCCTGAAGCGGGCGATGCTCCTCGCCGTGTCGCCTCCGCGCGTCGGAACGAAAACGGCGGCGGGGTCGGCGTACTGAAGGACGGTCTCGACACCCAGGTCGATGAGCCTCGCCGGGGGCACCTTGCCTTTGAGATCCATGCCTCGGAAGAGCTCCTTGGGACTGACCATGGTGCGGTACGGTTCGATGGCGGCGGCGACTTTGGCCAGCATCTCCACCGAATCGACGGGATAAGCCCCCATGGCGGACTCACCGGACAGCATGACGGCGTCCGTCCCATCGAGGATCGCGTTGGCCACGTCCGTCGCCTCGGCCCGGGTGGGCCGGCGATTGGTGATCATGGATTCGAGCATCTGCGTCGCCGTGATCACCGGTTTGGCACGCATGTTGGCACGGTGCATGATCTGTTTCTGGACCACCGGAATCCTCTCGATGGGCAGCTCCACCCCTAGATCCCCCCGGGCGATCATGACGGCGTCAGCCGCAGCGATGATCTCGTCCAGGTAGTCCAGCGCCCTGGACCGTTCGATCTTGGCGATGACAAACGGCTGATAGCCGAGGGCCGCCGCCGCATCGCGCACGGCCTGGATGTCCGCCGCCTTCTCGACGAACGACTGGCTCACCGCGTCCACACCATTTTCGAGAGCGAACTTCAGGCAGTCGTGGTCGTGCTCGGTAAACGCGGAGATGCCCAGATCGATGTCCGGGAGATTGAGCCCTTTGCGCGATCGCAGCTCACCGCCCACCACAACGCGGCACTGAACATCACTGCCCCGGACCTGGAGCACATCGATCTGGATCAAACCGTCGTTGAGAAACAGCGTGTCACCAGGCTTCACCACGCGCGGCAGGCGATCGAACGTAACAGAAACGCGGCTTGCGCCGCCGACGACGGCTTCGGTCGTGAGGGTGAAAAGGTCGCCGGGGCTGAGCTCTACGGGCTCCGGGTCGAGCTTCCCGATGCGCATCTTGGGGCCCGGCAGGTCCGCCATGATGGCGAGCCGGCGCCCTGTGGCCCTGGACGCCGCCCGAAGGTTTTCAATCACCTCTCCGTGACCCGAGAAATCCCCGTGGGAGAAATTGAGCCGCGCCACGTTCATGCCGGCCAGCAGGAGCTGTTCCATCACCTGGCGCGAGCTGGACGCGGGCCCGATGGTGCACACGATTTTGGTCTTGCTGGGAGGAAAGGGCATCCATCTGATCCTTTGATCCGTTGGTGACTGAAGGACATCTGTTCCGCAGGCGACCGGACGTCAGCACCTCATACGCCGATCTTCATGCGCTTTTCCCAAAAGAATGTCGAAACAGGCTTCATCTTTGCGATGATCCCGGCATGCTTCAAGCCGGGAGCCGGCATCCAGGGTGTTTACAGAAACGCCGCTTTTCAACCTCACCGAGTATAGGTCGACAGCGTTGCTGCCATGTCATCGTACCCGGATTCGGACGAGCAAAAAAGTGTTTTTGCGTCGGCGAGGCAATGCAAGGATTCTTATTCCTTCACTGCCTCCTCCCTACTATTCTCCTCTCGAGCGTAGAATGGTCAAGGGGGATGGCCACACCCGATGCCGCATGTCCGGCACTGCTGCATGCGCTTGCCCTGTCCTTATCCGCTTCCGGCGTTGACCATGACCTGTTCATGGCATTATACTCACTAATCTGGAATTGACGGAAACGCTCGGCGGCTGTCCGAGCCATCCCAAGAGGATTGAAGAGACTTCCCTTTTTGAGGACTATACCTGGTGACCTTGATTCCCCGTGATTGGCAATACTGGTGCCCCATCTTCTCCGACGGTATCCGTTCCATCCATCCAATGTTTGGAAATCCACCCTGATTGAAGAACACCTCTGACTTCGCGGTCGCCTGACAGCAAAGCGCCACGCTGTCGACCGGCAAGCATCCACGAACCGGGTTTCGGGATGCACCCGGTGTGGGGAGAGGCCATTGCGGTGAAGAGCCTGATGGTCATGCCCGAAAGCAGCCGCTCTACACATTGCGCAGATCTTGAACCGCCCAACGGAGGAAGCTCGAGTGAATCGACCGTATCACAGGGAAATCGAAAGGCGCAGGACCTTCGGGATCATCAGTCATCCCGACGCCGGCAAGACCACTTTGACGGAAAAGCTGCTCCTCTTCGGAGGGGCCATCCAGATAGCCGGGGCCGTCAAGGCAAGGAGGGCAGCCCGTCATGCCACGAGCGACTGGATGGCCATCGAGAGGCAGAGAGGCATCTCCGTCACCACATCGGTGATGAAGTTCACCTACAGGGATTTCGAGCTGAATCTTCTCGATACGCCGGGGCACCAGGACTTTTCCGAAGACACCTACAGGGTCCTGACGGCGGTGGACAGCGCCCTCATGGTGATCGACAGCGGCAAGGGCGTCGAGCCGCAGACGGAGAAACTGATGGAGGTCTGCCGGATGCGCAACACGCCCATCATCACCTTCGTCAACAAGCTGGATCGCGACGGCTTGGGACCGCTGGAAATCCTGAGCGAGAT
>JBFYYO010000068.1:0-16044 GCA_041310025.1 Syntrophobacterales bacterium
AAGCTTGCCCGTGACCGAATGAGCTCGCATGGGCAAGCTCCGCTTAGCCCATGGCACCCGACCCGACCGGGCAGATGAGCTTAATTCAACAGCATTGGAGGAATCACATGGCAGGTAATCTCGTGGTTGGATGGCGGTGGTTGAAACAAATAAAGCCGGAGGTTAATCCGGCTTTATGATAGACCAAAGAGGCAAGAACCAAGGGCTTAAATCTTTCGGACCCGAGCGGCTTGAGGCCCCTTGGCGCCTTGTTCCTCGTCGAAGGCGACTTTTTCACCTTCTTTCAGGGTCTTGAAACCAGACCCTTCGATAGCGCTGAAATGTACGAATACATCCCGGCCTTCACCCGTTTCGATGAAACCATATCCCTTGCTTTCATTGAACCACTTTACTCGACCTTCCGCCATGCTTTGAACCTTTCTTATACTTTGATTGTTTCCCTGGTACGTCATTTTAGAGCACCTTCAGAATGGCCCCGCCTGGCGGGAAGACCAACTTCCGAATTCACTTAAAACAGCGACCCACACCTCATGCGCTCTGATATTAAAATCAGCCTCAAAAAGCAAGCTGTTTCTTGAACAGTGGTAAGGTTTCTTTTGTTTTTCTGATGGTCAGAGACCTTGAGAATGAACAGCCTCCTTTCTTTCAGTATAGGTTGACCATTGCCCCGATAGAAGAATCACCCCCGGTTCTGGTTCCAGGTGACCACCCGCCGCGCGATTCCATGGTTGGAGAGCAGAGCATCGACCACCTTGTTGTCCACAGCGTGTTGAACCAGGTTCGGATAGACACAGCATTCCTGATCCTGGCCCAGTGTGAGCCCTCCGACATCCTTGATGGCCCTCATGCCTTCGGTTCCGTCAACACCCAACCCCGTCAGCAGAATGCCGCACGATCTCCTGCCGAAGTACCGTGCTGCACTGGTGAAGAGCTGATCAATGGGGGAATGGGGATCATCCACTCGCAGGAGGTAGCCACCGTTGGGCTGAGAATTGCTGACCCTTGCACCCAGAAGCGTGGAGCCCATATAGACCTTCCCCGACAGCAAAGGCGTGCTCTCAGTCAGCGGGATCACCTCCACCGGACTGATTTCATTGAAATACTTACAGAAAGGTCTGAGGATGCGCGGATGGATCTCCTGGAGAGCGACGATGGCTCCATCGTAGTTTTTGGGGAGGTGAGAAACCATGTGCATGATGCTGTTGGGGCCGGCGAGGGTGGTTCCGACAACGGTGGCCGTCGAAGGCGGGATGTCATGTGCCGGCGCCTCAGGTCTTCTGATCTTGCTTCTCCGGACACGCCGCATGCGCTGGACCTGCATGCCCGAAGCGATCCGCACTCTCAGGGTCAGCAGTTCCTCGTCCTGCTCCCAACTGCCCCCGTTGACCCTCGTGGGTTTGGGAATGAAGTCCATCACGCCCAGTCGAAGGGCTTCGAATGCGAAGTAGCCATCCTCCACCAACGAGCTGATCATGACCACGGGGATCCGATGGCGGATCATGATGTTCTTCACGGTGGTGATGCCATTCATGACGGGCATGTCGATATCGAGCGTCACGACATCGGGCTGCAGCTGGGTGATCTTCTCCAGAGCCTCCCTGCCATTCGCTGCCGTCCCGACGACCTCGATCCCTTCTTTTCGGCCAAGAATCTCGCGGATGGCTCTCCGCATCATGGGTGCATCGTCCACAATCAGAACGCGGACATGACCACTGTGGGTGCATTCATTCAAAGCAACCATTTTTCGCCCAGACCTCCGTCAGGTTTTGATAACTCGTACTCGTGAGAGCGATGGAGCTCCCTCGCGCATATTCCTCAACGCTCTGGATCATCTGTTTGCAGACGATCGTCGTCATGGAGGGGACGATGAGCCGAGTATCATTCGCCGTCAGACACTTCAGCACATCTTCGCCCATGGGGTCGCACCCGGAGAGAAAACAGACAGACAGCCTTTTGCCCAGCGCTGCTGAAAGCTTTTCGATCCAGAGCGAAAGACCGGTGGTCCAGGAAAGAGGCTTCAACGGGTATTCCTCGAGAGCAACGCCGAAAGGCTCAGTGCCGACAGTGATGCCAACATCCCGCCCCGCGTTGCCCAGATGGAATGTTCCTGCCTGCATCGCTGCCCTCCCGGCAATGTGGGAAGTCCTCGCACCTGTCGACACACCGACGCACTCGGCAAAGCCGGGAAGCAGCGGGCCTGCGATTTTTTGCATACCGAGAACCAGCCCCTGCCTGCACAGCTGCCGTAAAGGAAGTCGGAACCACTCCATGTGAGCTCCTTCAGCGCCCACGAACAGCAGCACCCTCTCCCCCGGCTCCAAACCCGCTTCCGGATCGCAGGCGGGCTCGGAATCGTTCTTTCGATACCGCTTGAAGCAGCCCATTTCGGCGCGAGCGGCTCCCCGGATGAGAGACCTCAGGCGGAGGCCATACTCCGTGACATCTTCGTGCACCTCGGGTTTGGGAACGAAGTCCACAGCCCCCAACTGAAGAAACTCAAACATCTTGCTGAACTGGTTGGAGCTCAGGGCGCTCATCATCAGCACCGGTATCGAATGCCGGATCATGATGTGCTTGAGCGTGGTGTCGCCCTGCATGACGGGCATCTGTATGTCCAGCGTGATGACGTCCACCCTCGGATTGGAGCTGAGGAAATCGACGGCATACTTCCCATTCTTGGCGGTCCCAACCACCTCGATGTCCTGGTCGGTCTCGATCAGCTTCTTGAGCTGCCGGGTGAAGAAGCTCGAATCGTCCACCACGAGCACTCGGACGATCCGGTTCGATTCCGGCTGGGATTGAGGAACATCAAGTTTCCGCGTGTCAAAGGCCTCTGACTCGTCCCAGTGGTCGCCCCCAATATCCACTCTGGTGGCCACATTTCCTGCGCCCAGCAGCGGAATGTTTTTCGGGTGGGCGTTATCAGGAGATGCGTCCTGAATCTCGCTGCTTCCTTGATCGAGATTCTCGTCACGCTCCCGCATGGCCTCCAGGAGTAGGTGCTCCCAGGGTTTGTCGATGGAATTGGACGACACGCTGTCGGAGGACTGGATCTCAAAGATCCCGTCCTTCCATCGAAGGATTTCGAGGAAGGCTCCCTCACCCTGCAGGGTGCTCGTTTCCGCGTGCAGGACCTGGCCCTTCTTGATGCATATGAACCCATCAGTGGCGCCGGAGCGGACACGAATGACGATGTCGGAACGGGACAGGCAGACCATCTGGATCAAGTCGGTCAGCGACAGGTTTATCATACCTGTGAATCCGCTACATGCGGCTTGGTCTGCTTGCAGAGGCATATGGTCTGCCGTCTCCTGATCAACTGGCTCGAGTCACGCCAGGGAGAGAGAAGCTTGAGAGTCGAACGCCTTCCAGGAAGCCCCCGGAGATTTCATCAGTGCAGAAGGCGCTGCTCCGGCTCCGGAGAGCCGGCCGGATGCGATCCCATGGTGTCCCTCATCATCCTGAGCAGAGACGAGACATCCACGATGAGAGAGACCGTGCCGTCGCCCAGCACTGTGGCCCCTGAGAAACCCCGAAAGGCGTGGAATTCGTCCTCGATGGGCTTGATCACCACCTCCCGCTCGCCCATGAGCTCCCCGACCACCAGACCGACATCCCGGAAGCTCGTGGACACGATGATGGTGAACTGGCTGCCCTTGTCACCCACCCCATCAGGCAGGTTCAGAAGCTGATTCAAATGGACGATGGGAATCGTCTTGCCGCGCAGGGAGATCACTTCAAACCCCTCGATGGTGTGGGTTTCTTTCCGCCTGTAGCGAAGGATCTCGGTAACGGCCGTCAGGGGCAGGGTGAAAACCTGATCGGCAGCCTTGACCAGAAGCGCCCTGATGATGGCGACGGTGAGCGGAATGCGGATCAGGAATCGGGTTCCCTGTCCTCGGACCGAGAACACCTCGATGGTCCCGTTCATCCTTTCCACATTCTCCTTGACGACATCCAGTCCGACTCCCCGTCCCGCATTCCCGTCCACGGATTCGCGAGTCGAGAGTCCGGGGAGAAAGATCGCGTATTTGAGATCGTCCTCGGAGAGCCTTTCTATTTCCGCGAGACTCATTTCTGCGCGACTCTGAAGGACTTTCTTCAACCTGTCCGTGTCGATGCCGCGGCCGTCGTCCTCGATTTCGAGAGCAACATAGTCCCCTTCGTGATACGCAGCCAGCCGAATGGTGCCGACTTCGGGCTTGCCCGCCTGGATGCGCTCCTCTGGAAGCTCGATCCCGTGAGCGATGGCATTGCGCAGAAACTGCACCAGAGGATCGTGCATCTGCTCCAGGACTCGCTTGTCGATTTCGGTTTCTCCGCCGTCGATGAAGAGCTCCAGCTTCTTGTTCAGCCGGAGGGCCTGATCGCGGGCGATCCTCGGGAACCGCTGAAAGAGGTGGGAGATGGGCAGCATCCTGATCCGCATGGATGAATCCTGCAGATCGTTGGCCACTCTGCCCAGGGACAGGGTCGATTCGTGCAGCCGGAACCCGATCAGCCTCAACCGCCTGATTTCCTGCTTGGTAAGCTTTCCCTGGGTTGCCAGCTCACGCAGCATTTCCCGGAAGGTCATCACGGTCTGGACGAACTCTGACCGGGTCACGACGAGCTCGCCCACCTGATTGAGGAGCTGGTCGACTTTCTGGGCATCCACACGCAACGTGGCGGAAGAGGGCATCTCCTCCGCCGCGGCCGAGACCCTCTCAGATTGAGCAGCACGCCTGCAGGGAATTTCTGGAGCCGTCCCGTCCCGATCGGAGCTCTCTTCGGAATCAGGAGACTCGGTAGTGCTCATAACGGGCTCAGCCGCCTGCGAGGCAGAATCCTCGACGGCCTCGCCAAAAGTGACATTCTCGAATACATCGAAGGAACGGTCGATTTCCTCGTCGAGGTACTGAAGTATGGATGATTCCTCGGCCTTTTCACCGGAATCCACCAAAGCTCCCAGGGCGGGAAAACAGGATTCGAGCTGGCGCCCATAGGTGTGGAGGAGCTTATCGTAGTGTGCCCGCTCTTCGTTCCCTTTGCGGATGGATTCAGCGAGCTTCTCATCCCACTCGATGAGAATGTTGGCCAAGCGATCGTAGTCCATGTACTGAGACGAGGCGATCAGCTTCTTGATGAGCCCCCGGGCTTTTTCGAGAGCAGCGGTCGTCATCCCCATGCCGTCGGGAACCCCTGACAGGCCGACCAACTCGGAAAACTGCTGGTGGAACGTCTCAAGGAAGATGGCCAGAAGCTCTTCGTCGTCTTCCTGAAAGAGCTCCTCTTTGGGGGGCTGGGGGTCAACGGTTTCCAGAAGGTAAGCTGGCAGCTCGAGTTGCGGCATGTGCTCTTTGAGCGGTTTGGCGCAAAGCGTCCAGAACTCTTGAAACAGGGCGCCACGCGCCCTGGACTCCTGGTATCCAATGGCCACGATTTCCTCACCGCGCAGCACCAGGGCGGCAACCTCTTCATAATCCATGTACTGACACGAGGCCTGGAGTCGGCGAAGGATCCCCTGGATCTGCTGAAACTCCTTCTCACTCAAGGGTGGGCCCGCGGGGGAGGCCAGGGCTGAGCAGACCTGATCGATGCTCTCCTTGAAAGAGCCGACGAAAATGCTCAGGAGCTCGGCGTCCTCTTCCTCCAACTCCGCAAGACTCTCCTCCTGCAAACTTACGCTGGATGAGCATGGTGGAACAGACTCTTCTTCATGACCTTTCTGACCGGCCTCCGGCATGTCCGGGAACAACACGGATGAAAAATCCACTTCGAAATCGTCCAGGTTCTCGTCGCATGCCCCGGGAGCCACGGGCTCTTCAAGGTCTGGTCCCGGATCTATGCTGCGAATGTGCTGCAGTGCGTCCAAAAGGGACGTGGGAAGGGAAGGCTCCGCTCCCGAATCCTGCAGCTGGCCCACGGCGCTGGCGATGTAGTCCACGCAGGCCAGAATGGTGCTGATGCCCCTGGGGGTGACTTCCAGCGCATTGGATTGCACTTCCGAGAAGAGACTCTCAAGCTCGTGGGTCAGGTGGGCAATCTGTTCAAATCCCATGTAAGCGGAAGCACCCTTGATGCTGTGGGCAGCCCGAAACAGCTGACTGATCTCATCCTTTTTCGTGCCTTCGCGCTCCAATGTCAGAAGGGATTTCTCCAGCTCCTGAAGGTGCTCTCTCACTTCTTCCACGTATTCCTGCAAGAAATCCTGAGGTTCCATTGGGTGCTCAATCCTATAGGTGCAGTCTGGTCAACTCATTGACGCCAGTGTTTGCAGCAGGTCGTGCTCGTCGCCTTTTCGGATCAGTTTCTTCACTGCAAGCTGCTCGATTTGGGCGGTCAAATGGGGAGCATCGAGCAAAGTGTAGAAGACGATAGTCGCCATGGGGTCGATGGCCAGAATCTCCCTTGCGGCCGTGATACCATCCTTGCCTCTCATGGTCGCATCCATCGTGACGACATCCGGAGCCAGCTGCCGGTACAGGTCAATGGCCTCACCCCCGTCTTTAGCCTTTCCCACAACGTTGTAGCCCGCATCGGTCAGGCACTGGACAATACGATGCCGCATGAGATTGGAGTCATCTACAACGAGAACACGCTTTGACATCTGTTCACCTCAGTCCTTTCTGGACACTATCCATTCCGCGTTGCGGGGGGCCTGGTCCCGCGGCGGGAAACCCGACTCGGGACCAGGGCGTATTGACGACGATCGATTTGGTGTGCAGGTCTTGAATTCAGAGTCAAGGACCGTCGCCGGCCCTTGACTTTGGTCGCTTTTCACCGCCGCCCCTGATCTCCCGGGGCTCGGAACGGCTTCACGCGTTGCCGTGATCCAATCCCTCCGGGGTCTTCACACGGTCATCGGCTTTCAGGGTGGATGTCATGTCCACTCTGAACCCGTCGGTTCCCCTGGGGACGGACCGGCCGTTTCCATTCCCCTTACCCTCGCTGATCTTGAACTGCTCGATCAGCATGCTGAAGTGATCCATCACCTCTGACAGCCGGAGACTGAACTCCTGGGAGTTCTTGGCGCCAGAGGCGTTGGTGAGGGCGACGCTGCTCATTTCATTCATGATTTCCCGGAGGTTCTGGCTTCGCTCTCTCTGCTGGGTCGTCATCTGGGTGATGTTCTCGGCGCGCTTGTTGGCTTCCACGACCTCTTTCATGACCTGGTCAGCACTTCGCACCTGCTCCTGCGTCGAAACGGACACGTTCTGGGAGAGCTTCGAGATCTCCTCGGTGATCTCGGCGGCACGCAGACGACGTTTGCCCTGCTCGCCGGTCATGTCGGTGATTTCCTGGGAAAGCTGTCGAAGTCGTTCCATTTCCTGAACCACTCGCTCGATGCCTTTGGCCTGCTCGCTGGTGGTCTTGTCGATGTCGCGGACCAGTGCATTGGTCTGCTCGACGGCCGACACGATGTTGGCGAGCGCCTTCTGGCTCGATGTGGCCAGCCCGGCTCCTTCCTTCACGCGCTCAGCGCTGTTCTTGATGAGGACCGAGATCTCCTTGGTCGACTCAGCCGTTCTTTCAGCCAGCTTCCGGACTTCCTCGGCGACGACGGCAAACCCTCGGCCGTGCTCTCCGGCCCGGGCAGCCTCGATGGCTGCGTTCAAAGCCAGCAGGTTGGTCTGATCGGCGATGTCGGAGATAACCTCGATGATCTCGGTGATCTGCTCGGAGCTTTCTGCGATACTGTACATACCCTGAGCCACCTGCTCAACCGCCTGGCGGCCTTCGATGGCTGCTTCATGCGACAGTTCGGACTGCTTGTCTGCCTTGGACGCCTTGTCGGCCACGTCGCTGATGGATTCGGCCATCCTGCGGGCTGCTTCCGCGGTCTCGACAGCTGCGTGGTGCTGCTGATTGGCGCGGGACGAGACTTCCTGGGCCGTTTCACCCATCTGGTTGATGATGTCGCGAGCTTCCTTCACCATGGCAGCCTGCGTCTGGGCCGCCTGGGCGATCTCCTGGATGCTCGAGGTCAGCTGCGTGATGGAGACAGCGGTATCATCGTAGGAGCGCTGGCTTTCCGCAGCATTTTCCTGGACCTGGCTGGCCGTGGTCCCCATGGTCTCGATTCGGGTGAGCACGTCCTGGGCGCGTTTGGCCTGCTCCGAGGCGTTGGTCACGATGCGGCCGGAAATCTCCTTCACGCGCTCCACAGCCACTGTGACCTGCTGTTTCCCGTCGACGATGGACCCGAAGGTTTCACGCAGTTTCTGGAGCAGCATGTTGAAAGCTTCTTCCATCCTGGCGATTTCGTTTTCGCCCTTCACTTCGATCTGCCTGGTGAAGTCCAGATTCTTCGTGATCTCAACCATCATGCTGGAGGTGTTGAGGATCGGCCTGGAGATGTATCGGCTGAGGAAGAAGGCGCCGGCCATGAGGATGCCGATGAAGATGGCGGAGATGGCAATGCTTCGGTTTCTCAGGGTGGGCAGGGCCGCAAAGACCTCTTCATAGTTGGCGCCTGAGGCCACGGCCCATTTCTTGGCGACGTTGGCGTACCCCTTGTTATGCGCGAACCCGACCGTACGGTTGGACGTCTGATTAGTGGCGGGGTTCTTGAACTCATAGACGAGGAAGCCCGTCTCGCTGCCCCCCATGGCCTGGGCCACCTGGGGAAGGTTGATCTTGGCATCGGTCAGCTTCATGCCGACGATTTCACGGTTGGGGTGGGCAATGACCATCATGTCGGACAGATTGACCATGTAGGTGTAGCCGGTCTTGCCGACGGGGAAGGCTTCGATGATCTGGTTCATGACTTCCCAGCGGATGTATCCGACCAGCGCCCCTTTGATCTCATTCATGATCTTGACCGGGATCACAATGGGCAGAGACCAACCGCTGGAGTTGGGGATCAGATTCTTCAAGAATGCGATGTTTCCGAAATCCCCCACATGCTCCCGGCCTTCCATGACACTGCCAAACCAGCCCTGATCGCCCATTTTGGTGCCCACCGCTGCAGGAGCATTGGCTGCGATGCATTTGCCCGAGCGGTCGACGAGCATGATCAAGTCGAAAGTTCCATAGTTCTTGACGAAGTTCTCGAACATGCTGTTGCCGCCCGCCTGGCCACCGCCGATTTCCAGGGCTGTTTTGACCGTTTCCAGGTTGGACCATGCCGAGACGTCTCCCACACGCTGGGCGAGAGCCATGTCGATGGCCTTGGCGATACGCTCGGAGTAGCCGCTCAACCTTTGTTCCTGGTCCTCAAAGAGCTGCCGGCGCATCGTTTCATAGCTGATGATGTTGAGCACGCCGAGCGGGATGAGGGTGATGAGCAGAAGGATCGCCAGCAAATAGCTTCTCAGTGACTTCTTGAAAAAACCTAGACGGAACATGGTTTATGACCTCCTCTTGCCTTCTCATTGATTCTCTGAGTGAGGAACGCTTGGAATCCCGAGCCTGGGGATCCCGACATCTTTGTCATTGGGTGGGGTATGGAAGTCCATCCTGTCCATATCCCGTCCTTCCTGCGGGTTCAGAATACGACTGAAATCCAGCAGCATGATCAAGCGGTTGGGCAGCTTGATGACGCCCTGGATGTACTCCGCGTTGACGCTGGAGGCCACCAGATGCGGAGTGGGCTCGATTTCGGCATCGGCAACCTTCATCACTTCCGAGACCGAATCCACGATGAAGCCTGTGACATGGGTGAACATCTCGACAATCAGGATGCGACTTCTGCGATCATTCTCCGTGCGGGCCCCCCCGTTGATCCGGAGTCGCTGGCGGAGATCGATCACCGGGATGATCTTCCCGCGCAGGTTGATCATCCCCAGGATGAAACTGGGCGCGTTGGGAATGGGTGTGATGATCGGCAATCGGATGATCTCCTGAACCATCAGGATATCGACCCCGAATTCCTCCTCCCCGATTCGAAAACTGACCAGCTGCCTGGTCTGCCGCGGCTCTTCATCGAGCGCGCGGGGAGTACGTGACATTAAGGCAGGCAAACCCATGCTTTCTCCTCCCCTGAAGGGAATGGTTGAAAAGTACTTTTTCAGTGGATCTGCTCAATGAGTGCGGCCATGGCGGAGGTGTCCTTGATTTCCCGGGCACCGATGGCTTCGACCACCCTTCTGGGCAGATCGGGTTTCAAACATGCATCGGGTGTGAGAGTGCACACACTCCCGCCCCCGTCCTTAACCTCCATCATTCCTTTCATGCCGTCCGCGCCATTGCCGGAGAGCAGCAGCACCAGGGTTGCCGGCCCGAAACTGTCCTTCGCACTTTGCAAAAGCCGGTCAAAAGGCTGACGCCCACTATTATCGGTCCGTTCGGGTGACGGCTTTATGCCTTCTGCGTCTCTCTTCAGGATCCAGTGGCCATCGCTCGAACAGAGGTAGCATTTCCCCGCTGCCAGGGTGTGGTCGGTTTCGAGGAGCTCGACGTCCAGAGTGGAGTCCTTGGCGATATTGGGAAGCAGAGCCTCCACGACATGGGCCGGCATGTCCAGGCAGGCCACGACGGCATAGGGAAGATCCTTCCTCCTGATGGAAAGGAGAAGCCGAACCAGGCCCGCAAATCCGCCCACCCCGCAGAGAATCACGACAACCCCCTGGGCCGGTCCGGCAGGCTCCGGGGATGCAGGGGATGAGAGACTCCCGGCACTTTCACCTGAGGTCTTCCGGGAGCGGATGTACTGAGCCGCCTCAATCCTCACCGCTCCCGCTTCCCTGATACGCCTGCACAGCTCTTCCTGCTCCATCTTCAGGGAAAGGTCTGACTTCTGGGACGGTTTGGTCACGACGTCCACTGCTCCCAGCTTGAAAGACTGGTACGTGAGGGGAGATGTCTGCGGTGTGAAAGCGCTCAAGACCACCACGGGCTTGGCACTGCGGATCATGATGTGCTTCAGGGCTGTCAGGCCGTCCATGCGCGGCATCTGCAGGTCGAGCGTCACCACATCGGGGTTCAGCTCGTCGATGAGCTTGAGGGCTTCGATCCCATCGTGGGCCTCTCCCTGGACCTTGATGGCCGGGTCTCTCGACAGTGCAGCCGCGAGCGCCTTGCACATGAAAAGTGAATCATCGACGATCAGCACCCGGCAGGAGCCGTTCGGCCTGGCTTCCTGCTCCACACCGATGTCGCCTAAGGAAAACCACTTCGCCAGGCAGCTCATGGTCCTCGGCAAAGAGAGGGGGGAGGCCTGTGCGATCTCGGCAATGGAGAACTTGCCGTTGATCAGAGAATAGATTTCCTTGATGGAGGTGAAATGGGCCACAGCTCCATCATCCAATGCGGACTCGGAACTGGTCCTGTTGATTCGCAGCCGCAAATTGGACGCAAAATGGAAAATGAGATTGGCATCCTGCACGAGCCGCAGGGCTTCATGCGCAAGATTCGTGAGAGGCTGTGGCTCAATGGCGCAGCCTGACGATGTTCCGGATTCCCAGACGTAGTCACCTTCGGACCAACAGAAGAACTCGAAGAAACCCTCGACTCCGAAAAGATGTTTCACCCTGGCGTCGACCAGGCTTCCACCCTGAAAAGCGAGCAGCCCTTCGGTCGCATTCCGGTCGCAGACCCGGAGAGTGCCCGTCGCTTTGCGAAGGGCCAGGGCTGTGATGAATTCAATGGGGGTTCTTTTGGAGAGGGATCCCTGGTCCTGAATCATCATGCGGGATTGCTGCCAGTCATGAATCTCGTCGATCCATGCCGCGAAAGCCTGCGGTTCACGCAGCTCCCGAACCTCATCGATGGACAGGGTGGGCCAGATGCACTGATCGTGAAACTGTTCTGAATCTCCCGAAATCCAGCACGGAACCAGGTGAGTGTCCGCATGAGTGCGCCAGCTCAGAAGGCCGTCCCGAGAACGTGCGTTGGAGACCATGGCACCGTCTGCGACGATGATATCCACACCGTGCTCTTCAGAGGGGGGCATTTCTCCCGATTCGGGCGCGATGACCTTCACGTCGTCGCGCAGCCGCTGTATCTGCGAAATCGTCTCGGTCAGGCGATTCTGCGGATCCAGAACCAAGATCTTCATGAACGCTCCTGTTTACAAATCGCCAATAGGTCGGAAAGGGGAGGACTGTCTTCTGCAAGGACTTCGCTGGCGAAGCGATCGTCGAATGTCGCCCTTACATCGATGTCTCCTTCGATCAAACCCGCATTCCTCATCTCCTGGGCGACAGTCTGGAGCTCCTTGTGTGAGGGTACGGGCAGGTCGTAGCGAAAACGATGCGGGGGGGTGGTGAAGGTGAAACGGACCAGGTCAGGGGATTGCCCCCAGTAGCCCGCCACCAGGTCAATGACTTCGTCCTGGTGGCTTTGAGCCCACATCCCCGAGCGGACAGCCGCCGAGACAAGCCGCCTCACCCGTTCGGGATGGTTCTCAATGAGATCCTCGCGGACGATCATGAGGTTGCAGATGAAGCCCGGCCAGATGGATTCCACATCCATGAGCCGCCGCCCCACCCCGCTGTGAATGGAACGGCTCGCAAAAGGCTCACCCACGAAATATCCGTCGATGCCCCCCGTGGAAAGCGCTGCAGGCATATCCGGCGGCGGGATTTCGACCAGTTGCACCGCCGACTCTCCGAAGCCGGCATCCCTGAAATAGCGCTTGAGAGCCAGCAGATGCCCGGAAAAGCGGATGGGAACGGCCACTTTCTTGCCCACCAGGTCCCGCATGCTCTGGATGGAGCTGTCGCTTTTGACCACCAGCGTGCTTTCATGGCGGTTGCCGATGTAGACGATCTTGAGGGGCACCCCCTGCTGGTGCAGCGCCAGGGCCAGCGGCGCAATGATGTAGGCGACTTCAATGTGGCCTGCACGGAATGCCTCTGCCATTTCCGCAAAGGAAGGGAACTTGATCGCCTCGAATCGCAGGTCCGACTCCCTCGATGCCTGGTCGATGATAGGCGCGGCGAGGTTGGTGACGACGGGCATGTATCCCATCCGAAGGGTCACCCTCTCCCGGGTGCATTCCCCGTTCAGCTGGCTGTGGAGCGTGCCGATCAAAACGAGCCAGAGCATGGCAAGCCCAAAGACTCGAGTGCCTGCAGGGATCTTCTCGAAGAAGCCGTTCATCATAGTGACGAATGAACTCCCAAATGATGGTGAATGAGTGAGCGCAGTTCACCCAGCTCCGGAGTCGACAGTGTTCTGGGGTGCGGAACGCGTATGGTGCGGCAGCACTTGATCTGGGATGGAGGCTCCCCGAGGATCACCAGCTTGTTGCTCAGCTGCAGAGACTCATCGATGTCATGGGTCACGAAAAGGATGGTGGTATTGGGCAGCATGACGTGGAGATAAAGCAGCTCTTCACGCAAATGCAGCCGGGTCAGCTGGTCCAGCCCCGAAAAGGGCTCATCCATCAGCAGGACATCGGGTTGGGCAGCGAGGGCACGGGCAATCTCGGCCCGCTGACGCATGCCGCCCGACAGCATGAAGGGGTAGTGGCTCTCCACCCCCTCCAGGGCAACGAGCTCAAGGTATTCCCTGGCCTTGCTGTAACGTTCGCGCGAATCCTTCACGGTTCGCAAAGCCAGGGCGACATTCTCGATGATGGTCAACCACGGAAAGAGGGCCCCTTCCTGAAAGATGAAGACGTGTTTGGACTGTGGGCCTTCCACCAGCTTGTCGTCAATCCACACGCTTCCTTGATGAGGCTTCAGGAATCCGGCAACGATTTTCAGGAGCGTTGATTTTCCACAGCCGGAATGTCCGAGTATGGATACGAATTCACCGGCATGGATCTCGAGGTCAATGCTGTTGAGGATGATCTTATCCCGGGTGGAGAGGTCGCCGCCGTTGTCCGCACCACGCTCCCCCTTCCCTCTGGCATGGCCGTTTCCGTAACGGACGGTGACCCGCTCAAGGCGTATTTTAGGCTTGTTCAAGTCTCCACCTCACGGATTGCAGTCGTTCGAGCCGGGTCATGATGCTGTCCAGAACGAGTCCGATGGCTCCAATGCTCAGAATGGCCACCACCACGTAATCCATCCGAAGGGCGTTGCGGGCGTCGATGACGAGATATCCGAGTCCACTCTTCACCGCGATCATCTCCGCCGCAACGACGACCAGCCATGCGATCCCGAGACTCACCCGGAGGGCGAGAACGATCTGCGGAAGGACGGCCGGGAGAATGAGGAAGCGCAGAGTCTCCACCAGGCCTAGTTGCAAATTCGCTGCCACTTGAAAGTACATGGGATGAATGGAGGCGGAGGCCTTGATGGTGGAGATGAGCAGGGGGAAGACACTTCCAACGAAGATGATGAAAAGCGCCGGCTTGTCTCCGATGCCGAACCACAGCATGGCGAAAGGTATCCACGCCAGTGGGGAAACCGGCCTGAGAAATTGGATCACAGGATTCACGAGACGGTTCGCCCTTTGAATCCGGCCCAGGAGTATCCCCAGCGGAACCGCCACAAGAATGGCCAGGTAGAACCCAACAGTGACCCGGAAGAGGCTCGCCACGGTGTAGCGCGCCAGGGCTCCGTCACAGGTCAATTCCCAGAATGCCCGGAGCACGGCGCCCAGGCCCGGGAAGCTGCTGGTGCCCTCCCAAAGGGTGAACCACATCGTCAGACTCCGCTTTCGGTCAGTTCAGCTTGGATGGTGCAACGGTCAATTGTAGAGAGGCTCCAGCCGAACAGGATTCTCCTCACGGCTCTGAGCCAGGTCCTCACCCTTATGAGCTTCGAGTACCTCGAAGACATCCCAGATGTCCTTCTTTCCCGCCCCCTTCCCCCTCACCAAGTAAACGCTCTGGATCGTCTGGTGATCCCAGGAGCGGATGGTCTCTTCATCCTTGAGCCCGGTGAAGGTATGACCCTCCAGAGCGCGGATAACGGCTTTCGGGTCGAAGGACTTGGATTGCTCCACGGCCCACTTGTAGAGCATGATGTTGGTGTATGCCGTTGCGGCTCCCGAACAGGGCGGCTTTCCGAAACGGGCCCGATAGTTCTCCACGAACTTCTTCCCGCCCTCGAAGTTGTATTTGTAGGGGATCTGCCAGTACCAGGGCACCGCCCCCAGGATGCCTTCCGTGGATTCATCGCTGGAGCCCAGCACCATGTGCATCTCAAGGTTCGGCACAACGATCTGCATGGTGTGCTTCACCCCCATGCTCATGCACTCCTGAAGGGCGGCCATCATGTCCCGCCCGAAAAGCACCAGCACGAGCACTTCGGCTCGCTCATCCACAGCCTTCTGAATGGCGGCTCGATAGCGCGGCGACCCCATGGGCTCACCGAAAGGCATCAGGATATCTTTCGCCTCTTTGGTTCCCGTGAATTGCTTGAGAGAGTCGCGGGTGGTCCATCCCCAGGAATAGTCCGAGGTGATGTAGAAGTATTTCTTGTTGGCAAATTTTGTGCTGAGATGCTTTGACAGCGCTTTGGCGGCCATCCAGGAATTGTAGGTTTCACGAAAGGTGTAGCGATGGGCGTCTTTCTCGTTGAGGTCATTGGAATAAGTCAACGTCGCCATGAAGAGTCGTGACTGAGCCTGACAGAGCTTGCTGACGGCGATGGCCACGGCACTGGAAGAGCCGCCGGTTACCATGTCGACGCCCTCTTCGATGAACTTCTGGACATTCTTGACCGAGATTTCAGGGTTGGACTGGCTGTCGGCCACCAGGTATTGGATGTTCTTCCCGAGTATCCCGCCCTGCTTTTCAATTTCCAGCCTCGCCATGGCATAGGCGTTGATCTGGTCCTTTCCCTGTAGAGCGTAGGGTCCCGTTTGAGGAACGTTCAGGCCGATGATGACCTCCTCGTTCGTGAAACCCTGGACTGAGGGACTGAACGGTCCCAGAGCCATGATGACCACCAATGCTAGAAATCTGACTCGACACATGATTCTAACCTCCGACAAGATGCTGGGTTCTTGCCTCCAACTGCATGGGATGAGCTCCGAGTCGAGGAGGAGAGGGCTGAGTCTGCGCAATCGGAAGCACGCAACCTGGGAAAATCCTGGGTCTGGCGAGAGTGTTCTCAGAAGAACCCTGCCAAACCATTGACATAAATGGAGCTTCGTTTCATGGGTTACAATCGGGTGGGAATGTCAAAACTTTACCTTTTTGTGGGTATTGCAGAGGGGATG
>JBFYYO010000069.1:0-15991 GCA_041310025.1 Syntrophobacterales bacterium
GAGCGCTACAAGGTCTCCGGCGTCAAGATCACCGGCGATGCCTACGACGGCAAAGAGGATCTGAGCGACAAGCTCCAGCTTGAGCCTTCAGGCTACTTCAGTCGTGAAAACCTGAGGAAGGACCTGGAGCTGGTCTCCAAGGCTTACATGGATGAAGGTTACGCCTACACGGAAGTGGATCCCAAGGTCCAGAGAGATCCTGCCGGCAAATCTGCCGACGTGGATTACAATGTCAAGAAGGGCGAGATGACGCACATCGGCACCATCACCATTTCGGGCAACTCCAGGACCCGGGACAAGGTCATTCGCAGGGAGATGCAGCTCAACGAGGGCGACACCTTCAGCTCCACCAAGCTGGAGAACAGTCTCAACAAACTCAAGAAGCTGGATTTCTTCGAGCAGGTGGAGATCGTGCCGACGGAGAGTGCACAGAAGGGGATCATGAATCTCCTCGTGAAAGTGAAGGAGAAATTCACCGGGACCATCAGTGCCGGAGGCGGGTACTCCTCCGACGACGGGTTCTTCGTCAGCGGTGAGGTCACACAGCGCAATTTCCAGGGGCGCGGCCAGTACCTGGCCTTCAAAGGGCACCTCGGGCAGGAGTCCACCCGGTTTGTGGCGAGCTTCACCGAGCCATGGTTTCTTGACTATCCGATCAGCCTCGGGATTGACGCTTACAACTGGCAGCGCGCATATACGGATTTCGACAAAGATGCCGTAGGCGCCAGAATTCGCTCGGGGCTTGCCTTCGGCAACCACAGCAAGCTCAACCTCTACTACACGCTGGAGAACGCGGAAGTGACCGACATTGAGGACAGCTCTTCCGCTTTTCTGAGTAGCCAGGAAGGCGAGGTTTTCAAGAGCAGCATCACCCTTGGTGTGGAAAGGGACACGACGGACCATCCGTTCGTTCCCTCCCGTGGAAGCATCAACACACTGAGCGTGGAGACATCGGCCGGTTTCCTGGGCAGTGAAAGCGACTTCGTCAAAGCCGAGCTCCATTCGGGCTGGTTTTTCCCCATCTTCTGGAAATTCGTAGGCTATGTTCGCGGCGAAGTCGGTCAGATGTGGGAGCTGGAGGGCAGGCCTGACGATTCCGCCATACCCATCTATGAGAGGTTTTTCCTGGGCGGCATCAACTCGCTGCGAGGGTTCAACTGGGGGGACGTGGGACCGAAGAAAGGTAACGACGTGGTGGGTGGTCTTCAGTATGTGGAAGCCAATGTCGAATTGCTCTTCCCAGTTTACGAAAAAATGGGTATTCGCGGAGTGGTTTTCTTCGACACGGGTAATGCATCAGAAAGCGGATGGGACATCGAATTGCGCTACAATGCAGGAGCCGGGGTGCGCTGGAATTCGCCCCTTGGACCTCTGCGACTGGAATGGGGTTACGTTCTCGACAGGGAAGAGGGCGAAGATCCCTACCAGTGGCAATTCTCAGCAGGAGCGTTCTTCTAGAGAGAAAGGATTGATGACAGTGAAACGTTGGAGTGTATTGTTTGCGGTTTTGACAGTGGTTGTTTTTGCAGGGACCAGTCTGGCGGCTTCATCGCCGAAAATCGGGTATTTCGATCTCCAGACCATCCTCGACCAATCCAAAGCGGGACTGGATGCCAAGGAGGAGTTCAAGCGGGAAAGGGATCGCTTGAAGACCGAAATGGACGAGAAGGGCAAGCAGTTTCGGGGCACCAAGGAGGATCTCGAGAAGAAGAAGACCGCCATGGATGATTCGGCCCGAAACCGGAAGATGGCCGAACTGCAGGCGGAAGCCGAGAAATACGCCATGGAGTCCCAGAACAAAATGAGCAAGCTTTCCAACGATCTCATGGCCCCCATTGTGGACAAGACTCTGGAGATCGTGAGGCGCATGGGTAAAGACGATAAGTACGACTATATCATCGAGGTCGGTAAAGGTGGCATCGTGTGGGCGACGGAAAAGGATGACTTGACCAAAAAGATACTCCAGGAGCTCGACCGGTCGCCGATTCCCAAAAAATAGGCTCCTTTCCCATCTCATCAGGAATTCTCATGACTGGGCGCGGGTGCTCACCGGGATTTGCTGCTCCGGGGTTGCGTCCAGCGCCCGTCGATTTTGAGCCACGCTCTGTCCTGGTCATTGCCCCGGAATCGAGCGCCCCTGACTGAAAACGGAGACCATGAGGACCAGCGAAGTGAGCCAGCAGCACTCGACCTACTCTTTGAAAGAACTGGCGGAGAGATTTGGAGCATCCGTCAAGGGGAATGCAGAGATTCAGATCGAAGGGATCGAATCGCTGAAGCAGTCTCGCTCCGGCCAGCTGAGCTTCGTGACGGGGCCCCGTTTGCGTGACGAGGCCATCGCGTGTGCAGCTTCAGCCCTCATCGTCCCCCCATCCCTCGACGATCTGGATCGCCATCTTCTCATCCATCCCAGTCCCTACCTCCTGTTTGCCCGCATCGCGCAGCTGTTCGATGAACCCCTGCGGTTGAATGACGGCATTCACGGCTCTGCTCATGTGTCGGAAGAAGCGGAGATCGGTCCAGGGGTGCGCATTGGCCCCATGGCCCACTTGGGGCCCGGGAGCCGAATTGGTCCAGGATCATCCATTTGCGGAACCGCCTATATCGGAGCCGACGTTCAAATCGGCTGTGATTGTGTGATTCATCCGGGTGCCGTCATCCTGGACCGCTGCCTCATCGGCGACCGCGTCATCATCCACAGCGGGACGGTCATCGGCAGCGACGGATTCGGGTACACTCCGGACGAAGAAGGGCGTCACATCAAGATACCTCAGTCGGGCATCGTCCAGATCGACGATGATGTGGAGATCGGCTCCAACACCAGTGTGGACCGGGCCACATTCGACCGGACCTGGATCCAGAGGGGAACGAAGATCGACAACCTGGTCCAGGTCGCCCACAATGTGGTCATCGGGGAAGATTCCATACTCGCTGGACAGGTGGGCATATCCGGGAGCTCGCGACTGGGCTGCCACGTCATTCTTGCGGGCCAGGTCGGTCTGGCCGATCACGTGGAGATCGGAGACGGCACGAGAATCGGTGCCAAGTCGGGTGTGGCTCACTCCATCAAAGGCGGCCAGGACGTGATGGGGATTCCGGCAGTGCCCAAGAAACAGTTTTTCAAAACGATCACGCACCTTCAGCGACTCTCCCAGTACCGTGACGAGATCAAGGATTTGCAGAGCAGGGTGCAGGAGCTGGAACACAAGCTGAACAGGGACGAACCATGACGTTGGACATTCAAGAGATACTCGAAAAGCTGCCTCATCGATACCCGTTCATCCTGTTGGACCGCATCCTCGAGGTGGGTCCCCAGGAGATCGTCGGCCTCAAGAACGTGACCATCAACGAGCCCTTCTTCCAGGGGCATTTTCCGGGCTACCCCATCATGCCGGGAGTGCTGATCATCGAGGCACTGGCTCAGGCCGGCGGTCTCCTGGCTTTCAACCTGGCCCCCGAGACGGCCGGCAACAACGTGTATTTCATGGGCGTGGACAAGGTTCGTTTCCGAAAACCGGTGCGCCCGGGAGACCAGCTGATCCTGAAGATCAAGCTCATCAAGCAGCGGGGCTCCATCTTCAAGATGCGGGGGGAAGCCTTCGTGGACGACCAGCTGGTGGCCGAAGGCGAGCTCATGGCCACGACGGACCCCGGCCAGCAGGAACCGGGCAGCTGACTCATTGACCGTTTCTGTGAGGAAGGAGAGCGAGGAGTTTGGCGGAGATCCACCCCAGCGCCGTCATTGCGCCCGAAGCTGAAATCGCCGACGATTCCATCATTGGAGCCTTCACGGTCATCGGGCCCAAGGTGCGAATCGGAGCGGGCTGCGTCATCGGGCCCCACGGGGTCATCGACGGGAGGACAACCATCGGCAGCCGAAACCGGATCGACCCCTTCGTGGCCATCGGCCAGCCTCCGCAGGACTTCAGCTACGCCGGGGAAGACACGGAGGTGGTCATCGGGGACGACTGTACCTTTCGGGAGCACGTCACGATCCACCGGGGGACGATTCGGGGGAGGGGCAGGACGTGCATCGGCAATCACTGCTACCTGATGGTGGCGTCCCATGTGGCCCACGACTGCCTGCTCGGCGACCACGTGATCATGGCCAACGGCGCCACACTCGGGGGCCATGTGCAGGTGGACGACCACGCAAGCCTGGGTGGGCTGGTGGCCATTCACCAGTTCGTCAGGATTGGAACCCACGCCTTCATCGGCGGCATGTCCGGTTTGAGGTTGGATGTGCCCCCCTACATGCTCGCCTTCGGCGCGCCCGCCAAGCTCTACGGCCCCAACTCCGTCGGCCTGAAGCGGTTCGGCCTTTCATCAGATACGATCCTGGCCTTGAAGCGTGCCTACAAGATCATCTTCCGATCGACACTGAACCTCAAGGAAGCCGTGGAAAGAGTACACCAGGAGGTCGAGCCCTGCCCGGAAGTGCAGACTCTCGTTCAGTTCATGATCGATCATTCCAAACGGGGAGTAACCAAGTAAACTTTCATGGAAGAGTCGGAATTCAAGAACCATCATCCGGACGCACGGGTGGGGTTGATTGCAGGGGGCGGGCAGTTTCCGCTCCTTTTTGCTCATGCGGCCAGGCAGTCGGGCGTTGAAGTCCTGGCCGTCGGGTTCCAGGGAGAAACGGACCCGTCTTTGGCCAAGTATGTCAGCGAATTTCACATGCTGAAGCTCGGCAAGCTCAACGCCCTGATCCGCACCTTCAAGGACGCCGGTATCTCACGTGCAGCCATGGCGGGCGCCATCACCAAGACCAAGCTGTATGCGCGCATCCGTCCCGACTGGAGGGCTGTGAAGTTTCTCAACCGGCTGCGCCACAAGAAGGACGATTTCCTGCTGCGGGCCCTGGCGGAGGAGCTGGAGTCCGAGGGAATCCGCATCGAGCCGTCCACCCTGTTCCTGCCGGACCTTCTCGCCCCGGAAGGCATCCTGACGCGCAGAAAGCCCAACCGCCGCGAGCAGCTGGACATCGCCTTCGGCTGGCAGACCGCCAAGGCCATGGGCTACCTTGACGTGGGGCAATGCCTGGTGTTGAAAAACCAGGCCGTGCTGGCCCTGGAAGGCATAGACGGCACCGACGCCACCATTTTGAGAGGGGGGCACCTCTGTCGCCAGGGAGCCGTGGTGGTCAAGGTCAGCAAGCCCGACCAGGACCTGCGCTTCGATGTCCCGGCGGTGGGGTACGACACCATCGAGACCATGAAGCGTGTTGAGGCCAGGGTGCTGGTGGTGGAGGCCGGAAAGACCCTCATGTTCGATCGGGAAAAGATGATCGATGCGGCCAACGAAGCTCGTATCACCATTCTGGCCATGAGGGACACCAGGGACCCTTCGCAGGCTGAAAAGCTGATTGAGCAGGCCTCGCCCGATCCTTTGAAGCCGCCTGCTGCCAGAGTTCAGGCCGAAGCTCCCCCGGCGGCTGCCGCTCTGGTGCGCAAGGCTCGCTCAGAAGCCCTGCGCGTGGGCGTGGTGGGAGTCGGATACCTGGGAAGATTTCATGCCCAGAAGTATGCGCGGCTGCCCGAAGCGGAGCTGGTGGGCGTGGTCGACGTCAACGCGGCTCAGGCCAGGCGAGTGGCCGGAGAGGTCGAAACCGAGGCCATGACGGATTACCGCAAGCTGATCGGGAAGGTCGATGCCGTGAGCATCGTGACTCCCACCCTGCTCCACCACGCCATCGCCAGGGAGTTTCTGGAAGCCGGGGTCCACGTCCTGGTGGAGAAGCCCATGACGCAGACCCTCGAGGAAGCCGACGAGCTGACCCGCCTGGCCGGCCAAAAGAACCTCGTTTTGCAGGTCGGTCACCTGGAGCGGTTCAATTCCGCCTTTCGAGCCATCTACCCCCGCCTGCGCAATCCCATGTTTCTGACCGCAGACCGGCTGGCGTTGTTCAATGAACGGGGGCTGGAGGTGGACGTCATCCTGGACCTCATGATCCACGACATCGACATCGTCCTCCACGTCGTGAAGTCCCCCCTCATAGCGATCCACGCGGCCGGAGTAGCGGTACTCACGCATCTTCCCGACATCGCCAATGCGCGGCTGGAATTCGAAAACGGCGCCACTGCCAATTTGGCGGCCAGTCGCATCTCCATCAAGAACATGCGGAAGCTCCGGATCTTCCAGGAGAACTGCTATTTTTCGGCGGACTTCGGCAACAAGCGTTCTTATGCGGTGTTCAAGGAAACCACAGCTGATGAAGCCGGCTACCCGGAGATTTCCATCGAAGAATTGGAAATCGAGGAAATGGATGCCCTGGAGGAGGAGATCGCGTCCTTTCTGAATTGCATCCAGAAAGGCAGCCGCCCCATGGTGGACGGTGCCCAGGGGCGCGACGCCCTGGCGGTGGCGCTCGACATTTCCCGGCAGATCAAGGCAAAACTGGACAACCGATGGAAAGCCTCCGACCGAGAGCTCGTGAAATATTCCTGAGCGCCGGCGAGGCTTCCGGAGACCTGCATGGATCCGAGCTGGTCCGCCGATTGAAAGCCTCTTTGCCCGGCGCGAGCTTCACCTGCCTGGGGGGACCCGCCCTGGCCGATGCGGGAGCGAACGTGCTCGTGGAAAACCGCGAACTGTCCGTAGTCGGCCTGGTCGAAGTCCTCCGACACGGGGGGGCGATCACGGACGCGCTGCGCAGGATCAGGCAATATCTCACCAATGTTCGTCCCGATCTCGTCATCCTCATCGACTTCCCGGACTTCAATTTCCTTCTCATGCGCATCGCCAGGGGACTGGGAATACCGGTCTTCTACTACGTCAGCCCGCAGGTCTGGGCCTGGCGGCGCGGGCGTGTCCGGACGCTCAAGCGCCTGGTCAGTGACATGGCGGTCCTTCTCCCCTTCGAAGTGGACTTCTACGCCCGCTTTGGAATGAAGGTGCACTACGTGGGACATCCTCTCCTGGATGTTCTGGAGGGTGCGCCATCCAGGGCTCAAGCCGCTCAACTCTACCGGAGGCGTGATGACCACCCCCTGGTGGGACTTCTGCCCGGAAGCCGGCAAGGCGAGGTCCGGACGCTGCTGCCCATCCTGATGGAGTCGGCCGCGCGCATTGGCGAGCGAAGGCCCGACGTCGACTTCATCCTCCCCCTCGCGCCCACCGTTGACCCCGATCTGATCGACGGCATCATCCGGAAATGGACGGTTCCCGTGCGGACCGTCCGAGGCGACACCTATGGCGTCATTCGAGCCTGCGACTTCATCATCACCGCGTCGGGCACGGTGACCCTGGAAGCCGCCATCCTCGGGACCCCGATGATCATCACCTACAAGGTGTCCAACCTGAGCTATCAAATCGGACGCCTTCTCGTCAGGGTGGACCGGGCGGGCTTGCCCAATCTCATTGCCGGAAAAATGATTGCCCCGGAGCTCCTGCAAAGGGAAGCCAACCCGGCGAGGCTCACCGAGGAGGCCCTGGGCCTTTTGAATCATCCCGCACGTCTCGAGCAGCAGCGGACTGAGCTTGCGGGAATCCGCGGCCTCCTGGGCGAACCGGGTGTGGCGGATCGGACGGCCTCGCTGGTGTTGAACCGATTGGGAGCCGGAAGACCGGAGAACGACCTCCATGGCTCGAAGCCAGCCGACGAACCGGCTCAGACCTCGAATTCCTGGTCCCCTCAAACTGCCCCAGTGGTTTGCCAGGCTCCCGGCCGTTCCAGGTCAGGCCGGCCCCGGATGGGATCCCTTCTGCCCCCCTGGGTCAGGATGGCCTACGGGCTGGGATGGGGACTGATCTGGCCTCAAGCATTGCTCTACTACAGAATCAGGTCACTGGTTGACGGCAAATACGCTGCCAGCCACCTGCACCGTATGGGGCTGATTCCCCCTGATATCAAGGTCGATGAACCGACGATCTGGATCCATGCCCTGTCCGTTGGGGAAACCCTGTCGGTGGCGCCTCTGGTCAGGGCTCTCAATCAGAGCTGGCCTGAAGCGGGCATTGTGTTTTCGACAGCCACGGAAACGGGGCAGAAGCTGGCAAGGAAGACTCTGACTCCATGGGTTCGCTCGTTCTTCTACCTGCCTCATGATCTGCCCCTGGTGATGGATCGCCTGGTCCGGAGAATCCGGCCGGAGTTGTTCATCCAGGTGGAAACGGATCTCTGGCCCAACCTTCTGTGTGCCCTGCGTCGCCATGGCGTTGCGGCGGCGCTGGTGAATGGTCGGCTGTCCCCAAGGTCGTTCCGGAGGATGCTTCCCCTGAAAGGACTCTGGAGCCGCCTCTTGAACGAATTCCAGGCTTTGTTCGCCCAATCGGAAGTGGACGTGAATCGATATCTTCAGCTCGGGGTCGAGCCCGCTAGATTGCACGTTTCGGGAAATCTCAAATTCGATGCGGCACCGCCTGCTCTCCCGTCGTCGGAAGTGGCAGACCTGAAGGAATCCATTGGGCTTCCCGAGGGCAGACCGGTGTGGATCGCCGGGAGCACTCATGAAGGCGAAGAGGAACCTCTGCTGAGGGTGCACGCGGTGTTGCGCCGGCAGCTGCCGGACCTGCTCCTCATCCTCGCTCCGAGACAGCCGGGGCGGGGCCCTGAGATCATTGATCTCTGCCGGCGAATGGGATTGCAGGTTTCCCTCCGTTCCCGAGGGGAGATTGCCGAGGGCCGTGCCGTGTACCTGCTGGATACCCTGGGGGAGCTGGGCCGTTTCTACGCCGTTGCCGACGTGGGCTTCATCGGCGGGAGCTGGGTCCCTTTCGGAGGCCATAATCCCCTGGAGGCTGCCGCTCAGGGAAAGCCGGCCTGCTGGGGACCCCACCTGTTCAATTTCAGGGAGCTGGAATCGATTCTTGCGGACTTGGGATGCTTCAGACGGGTGGACAATGAAGCCGAGCTTGAGGGCTTTCTGGGGTTGTATCTCACAGATTCCATCCTGCGTGCCGAAGCGTCGGGCCAGGCGAGGGGGCTCGTGAGGCGCCACAGGGGCGTCGCTCAGCATCTGGTCCGATCATTGCTCGCGATGAGAGTGGGGCGCGAGCCTGTCTAAATCGTTGACACGCAGGGTTCTTTACGGCTAGATATCTTATGAAAATCAGGCATTTCTCCACTGGGGAATGCCATTCGAGCTCACTCATTGGCGGTGTTTGAACTATGTTCGATAATCTGTCCGACAAGCTGCAGAAAGTCTTCAAGCATCTCCGGGGCCAGGGAAAGCTCACGGAAGCCAATATCCGGGAGGCTTTGCGTGAGGTGAGGATGGCCCTTCTGGAGGCCGATGTCCATTACAAGGTGGCCAAGGAGTTTGTGGCCGGCATCGCGGATCGGGCTGTGGGTCAGGAGGTTTTGGACAGCCTGACTCCGGGCCAGCAGGTCATCAAGATCGTCAATGAAGCCTTGACGGATCTCATGGGCGGCCAGGCCGTGCCGCTGAATCTCATCGGACGACCGCCCGTCGGCATCCTGCTGGTGGGGCTCCAGGGCTCAGGCAAAACCACGACCACTGCCAAGCTGGCCCGTAAGTTGACCAATGAAAAGCGCAGGCCCTGCCTCGTCCCCGCCGACGTGTACCGACCGGCGGCCATCCAGCAGTTGACGACGCTCGCCCAGCAGCTGAGCCTCCCGGTTTATCCCTCGACGGTGGACCAGCGGCCCGAAGATATCGTCAAAGGGGCCCTGGATTTCGCGAAGGAACAGAACTGCGACACCCTCCTCGTGGACACCGCAGGGCGGCTGCACGTGGACACGGAGCTCATGGAGGAGCTGGCCCGGATCAAGGCGATTCTCGCTCCGTCGGAGATCCTGCTGGTGGCCGACGCCATGACGGGCCAGGACGCCGTTCAGGTCGCAGGGGCCTTCCATGATGCCATACAGATCACCGGCGTCATCCTCTCCAAACTGGACGGCGACGCTCGCGGGGGCGCGGCCCTCAGCATCCGGTCGGTCACGGGCTGCCCCATCAAGTTCATCGGCATGGGGGAAAAACTCGATGCGCTGGAGGTGTTCCATCCGGACCGCATGAGCTCCCGAATCCTGGGCATGGGGGACATGCTCTCCATCATCGAAAAGGCTCAGGAGGCTTTTGACGAGAAGCAGGCGGTCGAGCTCGCCCGCAAGTTCAAAGAGGACACTTTCAGCCTGGAGGATTTCCGCGACCAGCTGCGCCAGGTCAAGAAGCTCGGATCCATTCAGCAGATCATGAACCTGCTGCCCGGCATGGGCATGATGAAAGAGCTCAAGAACGTGCAGGTGGACGAGAAGGAGTTCGTCCGCATGGAGGCGATCATCAACTCCATGACCCGCGAGGAGCGCAGACATGCAGACCTTCTGAACGGGAGCCGCAGGCGGCGCATCGCAGCGGGAAGCGGGACCACTGTCCCCGAGGTGAACCGGCTGATGAAGAGCTATGACGAAGCGCGACGGATGATGCGGCAGATGATGGGCGGGGGACCCACCAAGAAGAAGAAGGGGAAGGGCAAGAAGCGAAAGGCATTTTTTCCTTTTTAATCCTCACTGATTGAGCTATATGAAAGCTTTTACAGACAGGCTTTCAGGCCTGCGGCCAATGGTGAGGTGTTGAACGGACAGTTCCGAGTCGAAGCTTCAACAGTCGGCTTTGGGTTTTTTGCGCTTTTGAACGGATGGAAAAACCCATCGGGTCTTTGCAGGGAACGATATTACAGATTGAGGAGGTAGACCACAGGTTATGCCGGTACGCATTCGATTAGCTCGTCGAGGAAGGAAGAAGAGACCTTTTTACCAGATCGTCGTGGCCAACTCGGAGTCTCCACGCGATGGTCGTTTCATTGAGAGGATCGGCACCTACAATCCGCTGCCTGAGACTGCAGAAGTCCATATCAACGCTGAAAGGCTCCAGTACTGGATGGACAACGGTGCACAGCCATCAGACACGGTACGCAGCTTGATGAGAAAGCACGGAGTTGGGACTGGGAATTAGGCTTCTCCAAAGCAGAAGCCGTTGCGGCGCACGAGAATCCGGAGGTCAGCATGTTGAAAGAACTGATCGAGTTCATGGCACGGGCATTGGTGGATAATCCCGAAAAAGTGAAGGTCTCCGAGATCGAGGGCGAGCAGACCTCCGTCCTAGAGTTGCGTGTGGCCAAAGAGGACCTCGGCAAGGTCATTGGAAAACAGGGCCGCACCGCCCGTGCGATGCGCACGATCCTGAGCGCCGCCTCAACCAAGATTCGAAAAAGAGCGGTACTGGAAATCATAGAATAGACCATGGAGAAGCCTTGCCTTGTAGCGGTGGGTAAGGTGGGAGGAGCCCACGGCGTCCATGGGGCGGTGAGGATCGTCGCCCTGGGAGAGAGTTTTGAGACGTTGAAGACGGGAGCCAGGCTCTTCTTCAGACCGGAGAGGGAAGGGGAAGGCGGAATCCGCGAACTGACCCTCAAGGCGGCACAACCCCACGGCAGGGTTTGGCTGGCTCAGTTTGAGGAGATCCAGGACAGGGAGGCTGCCAGGGCCTTGTCCGGTGCGGAGGTCCTTCTGCCGGAAACCATGCTGCCGCCCCTGGAGGATGGAGAGTATTACCACTATCAGCTCATCGGGCTTTCCGTCGAGAAGCTGGACGGTTCCTTCGTGGGAACCATCACGGGCATCATGGAGACCGGGAGTCACGATGTCTATGTCACCAGGGACCGCGACCAGGAGTTTTTGATCCCCGCCGTGGAAGAGGTCATCCGGGAGATCGACCTGGCTGGACGGCGCGTGGTGATCGATCCACCGGAAGGTTTGCTGGAGTAGATGATCTTTGACATATTGAGCCTTTTTCCGGGTATGTTCGTCTCGCCGTTGAGCGAGAGTATCTTGGGTAAGGCCGTCGAACGGGGGCTCATCAGCATTCGCGTTCACAATATCCGGGATTACGCCACCGACAGGCATCAGATGACCGATGATCGACCGTTCGGAGGCGGCGAGGGCATGGTCATGAAGCCCGAGCCCATCGTGAGCGCGTTGAAGTCCATCGGATCGGAACCGCGGCCTCGAACCATCCTTCTCAGCCCGCAGGGCACGCTGTTCGACCAGCGGACGGCCCGGAGACTGAGCCAGCTTCCGCGCCTGATTTTGATCTGTGGCCGATACGAAGGAGTGGACGAAAGGGTAGCCCGCCACTTCGTTGACGAAGAGATCTCCATCGGCGACTACATCCTCACGGGAGGAGAACTGGCCGCCATGGTCATCCTGGACGCGCTCACGCGGCTCATCCCGGGGGTTCTGGGAAATGAGCTCTCTGCAGAAGCGGAGTCCTTTGCCGAACCTGTCCTCGAGTATCCCCAATACACAAGGCCCCAGGAGTTTTGCGGACATCGAGTGCCGGAAATCCTGCTTTCGGGGAACCACGCAGCCATCCGGAATTGGCGCCGCGGGCACGCTCTCCTGAGAACCAGGCTAAGGCGCCCGGATCTGTTCGCCCGCCTCAAGCTGACCGCGGAGGAGCGGGAATGGCTCCGGAGGGCCGAAGAGGAGGACGCCGCCAGGAGAATGAGCTCCGATGGTGAGGGGGGCACCTGGCCGCCATGACGCTTATTGTGGCCCTGATTCACTGTCCGGTGGTCAACCGCAGGGGAGAGGTCATTGCGTCGGCCATCACCAACCTGGATTTGCATGATTTGGCCCGAGCCGCGTGTACGTTCAACGTTGCGGCCTGCTACATCGTGACGCCGCTCAGGGACCAGCAGGCTCTCGCCGGAGATCTGCTCAGGCACTGGTGTGAAGGCGTAGGATTCGAACTACACCCGGAGCGGGGAAACGCCCTGAAGCGATTGAAGATCGCGGACAGCCTCCAGGAGGTCAAGGAGGACATACAGAGCAGATTCGGGAGCGCACCGCTCGTTTGGGCGACCTCGGCCAGGGAGATTGAGGGAGCGCTCTCTCACGAGCGGGCGCGCAAAGTGCTCGCTGACGGCGAGAGGCCCTGCCTGCTGCTCTTCGGCACGGCCTGGGGATTGGCAGAAAGTGTGATTGAGGAAGCTGACGCCGTACTCGAGCCCATTCGGGGAGTCGGCGACTACAATCATTTATCCGTTCGATGCGCGGCGGCGATCCTGATGGACCGGCTTCTTGCTGCGGACCGATGAGGACGCGGGGTTTCAACTCGAAACCCGAGACTTCTTAGAGCGTGAATCAACTTGGAACCCAGTGCAGGGATTCCTTACTTCAGATAAGATCGATGGAGGATGTGTCATGGCCATGGGAGTGGTTGAGATTCTGCAGCGTGAACAGATGCGGGAGGATATTCCGGCCTTTCGAATCGGGGATACGGTCAAGGTTCATGTGAAGATCCGTGAAGGGGAAAAAGAGCGTATTCAGGTATTCGAAGGGGTTGTGATCAGACACCACAAGGGGCGGCTCAACGCCACTTTCACAGTCCGGAAAGTGTCCTATGGAGTTGGCGTCGAGCGAATCTTCCCGCTGCACTCCCCACAGATCGACCGGATCGAGATACTTAGACGGGGGCGCATCCGTCGGTCGCGCCTGTACTATCTGCGCCAGCGGGTCGGCAAGGCTGCCAGAATTCGAGAGAAGCGCTAGTGAAGCAAAAGGATTCTGAAATCCCTGCCGTGGACATGCAGCAGTTCGAAAGGGATGCCCACAGCAGGGGTTTTTTGTGGGTTTCGGGAATCGATGAAGCCGGTCGCGGTCCTTTGGCGGGACCGGTGGTGGCTGCCGCGGTCCTCTTCCCCAGGGATGCAGACCTCCCACCCGCGAAAGATTCGAAAACCCTTTCGGCAAGCCAGCGGGAAGCGCTCATCGGCCGGATTTACGGCCAGGCCGCAGCGGTCGGCATCGGCTGCGTCGAGGCCTCGATCATCGACCGCATCAACATCCTTCAAGCGACGTATCTGGCCATGGAGCTGGCTGTCCGTCAACTGAGTCCGAACCCCGATCTGCTGTTGATTGACGGACCCTATCGGCTCCCCCTGCCCACACCTCAGCTCGGTATCCCTGGCGGAGACCGAAAGAGCCTTTCCATTGCTGCAGCCTCCATCGTGGCCAAGGTGCACCGGGATCGACTCATGGACTGCTATCATGAGATGTACCCCGTGTACGGCTTCGACCGGAACAAGGGCTACGGCACCGCCGGGCATCGTGAGGCCCTGCGCCGTCATGGTCCATGCCCGCTCCATCGAAGAAGCTTTGCGGGCGTGAAGGATGTCCATCCCGGGCGGGAACACCGATTCCCGTGAGCGCCAACCGGCAGGAAAAAGGAAGGCAATCAGAGGAGATCGCCGCGGGGTTCCTCAAGGGTCAGGGGCTGGAGATCGTCGCTCGCAACGTTCGATGTCTTCTGGGCGAAATCGATCTGGTTGCCTGGCACGGCAAAACCGTGGTCTTCATCGAGGTGAAGTCCCGTCACTCGCAGGGCTACGGCACACCACAGGAAATGGTCTCCATCGCCAAGCAGAAGCGATTGACCAGGCTTGCTCAGTGGTATCTCAAAAAGCACAACCTGCTGAGGCAGCCCGCCCGGTTTGATGTGGTGGCGATTCAATGGATGGAAGGAGAGCCCGTGGTGACCTGGATCGCCAACGCCTTTGCAGCCATCGAATGAGGGGAGGGATCCAGTGGGCTCAGGAACCCTCTATGTGGTATCGACCCCCATTGGAAATCTTTCGGACATCACCCTGAGGGCCCTCGAAGTCCTCAAGTCGGTGCAGTGCGTGGCCGCCGAAGACACCCGCCATACGCTGAAACTCCTCACCCACTACCAGATCCGCAAGCCCCTCATCAGCTACCACAGCCACAACCTGTCAGGGAGAGGTCCGGCCATTTTGGCCAGGCTCCAGGCAGGCGAGAGTATCGCTCTGGTCACCGATGCGGGAACTCCAGGCGTTTCGGACCCGGGCGCAGATCTGATCCGGCAAGCTCTGGAGTGCGATTACCCTGTCTCGGTGATTCCCGGCCCCACCGCTTCGGTCGCCGCCCTGGTGATCTCCGGTTTGCCCACCCAGCCTTTCGCGTTTCTCGGCTTTCCTCCACCCAAGGGCAGCTCTCGCGAGCGATTCTTCAGCCGAGCCAGTGCCCTTCCCATGACCCTGGTGCTCTACGAATCGGCCAGGCGACTGAACAGGACACTTTCCGACATCCTTGGCTTCTGGGGAAATCGGAGAATCGCCGTGGCCAGAGAGCTCACCAAGCTTCATGAGGAGGTCTTCCGTGGATCCGTTTCCGAGGCTCGGGACCATTTCGGCGAGACTGTTCGGGGCGAAGTGACGCTGGTGGTGGCCGGCGCCGAGCCGGAGGCTTCGGCTTCAGAAGCGGAAGCGGAGGTCTGGAAAGCAGAGCTTGAACATCTGCTCACAGGGCAATCCATGACTACCCGGGACGCCGTCGCCCTCATCGCGGCCAGGTTCCACCTTTCCCGCAGGACAGTGTACGAGGCGGCGCTCAAATCCCGTAAATGAAGAAGGCCCGGTCGCTTCCGGACTGTGAAACGGGAGCGACGGGGCCTTGATGACTTGGGAGTGAGCCTCAGAAGTTCTTAGTACAGGCCCACACAAAAGGGCGTTCCTACTCACCGTTTTCATCGCACGTCATCCCCGCATGCTTTGGGCGGGGATCCTCTTCCTTGTTGATATCCATCACCATCACCGTACCCGCTGCGGTCCCGTCGCTTTTCCAGAGCCCGATGCCACTCACCCCGTCGCTGGCAGGAAAGAAGGCCGTGTCGTTCAAGGTGACGACGGTTCCAATATCCGTCAAATTGGAGGCCAGACCTGAGATCTCCGCCGTGGAAGCATTGCCGGCCAGGATCTCCTCAGAAGTAGCCTGTCCCCATGCAACAGCTCCGCCCAGGGTGCTCATGACCAGCACTGCAGCCACGAAGCCCAACCTGCCATTACGCCAAGCCTTCATGTCGTTTCCCTCCAACCCTCTAACCTTTTTTTACATCAGCTTTTTCCTTCATGAGACGGTAAGCTTTCCAGGAGGCACTGTCGCAGACACAGCACAGGGGCAGCTTTTCACCATCTTCATCGCAAACATGTTCATTTGCGCAACCATTGC
>JBFYYO010000070.1:0-15910 GCA_041310025.1 Syntrophobacterales bacterium
CATGGGAACTTTTCCTTAGAATGAAACCTTCTGACTCTGAATACTTCCATATTCTGTCCAAATAAATAAATATGTAGCTGGATCAGGTTATCTGTTGATATGTAAATGAATGTAATTATAAGCCAATTTTTATATCTCTATTTTGCCACAACCATTGGTTATATATCTTTCGATTAAGGTGAAGGATCTTTCAATCCACCCCTGAGCAAGGAGGTGCTGTCATGATCAGTGTGGTCATCAAAGAAAACGTATTGGGCGCCGAGATGAGGTGTGGGCTGTGCGGCAGCCGCACCAAAACGGAATTCGGTCCGGACCTGTTTCTGGAGGGCACGATGCAGGTGCTCTGCCATGAATGTGCCCAGGACTACTCACCGGAGCTCGTGCAGCTGGTGGAAGGAGCAACCGCCAGCACGGTGTGATCCTTGAACCGACAGGGTTTGGACCTCCTCCTCCGCATGGTTCGCCCAAGTTTTCTATCATCCAGGATCCCGCAAAAACCATCAGGAGATCATTGCATTTTTTCTCACTTGGGAGTTGAATCGGGAGTGCTCGACATGGGCCACCCCGGGCCCTGGAGTACCGATCTTCAGCGGCGACTGCAAATCCCGCTTCAACCACTTCAGAGGAAAAGCCATGATCGCATCATCCGCAAACATCTCCCCCATGCCCGGCCTTTCACCCGGAACCCTCGTGCACGTGGGCAGGAAGAGGTCTCAACCCGTACGCATCAGCCTGGTCCAGTTCGACGAGCAGGAATGCCGCGAAGCGGAGATCCCTGCGCTCGACGGGAGTTTCCCCCCGGTCTCTGCAGGGCGTGTGCTGTGGATTCACGTGGACGGGGTGCACGACCTGGAAACCATCGAGAAGCTGGGGGCTTCTTACGACCTTCACCCTCTCACGCTGGAAGACATCGTCAACACCGAGCAGCGCCCCAAAATGGAGGATTACGACAGCTACCTCTTCGTCGTGATGAAAGCCCTCACCCTGGAGAATCGGCCCGGCGCTCGTCTGCAGGTGGAGCAGGTTTGCATCGTCATCAAGCCCGGCCTGGTGCTCTCCTTCCAGGAAGGCGTCGGCAACCTGTTCGGCTCAATTCTGGAGAGGATTCGAAATGCCCGGGGCCTCATTCGAAAGCGTGGAAGCGACTACCTGGCCTACGCAGTCATCGATGCCGTGGTGGACCGCTATTTCCTGGTCCTCGAAACCATGGGTGAGACCATCGAGGACCTTCAGGAGGAGGTCATCTCTTCCCCTTCCAGAGACACTCTGAAGGAAGTCCACGCCACCAAGCGGGAGCTGCTGATTCTGCGACGAGCGGTGTGGCCGCTTCGGGAGTTCGCCTACAATCTGCTGCTGGGGGAGTCGGCCATCATCGACAAGAGCACGGTTCTTTTCCTGCGGGATGTTCACGACCATGCGGTCCAGGTAATCGATTCCATCGAAACCTACCGCGAGATGATCTCGGGGATGCTGGATGTCTATCTTTCGAGCATCAACAACCGCATGAACGAAATCATGAAGGTCCTCACCATCATCGCCACGATCTTCATGCCGCTCACGTTCATCTCCAGCATCTACGGCATGAATTTCCACCACATGCCGGAACTGGAATGGCATTGGGGATACCCGGCCGCGCTGGTGCTGATGGCCATGATCGGCATCGGGATGCTCGTCTACATTCGAGCGAAAAGGTGGCTCTGACCGGAGGGCTGCCCAAAGGCTTTCAACCGACAAACGGGATGCGAGCTTCCCCTTTGGCCCCGCATGTGAACCGAACGTTCGGGCCGGGTTGGGCGTCGGCCGCGGAGCTATGCCGGGCGCTACCCCGATGAGTCCTGGGAGCTTTCGCGCTTTTTGGGCAGGGAGACCGTGAAGGTGGTGCCTTCTCCCAGGCGGCTCTCGACTTTCACACGCCCGCCGTGCCCTTCCACGATGGCCTTCACGGTGGCCAGGCCAATGCCGTAACCTTCCCTCTTCTCCGAACCCGGAGTCCTGTGGAAGATGTCGAAGATATACGGAAGCTCTTCCTCCGCGATGCCGATTCCCTCGTCGGTCACCTTCACCTGGACTTCCTCCGGGGTGTCGGAAGCCGCGACCGTGATCTTGCCCCGGGATTTCGAAAACTTCAGGGCGTTGTCGAGCAGGTTGGTGAACACACGCCTCAGACGGTTCACATCGCCCTCGAGGATGGGCAGCGTCTCCTCCAGGACGATCTCCAGGCTCAGATCCTTCTGGCTCGCCCTCGGTTCGTACACATTGTAGAGCTCGAGAAGCTCCTTATCCAGGGACATGGCCCCAAGGCTGAGTTTGAGCCGGCCCGTCTCCAGCCGCGAGAACTCCAGGAAGTCGTCCACGAGGGATTCCAACTTGGAAGCCTCTTTGTTGATGATCTTGAGATACTCAACCTTCTTGTCCTCCTCCATGGAGGCCGATTTGGTCAGGAGGCGCAGCCCCAGGCCGTGAATCCCGGTGAGCGACGATCGCATGTCGTGAGCGAACATGGAGATGATGTTGGCTTTCTCCCGTTCGAGGGCCTTGATACCGGTGATGTCCGTCAGCACCGAGAAGGTTCCTTCATAAGCGCCATCGGAGTCAAACAGGGGCACGTGGGACACGATGGTCGGAATCCGCCGGCCATCCCTTCCTTTCCAGGTGATCTCGTGGCACTTGGTGCAGGGAATGCCGCGTGCCGCCATGCATTCCAGTCCTTTGCCACGTTCACTCTCATCCAGGAATTCACTGGCCAGCCGACCCAGGATTTCACCGCGATCGCTACCCCACATCTGGCAGAGCTTGTCATTGACGTAAGAGATGACCCCGCTCTTGTCTTCGATCTCGAGGCCTTCATTCATGGTTTCGACGAGTCCGCGGAAGCGCTCTTCGCTCTCGAGGAGGGCCTTTTGGGCTCTCTTGCGCTCCCCGATCTCCCGCTCGAGCTCCGCCACCTTCTCTTCAAGCTCGTAGCCCTGCCGCATGAGCAGCATCTCCCGCTCGCGGTAGTAGTCGATCTTGTTCTTGAGCTCCCCCGGGGTGAGTCTCAGATTGGCCAGCATTTCGCCATACACTTCGGACAATTCCCTGGACTCCCGGGGACCGAAGGAGGTCTTCTGACGAATCGCCTTGTAGGCGGCGGCCGAACCGATGGAGCCCGCCAGACTGGTCTCTACCTCGCTCTGAAGCTCCACGAGCTGGGTGATGGAGATCTTGTCCGCAGCTCCGATATCTGTCTTCTCCAGGCTGCGCTGCAGCATGGAGGCCGCTTCAGCCTGCGGGAAATACTGGCACAGCAGCTCTTCGAGCTCGCCAAGCTTGGCCGCCAGGTCAATGAAGGCTTCCCGGTGACGGCCCCCCCGAAGGGTTGTCCTGGCCGAAAAAACATCCACAAACTCCTCGGCAGCGCTCTGCTCGGCGCGGGTCGGCTCATGATAGAGCGAGGCCAGCACGTAGAATCCCACGTTGAAGAGCATGCTCCACAACACCGTGTGACTCAGGTGGTCCAGCCCCGAGAGTCCGAAAAGAGCTTCCGGCTTGAGCAGGCTCCATCCCATGGGTCCCTGGGTCAAGATAGACTCCGGCAGCCACTCGTTCCGCACGAAAGATGGAATGAGCTGGGTATAGCACCAGACCAGAAACCCCGCGCTCAATCCCCAGAACGCTCCCGTCGCGTTGGCCTTTCGCCAGGTGATGCCCCCGAGGAGCACAGGAGCCAGCTGGAAAAAGGCCGCGAAGGAAATGAGCCCAATGTTGACCAGCATGTAGGGCTTGAAGACGCGTTCTTCGAGCCAGAAACCGATGGCGATGAATACAGCCACCACGACCCAGCGGCAGCGCAGAAGATGTCTTTTCAGCACGCCCAGAGGCGGAAGCCATTCCACCACGGGCAGAAGCAGATGGTTCGTGATCATCGTGGCCATGGTCACCGAGCTCACCATGATCATGCCCGCTGCCGCCGAGACTCCGCCCAGGAAGACCAGGAGCGACAGCCACTCCTCTCCGTGATGGAGGGGCAGGAGCAGCACGAAGGAGTCGGCTTTGTCCATGGGAAATCCCTTGATGAGTCCTCCCAGGGCGATGGGGATCACGAAGATATTGATGAGCAGCATGTAAAGCGGAAAGCACCACATGGCGGTCAGGATATGGCGCTCGTCGCTGTTTTCCACCACGGTCACGTGGAACTGGCGCGGGAGGCAAAGTATGGCCGACATGGAAAGCAGCAGGTAGGTGGTCCAGGCGGCCGCGGGAAAGTCGTTGGCCCCCCAGGACGCGAACAGACCCCCGGCAGGGCTCTTCTGGATTCGACTGAAAATGTCCCCCCATCCGTCGAAGAGGAAGTAAGTCACGAAGATCCCCGCCATGAGAAAAGCCACCAGCTTGACGAGACACTCAACGGCAAGCGCCGCGACCATGCCTTCGTGACGTTCGGTGGGGTCCAGGCGTCTCACTCCGAGGCCGATGGTGAAAAGCACCATCAGAATCACCACCACGGGGCCCACGTGCCGCCCCACCCAGCTCATGACCGCAGCGTCGGGCGAAAGGTCGGGTGTTGCCGGTGTGGTGATGAGGACAAAGGTCGAGATGATCGCTTTGAGCTGCAGAGCGATATACGGCAGGATTCCCACGATGGCGATCACGGTCACCAGGGCGGCCAGGGGTTGGGACTTGTTGTAGCGTGCCGAGATGAAATCGGCGATGCTGGTGATCCGATAGGTTGTCTTGAGCCGCACCAGTTTGCGAAGAACCGTCCACCAGAGGAGGATCACGATGGTCGGCCCCAGGTAGATGGGCAGGAAGAGTATCCCTGAGGTGGCGGCTTTTCCGACGCTGCCGTAATAGGTCCAGGCGGTGCAATAGACGGCCAGGGAAAGAGAATACACCAGGGGGTGATTGGCCGGCCCCTTCCCCACAGCGGATCTTTGCTCGACCCACAGGGCGATGAGAAACAGCAGGCACACATAAGCCGCCAGAATCCCCAGGACCAGTGTTGCGTCCACCATGGACGAATCCTCATGCTCCGGGTGACAGAATCAAAAACTCAATACCGCTCGTCTTGAGGGCTCTGATGCGCATCTTTACTGCAGGCCCGGTTGATCAGAAACAGGAGGACGATGATCAAAGACCAGATCAAGAGGAAATAGATGAAAAGCCCGACCGAGCTCCCGCCATAGAAAATGCTCAGGATGGGCCAGTTGAGAGAGATGAAGCCCAGCACGAAAAGAAATACGTGCAGCTCGGTCTGCCGTAAAAGGCGGATCAGTCGTTTCATCACGATTTCTCCATCACGGGAAAGACGGCGTGCGTATCAGAGTGATGGCCCTGTTTCTATGTTAACGGCATTCGGTCCCGAGCGCAATCGGTCGCGGACCTGCGAAAGCGGAAAGAGCCGAGGGTCTCCATGCAGTCCGGCACATTTCAACAGGACCTAAATTGAGCGATTAGCTCTCAGCTGTTGGGTATTAGCTCAACAATTTTCATAGGTTATCCCACCATTCATCCAAACTTGGTGAGTGAGAATCTATGAGGCGCAAGTTACTGAAGTTTTTGGCTAAAAGCTAATCGCTAACGGCTAACCGCTCAGATTAGGCAGGAAATAATCGGCCGAGAGCACGGTCGCCGCTCACGGCTTTGGCCGGGATCCTCGAAAAGAACGCTGGATTCCAGCCAGGACCCTGCTCGACTAACTGCCGTTCGCGGCCGGGAGCCAGAGGTAATAAAACCCGCTGGGCAGCGCGTTCAGGTTCTCAAGCATTCCCAGGTCGACGATCTTCAGCGTCCCGCCGTCCGAAAGGGCGATGTTGCTGTTGTAAAGATTGTCGTCCGCATACTCGGCACGGCGGTATACGACCACCCGCGCGTCCTCCGGAAGCTCCGCCAGCTTCCTGGCCCGATCGAGGGCGTCATCGAGGTAGCCGACCTGGTCCACAAGCCCCAGCCTGAGGGCATCTTCCGCCAGGTAAACCCGCGCTGAGGCCACATTGTGAAGGCCGAGGGGCTGCATGGTGCGGTGGGTCTCGACCAGCCTGAGGAATCGTCCAGCAAGGCCGTCGATGAGGGACTGAGCGATCTCGCGCTCTTCATCGGTGGATTCCCGGAAGGGGGAGCCCATGTCCTTGTTCTTCCCCGATTTTTCCACTTCAACGTCCAGGCCGAGCTTTTCCATGAGGCCAGCCACCTTGGGCTTGATGAAGATCACTCCCACGGAGCCCGTGACCGTCGTGGGATGGGCCACAATGGTGTCGGCGGGGAGGGCCACGTAGTAGCCGCCCGAAGCGGCAACTCCCATGAGGGCAGCCACCACCTTGACCCCCGACTGCTCCTTGAACCGCATGATCTCGTGGTACAGCAGGTCGCTGGCCGTCACCGTGCCTCCGGGCGAGTCCACTTTGAGGAGAAGGGCTTTGATGTCCTCGTCCTCCTCGGCCTTCCTCAGGTGAGACACGACCTCCTGCACGACCGAGGGCCTTGAGCGCAAAAGGGATTCCCGCGGGTTGTCCGCGAGCATTCCCCGTATGGGAACGACGAGAATCTTCTCGCGGGCCGAACCCTCAAGCGTGTATTCCTCGAGAGGCTCCGTCGAGTCAGGAAAGAGACTGAATTTTGCCTTGACGCAGCCTCCCAGGAGCAGAGGCAGGATGGCCATGATCCACAGGATTCGATGGATGAGCATGGGTCGTGTCCTCGGTGTTCAGGTCAGGAACACAGCATGAGTGAGTGTGATGATCGTCATTCCCGCATGTCCCTGGCGGGAATCCAATCGGCCCATCAGCGTCATTCAGACGCACGGATCCCCGCCAACCGCATGCGGGGATGACCGACGAGAAAAGAGAGCCATTCGTTCTGTGCCGGTGCGTTCACCCGAGAGACCGTCTGAACGCTAGGCTGCTCCAACAGACTCGAGAAGGGTTCGGGCCGCCCTGTACTTTTCCATGCGGCGCACATCCCGATCCGTGAGTTGTGCGATGCGTGATGCGTCCAGGTTGTCCTCAAGGTCCGCCAGCTTGACCCGCAAGGCGATGGGATTCAGGGACACCCGATGCAGGAAGTCCTCATAGGTTTCGTCGGAACGGCGCGTGAGGGCCTCGACGGCATCCAGCACGGCTCTTGAGAATCCCTCCCTCTCGAGGTCCATCCTGCTCCAATCCGTGTCCTCCAGCAGATCGTGGAGTACGGCGGCCATGCGCTCATCCGGGGTCGAAAGCCTGAGCATCACGCGGATCGGGTGAAGGATATACGGCTCATGAGCCTTATCCGTCTGCCCCTGGTGAACCTGGGCAGCGATGGTGATGGCCCGCTCAAGGGTGCTCATCCTTCCCCCCCGCCTGCCTGATGGTTTCATCCTGAACGGACCCACCGGGATGGATGCCGTCGGAAGCTCCTTCGGGGCCGATGGTGATCCATTGCCCCCCGGTTCTCCCCTGGGCCGTTCCCCCGCGGAAATCCCGAACCTCATCGAATTGGGCCGGGATCACCACGCGCCCCTGCCGGTCGATGAATCCCCATTTGCCGCCGGCATAACGGCGATGCTCACCTTCCCTGATTTCCCGACAACCGGAGCAAAAGGCGGCCCGTCCATCAGAAAAGGCTGCTGCAAATTGGAACCGGGGTGGAATGACAATTTGGCCCCTTTCATCGAAATAGCCGAAAAGTTCTCCCTCCTGGAATCTTGCCAGACCGTCGCTGAAGTCATCCGGTCCGTTGTCGACGAGAAAAGGCCTCACGACGGTCCGGCCTTTGACGTCGATCACCTGCCAGCCCGATTCATCCGCCACGGGTGCGATGCCGTATCGGGAAAACTCGCCCGCTATCTGAAACCTCGCGGGAATCACCACTTTGCCGCTGCTGTCGCGGTATCCCCACAACTCGAAGACTTCGTCCTCGAACGCGACAGGGACCTCGTCCATGGAACGGACGCTCGAGCCCAAAGCCAGAATGAAGCCAATCACCAGAACGGGAAAGAGTCTTGAGATCTTCATAAAAGAAACACCTCTTCGATCGGCAAAATACCCCCCCTTGAGGCTTTGAACAAGCCTCATTCCGGCGGAAGCGGGATTTCACCAGGAAGCTGTGAATCCCGAGGAATTCTCAATGATGGAAGGTGTGTGCGAGGTACGTCATGAGGAGAACCCCGACGACAAAACAGCCGAAGTTCAACAAGGCCTTCCTGACACTGGGATTGGCTTTGATTTCCGGAACCAGATCCGATGCCCCGATGTAGATGAAGTTGCCGGCCCCGAAAAGGATCAACCCTGACACTTCATGATGGAAGGACACCCCATAGGCGATCAAGGCACCAAGGAGGAAGGTCAGACCGGAGAGAAAATTCCAGATGAGAGCCCGTCGGCGATCCCATCCCCCGTGAACCAGTGCGCCGAAGTCGCCCAGCTCCTGGGGGATTTCGTGTGCAGCCGCGGCAAGCCATGCGGTGATGCCGACCTTGTGGTCAACCAGGAATGTGCTGGCAATGCTGAGGCCCCCGAGGAAATTGTGCAGGGCATCCCCCAGGAGAATCAGGTAGGTCATGGGACTCCGGCACGCCGCCGACGCCCGGTGGCAGTGGTGCCAGTGAAGAAACTGCTCGAGGGCGAGAAAAGCTGTGAAGCCGCCGAGAAGCCAGACACCTCCAGCCAGTGGTCCCAGCGCGTCGAACCCCGCGGGGAGCATGTGCAGGAAGGCACCCCCCAGCAGTGTGCCGGCCGCGAGCGACACCATAGGCAGCAACAGACGCTCCAGGGCGGCAGGCTGCAAGACGGTGGTGATGCTTCCCACCAGTGCGATGGCGGTCATGAGCACGCCACCGGTGACAATCCAAACAAGGTCTCCCATCTCAGCTCCCGCGGACCGGTCTCGGCGTGCCCGGTCGTTTCCCCATTCCATCCCAACAGTGATTGATACCATCCGGCCTTGACGGCTTACATCCAATGACCTTCCACATCGGGAGCCGAGGCGTAGGACAGCTCCCCCCTCACGAAACTCTGGACAGCCTCACGGACCGTGCCGCCCACACCCACGACGATGGGGATCCCGGCAGCCTGAAGGGTCTTGAAAGCCTTGGGGCCGCAATGGCCGGTGAGGACGGCCTCGGCCTTCGAGCGGGCCACAAGGGTGGCCGACTGGATTCCGGCCCCCTGAGCGGCCTGGTGATTCTGTTTGTTTTCCACCGCATCAAAGCTGAGCGTCTCCGAGTCCACCATCAGGAAGAAGGCCGCGCGGCCGAATCTCGGGTCCACCTGCGCATCGATGTCATGGCTGCTGGCGCTGACTGCAATTCGCATCTCATCACTCCATGGAAGGAAAGGTTTCGATCTTCAAGTCTCGGGTTTCGCGCTGGAGGTCTGCCATGCCGACAGGCCCATATCCTTCAGCCGGGCATATCGACCGTCTCTCCTGGTCGTTCAATCAGCTTTGCTTACAACGAACATACCAATTCATCGAAGCCGGATTGTGCGGGTCGGTCGCAGGGACAAACGAAGGAGCCCTCGCGATTGCGCTCAGCACAGCCAAACACAGTGAAATGATCGCATTCACCATCAATCCCGCATGTATCTGGCGGCGATCCGGGGCGCTCAGTTGGCTGGATCCCCGCCAGAAGCATGCGGGGATGACGTACAAATAATATGGCCAACTTATTCTGTGGACGTGTGCGCAGGGGCACACTCAGAGGATGAAGAGAACCTCGCCCGAACAGCAGGTCTTCAACTTGAAGGTTGAAACCCGAAACCTGAAACTCATCAGAGCGGCAGGGAACAGAATGAACCGGGGTGCGGCAACTTTCGGAGAAACAATGATGTCCTTCGCCTCCAAAATGGCTCTTCCCTCTTTTCCTCGGTTCCTCCGAAGGATTGGCGTGGATTTTGTTCTCATTGCTTTCCCTGAGCTCTGAGCGAAGAGTCGAAAACAGAGCGACCCGAACGTGGGGTGATCAAGTCAGAGGGTTTCCCAGAGTGGAAGCCGGAATCACCGTCGCGGTCTTGAGTTGACGCCGAGGGGCGGAGACGTGGAACCTGGTGGGGGATGAGTGGGCTGAGGACCTCCCAGAGAAGCAACCCAAAACGGAGACCCCATGGATAGATCGAAGCTCATGCTGGCTATTCCCGTCCTGCGATCCCGCGTGGCCCCGGTTTTCAACTGGTGCTCCAGGATCTGCATCTTCAAGGGTGATGGCCAGGATGGCATGCGCCTTTGCGAGGAAATGGAGTTTGGGGCCCTCACCGCCTTCAGTCGACTGGAGGTTTTGCGAAAGCGGGGCGTGAAGACCCTCATTTGTGGCGCTCTGAGCCCGGAGCTCCTCGCCTATGGAGAGCAGCTCGGGCTGATGATCATCCCCGGAGTGGCGGGTGAGATCGACGAGGTCCTCCAGGCTTTTGGAGCACGCGAGCTGGACCAGCCGCGTTTCTGGATGCCTGGCTGCATGGGACCTCGCCGTTATCGAGGCCGACGCACTTCGGCCGATTCCCCCTGTGAAGAGTCCTGCGCATCGCCTGGGGGAGGCGATCCCTCCGAACCCCGCATTCCTCAGCGTAATCTGCCTGCATCCCTCCGAAACAAGCAATCGGGAGGCGGCCCGGGCGGCATGTGCATCTGCCCCCAATGCGGGAAGACCCTGCCGCATCGGCGCGGCATCCCCTGCACCCAGCTTCTGTGCCCATCGTGCCACCATACCCTGATTCGGAAATGAGGCAGCTGCCGGGAACGCTTTGCATCCCTGGCAGCCACCAAACAGGAACATTTTGTTCCCATCCAGGTCGCTTGCTTTCCCCGCAGCAGAGAAAGGGCTGAGAACCGCTCATCCGCCAGAATGCCGTGGCACTCCACCGACCCGGGGACCACCCTGGACGGCGAAAAGGCCTGGCGCCAATGTTTTGGTGCTCAACTCGAAGCCCGAAACACGAAAGTCGAAACCTCGCAGAAAAGTGGCACACTCCTTGCCCCTTGGTCATTCTACGACAATTGAACGGGGCATCATTTCATTTTCAACCTAATGAGGAGAGCTTCACCATGGGGTCCTGCCAAAGCGGTTCGTGCAGTCATGGTCCTGAGTCCGAGGATGACATCCGGCTCCGCGATCAGCTCAAAAAGATTCAGAATAAGTTGTTGGTCATGAGCGGCAAGGGAGGTGTGGGGAAAAGCAGTGTGGCGACCTATCTCGCTTGCGGTCTTGCAAGGCTCGGTCACCGGGTCGGCCTCCTGGACGTGGATCTCCACGGCCCGAGCATCCCCCGGATGCTCGGCGTGAGCGGCATTTTCCACATCAGCGAAGACAAGCGCATGGTACCCCACTCCGTGAACGACCGTCTGCAGGTGGTCTCCATCGAGTGTCTGCTCGAAGACCGCGATTCGGCCGTCATCTGGCGAGGACCGGTGAAGCACGGCGTGATCAAGCAGTTCATCGCGGATGTGGACTGGGGAGAGCTCGACTACCTCATCATCGACTCCCCTCCGGGCACGGGGGATGAGCCCATCAGCATCGCCCAGACGATTCCCGACGCCCATGCCGTCATCGTCACCACGCCGCAGGAGATTTCTCTGGCCGACGTGAGGAAATCCATCAACTTCTGCCGACACGTGCACATGCCCATTCTCGGGCTCGTGGAGAACATGAGCGGCTTCGTCTGTCCGCACTGCAATCAGGAGACGCCGATCCTGGGCAAGGGCGGCGGCGCCAGGACTGCTGAGGCCATGAACGTGCATCTTCTCGGGAGCCTGCCCTTCGAACCGCGCGTGGTTCAGGCCGGGGATGTCGGTCGGACTCTCTTCGAGAACCCCGAGGGAAGCGCTTTCATGACGGCCCTGGAGGGGTTGATCACGCAGGTCATGGAGCGCTGCGCCACCCTGCCCTCCAAAGCCCCCCAGGAGCAGCAGCGGGTGGCCGCACCCAACGGCGATCACACCTTCAAAGTGGCGGTTCCCCTCGCCGAAGGCCGCCTCACCAACCACTTCGGCCATTGCGAGCAGTTTGCCATCGTGAGTGTCCAGAATGGGAACATCGGCGGCAAGGAACTCGTCACACCGCCGCCTCATGAGCCCGGGCTGCTCCCCCGCTGGCTGGGAGAGATGGGAGTGAATCTCATCCTGGCGGGCGGGATGGGGCAGAAGGCCCTTCACCTGTTTTCCGAGCAGAACATCCACGTGGTGACGGGAGCCCCCAACCTCGAGCCGGAGGAGCTGATCCGAAAGTATCTTGCCGGGGAGCTCACGACGGGCGCCAACGTCTGCGACCATTGACGGGGGCGAGCCAATGCGGGGGTCCATGGAAGAGGTTATGCAGGGTGTCTACAACCGCATTTCCAAGGGAGATGGACATCCCAGGGAAGAGTCGGCCTCCGGAGGAGGCCCTCTTCCGGAAAACATGAGGAGAATGAGCGGCGCCAGCTCCTCGGCACGGATCACCGGCAGGTGCGGCGAGACGATGGAGGTTTACCTGCATGTGAGGGAGGATCGGATCACCGAGGCCACCTTCTTCACCAACGGCTGCCAGTTCAGCATCCTGTGCGGCTACATTGCGACGAAGCTCGCCGAGAACCGCACCCTGGATGAAGCCGCCGAAATCGAGGGGGAATCCATCCTTTCAGTCCTCAGACATGTACCCCAGGAGGAGGCTCACTGCGCCGATCTGGCTGCAGAGACCTTGCGAACGGCGGTCCATGAATGGATGCTGCAGTGGAGAATCAACCGATGATCGTCGCCATTGCGAGCGGCAAAGGGGGGACGGGCAAAACCACCGTTGCCGTCAACCTGGCTGTGGCCCTGGACAAACCCGTCCAGCTTCTGGACTGTGACGTGGAGGAGCCCAACGTGGACCTCTTCCTGAAAGCCTCCATCACGGAGCGGGAAGAGGTTCTCGCCGAGGTTCCGCGAATCGACCTGGCCAGGTGCACCTATTGCGGCCAGTGTCAGGAAATCTGTCAATTCAATGCACTGGCCGTTCTCCCGGAAACCAAAATCGTTTTGACTTTCCCGGAGCTCTGTCACAGCTGCGGGGGCTGTTTCGCCGTCTGCCCGGAAGACGCTGTTCTTCCGGACCAGCGTTTGCTCGGGCACCTGGAAATCGGACAGCGGGGGAACGTGCGCCTCATCCAGGGGAAGCTCCGAGTGGGGGAGGCCATGTCGCCGCCCTTGATCCGGCGCGTCCGTCAGGCTTCGTCGCCCAATGGCATGGTGATCATCGACGCCCCACCGGGAACCTCGTGTCCGGTGATCGCCTCCCTGAGGGGGGCGGATTACGTCTGCCTGGTCACAGAGCCCACGCCCTTCGGGCTGAACGACCTCGAGCTGGCCGTCGGCGCCGTCCGTAAGCTGAAAATTCCCATGGGCATCGTCATCAACCGGGCTGACGTGGGCGACGGGCGCATTCTCGAGTATGCCCGGCGTGAATCCATTCCGGTGCTGCTGGAGATTCCCTTCGAGCGCTCCACGGCAGAAACCTACGCCCGTGGAGAAATCCTGGTGGAAGCTCAACCCATATGGAAGGAGCGCATGCTCCTTCTCCACGATGCCATCCGGCGACGGGTCGCGGATCTGTAAACCCTGTTTCCTGTTTTGAAACCGGTCTGGAGGAAATGTTCAATGTACGAGCTCGTGGTCCTGAGCGGCAAGGGAGGAACGGGAAAGACCAGCATTGTCGGAGCCTTTTCGGCCCTGGCGTCCGACAAGGTCCTCTGCGATGCCGATGTGGACGCCGCTGACCTTCACCTCCTCCTGTCTCCCAGGAAGATCTCCCATCATGAATTCCGGGCCGGCCACAAGGCTTTCATCAACCCTGACCTGTGCACATCCTGCGGGGAGTGTTTGGACCGATGCCGGTATGGAGCGATTTCGGATCGGTTTGAGGTGGATGAGCTCCAATGCGAAGGATGCGGGGTGTGCGTCCATTTCTGCCCTTTCGGCGCCATTGAATTCCCCGAGAACCACTGCGGTGAGTGGTACATCTCGGAGACACGGTTCGGGCCTCTCGTCCACGCACGACTGGGAATTGCCGAGGAGAATTCGGGAAAGCTGGTCACTCTGATTCGGAGAGAGGCGCGTCGAATCGCCGAGGAGAAGAAACTGGCCGGGATCATCACCGACGGCCCTCCCGGCATCGGCTGCCCCGTCATCGCATCCCTCGGCGGCGCTTCAGCCGTTCTGGTCGTTACCGAGCCCACGGTTTCCGGTCTGCACGACCTCGATCGCGTGGGAAGCCTGGCGAACCATTTCCAGGTGCCGGTTTCCGTCTGCGTCAACAAGGCCGATCTCCACTGGGAGACGGCCCATGCCATTGAATCCCTTTGCCGGGAAAAAGGGGCCGATTTTGCCGGCCATCTGCCGTTCGATCCTTCATTCACGCGGGCCCAGCTGGAAGGCAAGACTCTCATCGAATACGAGGATGGCGACGGGGCGGCAAGGACCGCCGTATTGAAGCTTTGGGAGCACATGCGTGCCCTTTTGAAGGCAAGGTAGAGACAGGCGGAAGCGCCCCGCCAAATGAAGGCGCTTCCTCACGTCATCGCATCATTGCCCTTCCACGGCCTGGGGCTGCTCCCGCTTCAGGGCTTCCAGTCTCTCCCTGGTGGCACGCAGCTCCTCTTCAAGGCCGGCAGCGTAATCCCTGAGATCATTGTACTCATCTTCCGCACTCCAGGCGAATCCTCCTCCCCGGGGGCCCCAGACCCCCCCCCGGGCCCAGCCGGGAAGGCCGGTTGCATAATAAACATGCCGCCAACCTCTGCCACCCCAGCCGTAAGCCCCGCCTCCACGCGTCGGGCGAAAGCCCTGACGCCAGCCCGGGCTGGCGCTGGCGCAAAATCCCATTCCCCGCCCCGTCAGGGGCCCGCTGCCCCGAGGTCCCGTCCTGTCTCTTCCAGGCATGGCTCGATCCTCCTTCCCTTCTCGACAAACCCTGTGCACCTCTCATGACGACGCCGTGAGGCCCTGTTTCACGCCTTGCAAACGCGTTGGAAAACCCGGGCTCCGAATACAGGCGTCCCAAGCAACCTCCAGGTTTGAAAGGCAAGAGGTGTGCCAGACTTTGGGAACGCAGACTGCTGCGAAGAGTTTCGGGTTTCGAGTTGAAAACCAGCCCGGCTGCGAGCTTTTTCATCGTTCGTGGTGGCGCGGAGGGGGCACGAGGAGTGCTATGCGGAGGCCGCTTGATGCCGCCCGGCAAGTCTTCCAGGGCGTCCTGCTCCAATCGGGAGAGTATGGGTGCTTTTTCGGATCACGCGCTGCGGGACCGGTTTCAAATGCGCGCTGAATCCTCTGTGGGCGCATTTGGTTCCCGCCCCGCAGCGAAGCGGGGATGGAACGGTTCCATGGAGAGCGGCCTGACTCCGGTCGGTGCCCATCGTCAGGTTGAGGCTGGATTCGGCCGAATCATGCAGTCTTCGGCACGCTCCTTGCCTTGAGTAGACTTCCACACAATTGAGTGACCGTATAGATTGTCATTCCCGCATGTCCCTGGCGGGAATCCAGGGGCGTTCAAGTCCCATATGACCCACCGGGCCACCCTGAACAATGAAAAGGCCCACGGGGGCTGGTTTTCACTTGAGACTTGAGACTTGAGACTTGAAACCTTTCAGAGCAGGCGGGAGGCAACATCCGTCCAAAACATGTCCGCATGCGGTCGAGGAGATCCTTCGATGAAGGCTGTTGACGGCGAAATGGTGCAGAACAGGGTGGATCGGAGCCCGGGCGATGTTCTCGGATCCCATGAAGAGGAATGTGCCCATCAGGTCTTTTACAAATTCATCATCGACAGCCTCCCCCTCGCCGTGGTCACGATGGACTCCGAGTTCAGGATCACAGGGTTCAATCCCTGGGCTGAAAAGCTCACCGGGTTCAGTGCTGAGGAGGCCATGGGCCGCAACTGCCAGGACATTCTCCACTCGACCCTTTGTGGCCGTGAATGCCCGCTCCGGGCCATCCAGAATCCCGAAAA
>JBFYYO010000071.1:0-16690 GCA_041310025.1 Syntrophobacterales bacterium
ATCGAACATGGCCCCCGAGTACGGGGCGACCATCGGATTCTTCCCCGTGGACCGGGAAACGCTGCGCTACCTGACCCTCTCAGGCAGAAGCCGGGAACAGGTGGATCTGGTGGAACGCTACACCAAGGCGCAGGGGCTCTTCCGCTCCGAGGACTCTCCGGACCCGGTTTTCAGCGACACCCTGACCCTCGACATGGGGACCGTGGAGCCCAGTGTGGCGGGTCCCAAACGCCCACAGGACCGCGTCCCCCTGAGCGGCGTCGGAGAGAGCTTCAGCAAGGCTTTCCCCGCTGCGACTCCCGCTTCGAGCGGGGATCTCGGTCACGGGTCCGTCGTCATCGCCGCCATCACCTCCTGCACCAACACCAGCAACCCCAGCGTCATGCTGGGTGCCGGGCTCCTGGCCCGGAAGGCGGTGGAGCGGGGGATCGAGGTCAAGCCCTGGGTTAAGACGAGTTTGGCGCCGGGCTCCACGGTGGTCACCCGTTACCTGGATGAAGCCGGTTTGACTCCCTTTCTCGAGGCGCTGGGCTTCCACGTCGTCGGCTACGGCTGCACCACCTGCATCGGGAACAGCGGACCGCTGCCCGACGAGATCGCCGCGGCCATCCGGGAGAAAGACCTGTCCGTCGCAGCGGTGCTTTCGGGCAACCGCAATTTCGAAGGCCGCATCCACCCGCTGGTGCGGGCCAACTACCTGGCGAGTCCACCGCTGGTCGTCGCCTACGCTCTGGCCGGCACCGTCAACATCGATCTGGCCCGGGACCCCCTGGGCACCGCCAGGGACGGCCGACCGGTCACCCTCAAGGACATCTGGCCCAGTGAGGATGAAATTCGGGACCTCATCGAGCGATGTCTTCATCCGGAAGTGTTCAGGCAGCAATATGCCGACATCTTCACGGGGAACGACATGTGGAACAGCGTGACCACATCGGAGGGGGACGTTTACGCGTTTGAACCGGACAGCACTTACATCATGGAGCCACCGTACTTCATCCATGTCGCAGAGGAGCCACCGCCCCGCGGCGATATCCTCCGAGCCAAAGCTCTCGCGCTCTTCGGCGACAGTGTGACGACCGATCACATTTCACCCGCGGGATCCATCCCGGCGCAGAGCCCGGCAGGGCTGTACCTGATTCGGAACGGGGTGGCCGAGGCGGATTTCAACCAGTACGGGACGACCATCGTGCTGGCGGGGAAGGAATACGGCACGGGATCCAGCCGCGACTGGGCGGCCAAGGGGCCGCATCTTCTGGGAGTTAAAGCGGTCATTGCTGAGAGCTTCGAGCGGATTCACCGCAGCAACCTGGTGGGCATGGGCGTTCTGCCGCTTCAGTTCATGGAGGGCCAGAGCGTCCAGAACCTGGAGCTCACGGGATTTGAAACCTTCGACATTCTGTGCGGACCAGGCGAATCCCTCCGGCCCAAGCAAGTGATCACCGTGCGCGCCGTCGATGCCGCAGGCGATGTGAAGGTCATCCAGGTGGTGTGCCGCATCGACACGCCCGTTGAGGTCCAATACTACCGCAACGGCGGCATCCTGCAGACGGTGCTCCGCCAGATGATGAAAGGCTAAACCCGTTTGGACTGAAATCTTCCTTTTCTTTGACTCGCGCAGAGACGCCGAGGCGCAGAGAACAGCCGAGAATAAGAAGCCCGTACGTTCGTCCGGGGTGTCGCGTGAGGAATGGATGAATTCATCCTTAGCCGGCATGGTTCAAGACTCCGATGCGTCGAAGCATTCTCTCTGCGTCTCTGCGTCTCTGCGCCTCTGCGTGAGAAATAATTCTTCAAGGGATCTTCGACTGAAGACTCAGTCCACCCGGAAGCGGTAATCCCTGCCCCTGCCGCCATTGATGCCGTAGGTCTCCAGCCGGCCCAGGAGGAGATCGTCGCTCCCAACCGTCAGCCGCATCAGATAGAATTCGTTTTCCAGGCTGGAAGGAAGGTCTGCCAGGCGATCAAATCCCCCGCCCGGCTGTTGGGATCCGTTCGAATGCAAACGTCCAACCCGCACCGGCCCGGAGGCAGCACCGACCGTCCTTCACTGAGTGCGGCTCCTTTCAATGGAGTGACCAACAGGTCAGCCGTCATTCCGGCAGAATTCAAGACGGAATCCAGAGAAGACAGCTGGATGCCGGCTTAAGGACCGCCGGTATGACGACGTCGAAACGGATCTCTTCCTCCGGGGAGTTCTGCCAAGCTCCGGTTTCGATCCCCTGAACAACTCTGCCGGAGGTTTCGAAAACCCTTTGCACTGCTTATAAATATTATCTGCTGAGGTGAAGAATGCTTCCGGCAGGATTCGTGAGTGTTGGTGCTCCCTGCCGGGTTTCTGTGGATGAATGAGGACAATTCCCGAGGAGGTCACATGGAGAACGGACTTCTTTTCGAGCCCTGCCGCATTGGCTCGATCACATTGCCCAACCGGATGGTCATGGCTCCCCTGACCCGAGGCCGAGCCGAAGCCGACGGAACCCCCAGCGACCTGATGGCCCACTATTATCGGCAGCGGGCGGAAGCCGGGCTGATCGTTTCGGAAGCCACGGCCGTCTCACGGGGAGGCGTCGGCTGGCTGGGGGCTCCCGGCATCTACACGGGCTCCCACGTGGCCGGATGGCAAAAAGTGACCGAAGCGGTGCACGAAGCCGGAGGCCGGATCTTCCTGCAGCTCTGGCACATGGGACGCGCTTCTCATCCCGATTTCCTGGATGGTGAGCTCCCCGTTGCGCCGTCGGCCATCGCAGCCGACGAGTGGTCCCATACACCCCTCGGCAAGAAGCGCTACGTCGTCCCGAGGGCTCTCGAGCTGGACGAGATCCCGGGCATCGTGAACGAGTATGCCGCCGCAGCCGTTCGGGCTCGGGACGCGGGCTTCGACGGCGTGGAAATCCACGGGGCCAACGGGTATCTCATCGACCAGTTTATCCGGGATGGATCCAACCGGCGCACCGATGCTTATGGCGGGAGCGTCGCCAATCGGGCCCGGTTCCTGCTGCAAGTCACGGAAGCGGTGTGCGCGGCCTGGTCGCCGGATCGCGTCGGAGTGCGGCTTTCCCCCACTGGAGTCTACAATGACATGCGCGACAGCGATCCACCCGCCACCTTCGGCTATGCCGTGGAGGCGCTGAACCACTTCAACCTGGCCTATCTCCACCTGATGGAGCCCCTGCCCGGCCATCCCCTGGCGGGAACCCATGAACGGATTTCTCCCATGCTTCGAACCATCTACAAGGGAAAGCTCGTCATCAACGGTGGGTTCGACGCACAGCTGGGGGCCGCAGCCCTTGCAGGAGGCGAGGCCGACCTGGTGGCCTTCGGGATGCTGTTTCTCGCCAATCCGGACCTGGTGCGCCGCTTCCGGAACGGAGCCGGTTTCAACGAACCTGACTACGCAACCCTCTACACTCCGGGCCCCAAGGGATACATCGACTACCCAACGATCGACGGTGCAGTCTGAGAGGCCTTTCTTGTGCATGATGAGGAGTTGCCACCTTCGTTGAAGTCCTGGAACATTAGAGAGTGTTCAAACACCGTCTGTTCCAACACCGTCCCGGCTCCTCTCACAACAGAAGGGTCACACCTACACTTTTGACACCTGCAGCCTCCCGCTAAGCATTTCACCAGAGTTGACCTCGGATTCGTTCATTTTCATCTACTGTGCAACCCGCTAATTCGCCTGTGTGTCAAGAGTGTAGGTGTGACCCCCTCCCTCTCGCCGGGATCCAACTTGCAGCCTGAGGATGATGGCTTCCTGACTGTAAGTCAAAAAACCGACGCTGCATCCAAGCTGCAGGGGATTCATGACCCCCCCGGGCGGGGTCGGCCAATCCTTTCTTCTGGAATTTGGCCTGGCCCTCCCTTGCCTTCAGCAAGGCAAGAGCCTTCGATTCTCCCCCACCTTGAATTCCCCTGTCACACTGCCAATCCAACTTGTCTTCGGAATTTATTGGGACATGCCCCTTTCAGCATGGAGCACCGTGCGCGTGGGGTGTTCGCCCATGGGACAAATCGGTACGAAATGTGCTTTCGCACGGCGATGGAAACGGGGATGAGGGGGTGATCAATCAATATCGCCATAATACTCTGAAAACCTTAAGGAAATTCTGAATGGAAAACAGGGGACGCGACCGACGTTTCTATGCGGCGGAGGACGCACCAAGGAGGACCAAGGCCATTCTGCTGGCCTTAGTAACCCTTTTGTGCGGGGTGTATTATCTTTATTGGCTGACGCTCACTCTGAATACGGAGCACCCGATCCTGGCTGTCCTGTTTTTCGCTGCCGAGGCCTTCTGCTTTCTTCTTTTCGCCGTGGCCACCGTTGACCTGTGGCGCCTTCGTTTCAAACCTCCCGGAGGTCTCCGCGCGGAAGTGGATTACAGCATAGATATTCTCATCACGGCGTGCGGAGAACCGCCTGCAGTGGTTGCCAAGACACTCCATGGGGTGTCGCGAATCCGCTGGTCGGGGCCTCTGAGGGTCTATGTTCTCGATGACGGAGCGTGCGAGGAGGTTCGAAGGATTTGCATCCAGAAAGGCTTCCACTACTTTTCCCGCCGTTTGGAGGGCATCCCCCAGGACAACGCCAAATCGGGGAATCTCAATTTCGGGCTCCAAAGAACCGACGGCGAGCTCCTGCTGGTGCTCGACGCCGATCAAGTTCCAAAGCCGCAGATCCTCGAGGTCATGGCCGGTTACATGAAATTCCCTGATCTGGCATTCATCCAGTCCCGACAATCCTATCTGGTCCCCAGAGAAGACCCCTTCTTCAATCTCGACGAGGTCTTCCACGGAGGTTTTCAGCTGGCCATGGACGACCGCAATGGAGTCATCTCGTGCGGAAGCGGCGTGCTCTATCGGCGAGCCGCTCTCCAAGACATCGGAGGGTTCGCCACATGGAATCTTGTCGAAGATTTGACGACCTCTTACGAGCTCCACAGCAGGGGCTGGAAATCCTTCTATCACCCATACCCACTGAGTATCGGCCTGGCTCCGGACAGCGTCTGCAAGGTGTATCGCCAGAGGGGGCAGTGGGCACTCGATACGATGCGGCTGTTCTGGTATGACAACCCCCTTTTCAAAAAGGGCCTGGACTGGCGCAGAAAGCTCAATTACCTCACCATCGGCCTCTCTTATCTCTGCTCGGGATTTGTGTTTCCGTTATTTTTCATCGTTCCCCTGTGGACTTACCTGACGGGCAACAACATCCTCACCTGTCCCGAATGGGAGTTCGTCCTCACACGGTTCTTCTATTTCTTCTCCATGGCCGCAGCGCTTCACTATCTGTTCAAAGACAAGCGCCCCGGAAAACAATTCCAGATGCTCTCGGGGCTTTTTCCGGTTTACATCTGGAACACAGTCAGGGCTCTCTTCTATCCCCCCGGCAGAAAACCTGCCTACTCGGCCAACAATACGAGAAAGCGGCGGAAATGCCGTCCAACGGGAATCCTCCTCATGCCGCAGCTGATTCTATTCTGGGGAAACGCCGTTCTTCCCTTTGTCGCTTTGATTTTCGAAACCGCACCCCCCCGGATGATCGCTGCCAACGCCTGCGTTTCCGTCGTCGCCCTTTGGTCCCTGTGGCAGGTGCTTGAGGCTGGATTCAGCAGCAATGACTGGGACCTGGAGATGGAGCCGAGGAGTTTTTATGGGCTGGATACGCAGACATCGTGTTAGACAGGTTTTGATCCCAGCTCTGTGGCTGCTGGTGGTTCTGGTCTGCATTGCCTGGCGACACCCTGAATTCTGGGTTTCGACCTACAGCCGCTATCTGGATGCGCAGGATCTGATCAGAAAAGGGGAGTTTCAGAGGGCTCTCCAGAAACTGGACCTGGCCCTTCGAGATGATCCAGACCAGACGGGTTACATCAACACCCGAGGCTATCTGCTCCTGGAGATGCGAAATGATTCGGCTGCTCGGGCCACCTTCGAGCGGGGCCTCCGACTGGACCCCAAGAACCCTGAAGCCCTCCTTGGACTGGCGCAGGCTCAGCTCAACCAGAACCAGATTTCTCAACTCAAGAGCACTTTGCACAGGATGGAGTCGCTTCCCCTTGATTTCGAGCAGAAGCATCGGCGTGCACAACTCTACGGTCAGGCCGGCGAATCCAGAACGGCTCTGGTCCATACCAGGGCGATCATGGAGGAAGCCCCCCGGGACCGCGGGTTGATCTGGGAGGCCGTGCGCCTTGCAGCCGCTCAACAGGACTGGCAGGAGGTCATCACCCTCGCCAACCGTCTCATGGGCATGAACCCGCCCGACGAGGTCCGCATTCGGGCCAATGAGCTGCTTTCCATGGCCTACGAGATCACGGGGCAACCCTCCGAGGCCCTGAAAACGATCAATGAGAAACCTTCCCCGGAAAACCTTAGAAACCGGATAGCTCTCAACCTGCAGTTGGGGTACTATGGGCAGGCGGTAACATTGCTCGAGGAGCTCCTTGAGGTGGCTCCTTCCGATGGGAACGCCCGCAAGGATCTGGCGTGGGCCCAGCAGCAGACCGGTGACGAGGCTGGGGCCGAAGCGACTTACCGCAGTCTGATGGAATCGGGGCAGGCCGACCCCGAAACTCGAGTCCGTTATGCCTGGCTGCTCAACAGCCAGAAGCGACACCGGGAAGCGTGGGATGTGATCGCAGTCCTTCCAAGGCCGAGCAAGGATCCCGCCCTGCTTGAGCTGCAGGCCATGACAGCTTTCTGGGCGGGCAAGATGGAGGAAGCCGCTCACCTCCTGCAAAAGCTTCTCGAAACGGGTGGAGCCACTGCATTGGGCCGGCATGAGGCGCTGAACCGGATCCGTTGAAACAGCGATCCTCACGCACCGAAACTTCGCCCTCCGAATCCTTCCAAGGCATACAAAAATCCGGGATGCAAGCATGCGATCCAAGCGATCTCTCCCCAGCCGGTTTGTCCAATCGTTTTTCTTCCTGTTGATCATCGCGATGTTCTCCCTGGCGTCTCAGGCCGCGGCTGCCGCCAAACCTTCGGGGGATGGACCTCCATCTCCTGTTTCGATCCATCGTGAAAGCAGCGATAATCCCGACTCCATGGCCATGCGCAAGGATCTCGCCTGGGCTTTGGAACAATCCGGAGACCTCACGGGTGCTGAAAAAGTATACCGGGCCCTGGTGGATTCGGGGAAGGCCGATGAGGAGACTCGGGTCCGCTTCGGCTGGCTTCTCAACAGACAGCAGCGATACGAGGAGGCGTGGTTTGTCATCGCTCCGCTGCCTCGGCCCAACCCTGGAGCCAATGTCCTCGAGCTGCAGGCCAGAACGGCCTTCTGGAGCCGAAGAATGGCCGAAGCCGTCCCGCTCTATGAAGCTCTTCTGGTGGCAAAGCCGGGCATTCCGCAGTTGGAGCAGGAATACCGGGCGGCTCTTCAAGCTCTGGAACCTCCCAAAGCTTCAGGGCGTATGGAAACCGCAAGAACGCCGGGTAGCCTTCGGGAACCCCTAACCCACCCCCTGAACCAGGATCTCCGTCTCGCCCGACTTCACCGAAAAGCCGGCCGCCTCGCCCAGGCAGCCGATCACTATCGCAAGTTCCTCTCAGGCGCAAAGCCGTCCTGGGAATTTTGGCAGGCCAGGGCGGAGTACGCTCAAGTTCTAATGGACAGCGGCCATCCCGAGGCGAGCTACGATGAGATCCTACCCGTCGCCGACCGCCTTCCCCGGTCACCGGATGTGCTTCTGACGGCAGCCCGCGCGTCATCCCAGTCGGGCAGGCCCCAGCAGGCGGTGGATTACCTGGAGCGCCTGTCTCGATTGAAGCCCCTCAGTTTCGAACAGCGCATCTGGCTTGCGGGCCAGTACCGGGCGGCGGGACAGAGGGAAACAGCGCTCACCCTCTATGAAAAGCTTTTGGTTAACCAGACGGCTCCTCCGATGGAGATCCTGGAATCCATCGGGGACCTCCGGCTGGATACCGGGGACTCCAAGGGGGCAATGGAAGCTTATGGCAGGATCTGCACGCAGCCGGAACCGCGAAGATATGAGGACTGCCCCCCTCATGTGATTCTGAAAATTGCCCGGGCAGCGGCGGCATCCCATGAGGACATGACGGCGCGCGGCGCCTACAGCGCCTATTGCCTGCTGCGCCCGGAAGAGAGCGATGCGAGCCTCGAAGCCGCCCGCTATTTGAGCAGCATTGGCGAAGCCCGGGAAGCCCTGGAGCATTACGAGAATGTCGCGTCCCGGCGAGGCAGTGAGGGTCTTCGGCTGGAGCTGGCTCGGGCCTGCCTGGCCGCCGAGCACTTCCACTGCGGGGAACGCTATGCCCGAGAAGCCCTGGACCATCAAGAAGGGGATCGGAGGGAGGCCCGTCTTTTGTTGGGCCAAAGCCTCCTCAGCCGGGGAGAGGCCATGCAGTCCATGGAGGAATTCCAGACACTGCGACGGGATCACCCCACCGATCCGGAAGTCCACGCGTGGCTGGCACAAGCGGCTGCGGCCCTGGACTGCCATCGCCAGGCCTACGAAGAGTTCGGACGGGCCATGGACCTTGGAGCGCCCGACCGGGCAGACCTTTCCCTTCTCCAGGGGCGTTCGGCATCAAGGCGCATGGACTATGCCCGCGCCATGAGCAGCTATGATGCGGCCCGGAAGGCCGGCGCCGAGAGCCGCCTCGTGGACCAGGGCGAGGCGGTCGTTCGGGAGGCGACACCCGTTACCCTGGGCGGGGCTTTCATGGCCTATGGAGATTCCAACGACGTGCATTTGGAGCAGGGCGGGGTTACGGGGAGCTTCTGGGTGAAAAAGGCCGCTCAACTCACTCTGCAGGTCATGCGCGGACGTCTGGACCAGCACGAGACATCCTACGACCGAACCGTTGGGCGGCTGGCATGGGACCACCTGTTCCTCTCGCCGGCTCTGGAGACCCACGGTTTCTTGGGGGTGGAAGCATTCGATGGCGAAGGGAGCACCTTCACGGGGCAATGGGGTCTGAAGTATACCTTCCTGGATTCTTCGCAAGCCGGTTTCGCCCTGAACCGGGAGACCTTCTGGTCTGTTCAGGATTTGCGTGACCCTCGCCAATACAACCGGATCATTCGGCTGGACCTGCTCCCGCCCGACTTCATCCTGCAGGGGGGAAGCGTCTTTCTGGACAAGGTGTTCCTGCCGTCCCACGCCCACTGGTTCGTCCGGGCAGGTGGAGAGAGCTATGACGGAGAGAGCGAGCGCTTCTTCGGCTACAGCCACTTTCAGATCCCGCTCAAGGAAAGCGAGAAGTTCTGGCTGGCGGTGAAGCCCAACGTCTATTTCGAATCCTTTCAGGACGAATCTCCGGCCTATTTCAGCCCTTCCTCCCATTTCTCCCTGGGAACGCTGATCCATTCAATCGTGCGTCAGCCGAACTGGAATTTCGAGGCCGAAGTGAACCCTCAGATGCTCATGACCGAGGGGAATGCGGGGTTCGGCATCATGGGAGCCGCCGATCTCAATGTGAATCTGGGACCCTGCTGGCTGGGTGTTGGAGCGTTCACGTTCTACGATCAGCCCGAGGAGTATTGGTCATGGCGAGTGGTGGCAACGCTTTCGCGCCGATTCTGATGAACCTGACTGTGCATCGTTTTGAATGGTTTCAGACCGCGGCCTTCATCTTCGGATGCATCTTCCTCCTGTCCGTTGTGGGCTGCACGGAGCGTCGGGATCCCCTCGTGACATTTCTGGAGGATTCATGGGATTCGTACAAATCCATTTACATCAAGCCCGAAGGTTGTGTTTTTGACGAACATCGGGGGGAGGTGACGTCTGAGGGACAGTCCTATGCTTTGCTCCGTTCCGCATGGATGAAGGACCCGGAGACTTTCGAGCGGGTTTATCTCTGGACGGAAGCGAACCTGAAGCGCGGTGACGGATTGTATGCCTGGCAGTGGAACCCCGCCACGGCTTCGGTTCAGGACTGGAACACGGCCACCGATGCCGACCAGGACATCGCCTTTGCCCTGCTCATCGCCGGCCGCATTTTCCAGAAACCCGAATACACCCGACGGGCCAGGCAGATGGTTCGAGCCGTGCGCACCGCCACGGGCATCTCCGTGGGTGAGGTCTGGTTTCCTTCGGCCGGAAACTGGGCGGTGGCCGAGCGCATCGTCAACCTTTCGTATTTCACCCCCTACGCCTACCCCTATTTCCAGGCCATCGATCCCGACGGCCGGTGGCCCGAGGCCATCGAGACCGGCTATGCTCTGATCAATCAGGCTCTGGCACTTCCCGAGGTCAGACTCATCCCGGACTTTCTGGTGGTGGACTCCGAAGGAACGGTTCTGCCACTTCCAGTCTCCTCACCTCTCAGCCGCGACTTCTCATTCGATGCCATGCGGATCCCCTGGCGTGTCGCCCTCCATTGCCGCTTGCATGGGAGAACACGTGCCTGCACGGATCCCCCGCTGGTGGACACTCTGGCGGATCTGCTCACCCGTGACGGAAAGATCTTCACGCGTTACCGCACCGACGGGACTCCCATCCAGAGCGGCGAATCCCTAAGCTTCTATGGAAGCCTCCTGCCGGCCCTCCATGAGCGCTACCCCCACCTGGCAACCTCTCTCCTGGACCACCAACTCTCTCCACGAAGTCTGGAATCCGTCACCCGACTCACCGACCGCTACTACGATCTCAACTGGATATGGTTCGGCATCGCACTCACCACGGGATGGATCACGGACCATACGCCGCCTCCCGAAACCATCCCGCGGTGAAATGCAGGAAAACCATCTCTGTAAAATGCCAGCCCACAGGTTCCGTACATCCCCAAAACTGCTTGATTCTTGTCGTGATTAGAACAAAACCGCTGCGGGCATAGGCCGAGCGACCGGGGTGATCGCTGCAATCCTTCAGTACGGTCGGCCAGTAAAGGTGGGTTTGAAAAAGAGTCCGTTTTCCATGTGTCCTCCTTGTGCCCCCCTCCTTGACGGGAAAGGAGCCGGGTGGCGACTCGTGCTGCCAAGCATCCGCCGACCGATGACCCAAAGCTATCTTGCGGAGAGGCGACCCCTCGGTGTGCCAACGGCGTGGAGCCGTAGCGAGCCTGACACAGTGCTGGAAGACCTATGAAAAGCTCCGACCCGACAATGTCCTCACCTCCTCGCGTCTTCATCAGTTACAGCCACGACAGCGAAGAGCAATCCGCCCGTGTGCTCGCCCTGGCGGAGCAGCTCCGCCGGGACGGCATCGATGCGCGGATCGACCAGTTCGAGGCCTCGCCTTCGGAAGGATGACATGCCGCGCAGTATCCCCCATTCCTGAAGGGCTCGCCCTTCCAACCCTTCACTCCAGTTTCCGAGGAAGATGGATCATGCCCAACGAGAATCCATTCAACGCAAAGGCGCTGTTGCCGGGCGCCAAGGTGCCCACAATCTACTATCGTTTGAAGGCGCTCGAAGAAGCCGGCCTGGGGGAGCTGTCACGCCTTCCCTTTTCCATTCGGGCACTGCTTGAGACCCTGTTGCGCCAGATTGACGGCTTCGTCGTCACACAGGAGGACGTCAGACGGCTGGCCCGATGGGATCCCGACGGCAGCGCACCGGTCGAGATTCCCTTCAAACCGGCGCGCGTCACCCTGCAGGATTTCACGGGGGTACCCGCCGTAGTCGATCTGGCCGCCATGCGCTCGGCCATGGCCCGTGCCGGTGGAGACCCCAGGCGCGTCAATCCGCTCATCCCCGTCGATCTGGTCATCGATCACTCGGTCCAGGTGGATGAGTTCGGGTCAAGCTCGGCCCTCCGACACAATGCGGCGCGCGAGCTCGAGCGGAACGTGAGCGCTACGAATTTCTGAAGTGGGGACAGAAGGCCTTCGCCAACTTCCGGGTCGTCCCCCCCTCCACCGGCATCGTGCACCAGGTGAACCTGGAGTATCTGGCTTCCGTGGTTCAGGTCCGGCAAGTGGACGGGGTAACCGTTGCCTTCCCCGACACCCTCGTCGGCACGGACAGTCACACCACCATGATCAATGGACTCGGTGTGCTGGGCTGGGGCGTCGGGGGCATCGAGGCCGAAGCGGTGATGCTGGGGCAGCCCCTCTACATCCTGACCCCACAGGTGGTGGGCTTCAAGCTCACCGAAAGACTCCCTGAGGGCACCACGGCTACAGACCTTGTTCTCACGGTGACCCAGATGCTGCGTGCCAGGGGAGTCGTCGACAAGTTCGTGGAGTTTTTCGGTCCGGGATTGTCCAGCCTCAGTTTGCCCGATCGGGCCACCGTCCAGCCCAAGCAACGTTTCAACGTGCGCGCTGTCGATGCCGCAGGCGGTGTGAAAGAATTCCAGGTGGTCTGCCGCATCGATACACCCGTGGAGGTCGAATACTATCGCAACGGAGGCATTCTCCAGACCGTGCTACGGCAGATGATGAAAGGCTAGAACATGGCATTGCGACTCCAGTGGTCGCCTGCCGGCGGGAAGGGGAAACACACGGTTCCGCCAGCCGGACGAACTGGAAGGGCCGAGGAAACATTGAAGGCGAGCCCGTCCAGTTCCGGTCCGAATTCCGACTGGCTGCTTCAACTACACGTGAATGGTATCGATGGCTTCACTGAGATCCAGAAGCTGGTCGAAGGATACCGATGACGCATTGCTGATCTTTGCTGAGAAATCTTTCATCATTCTGCCTGAGAACTCCTTCCACTGTGTATCCGTGAGCAGGTAGATCTGATCTTTCAGGTGAAGGTGGGCCACACGAATCCCCCCTCGAATATCCTGCGGAAGAATCTTGGCCCTGGTCGCCGCCGTTGCTGCCTGTTGTGAAGCTCTGGGTGCCATCACCTCCAACTTCGTCACCAGGTGCGTCTGATCCAAGGCCTGCAGCTTGGCGGCTTTGACGTATTCCTCCACGACCCGCGAGTGTTTCAGCCAAAAATCTGCAGGTATCCCCCTGAGCCAAATAACCGGGTAGCTTGCCGTTTGGAAATTCATACCGACCTCCTTTCATGTTTGACGCCCTCGGTTGAACTGGGAGACCAGACACTTTCCCCGTCACGGAAGCCGAGCAGGCCTAAGAACCGCGTCAGCTCACGTGCGCCTTCACCTTTTCAGCAGGCTGTTTATGGTAGCTCCCCCGGCCAGGTGTTCCACAAAAACGGACCCGACTTTCGCTTCCAACTCCTCCATCACCTCATAGGCAACCTGTATGGCAGCTCTTTCGGATGCACACAAAAAGGGGCCGACATGATCGTAGGAGCCCGTCGAAAAATAGTTCGAGCAGCCGCACCAATTCATGCAGTGGTCTCGAAGGCTGCAGTCGAGGCACTCCTTGGTGCTGCACTGCAGGGTGGGTCCGGGACAGGCCCGGTTGCCGAGGCCAAACCCTCTCTCGATGTGACCGATGCAGTGGTTGCTTCCATCACCTGCCCCGACGAGCCGTTCACAAAGGTAGACATAGCCGTCGGGAGAAAAAGCCAGTTCACGGGTGCCCATCTGGCACTTCTCCAAAGGCTTGTAGCCTCCCCTCAGGATCACGGAGATCTTGCTGTCGATGAGGGAGATGAAATGAGGATCTCCCCTGAGGTAGTAGGAGGCGTACAGGCGACCGATCCGTCCATAAACCTCCGGGATTCGTGCGGCTTCATCCCTGGACCAGGGCGCCGAGAAATCCGGATTCAGATGAATCTGGCGCAATCCCATGCTGGAAAAATACCCGACCGTTTCGGGGAGCTGCTGGAAGGTCTGGGGATGATAGACCGCGTTGACCAGCACGATTGGAAGGGCTTCCCTGGCCTGACGGATCGTCCGTTCCACCGCGGCGGAGCTTCCCGACCCGTCCGGAAACACTCTGAAGGTGTCCTGCACGTGCGAAGGACCGTCGCAGCTCACGCAGAAGACAATGCCATGCCGGCGGAGCAAGGACGCTATCTCCGATGAGAACACCGTCCCATTGGTCGTCACCGACAGCTGGACCCTGTCAGGATCGTACATGGGATGATTCTCTATGACCTCGAGGACCATCTTCATTGCCCCAAGCTCCAGCAGGGGCTCACCTCCGAAGAATCCCAGATCGATCTTTTCATCGGGCGGCGTGCTGCGGTAGACGAAATCGATGATGCTTTCAGCAGTCTGTCGCGACAGGGTGGTGTCCCGCTTTTCGATGTAGCAGTACCTGCATCGCAGGTTGCATCTGAGTGTCGTCAACACTGTGTACTTCTTCATGTGTTGTGCCCCCCCCATACGCCGCAGACGAGATCTCCAGGGAGATGATGGAACGACGGACCGCGGTGATGCTGAGCGGCGCGGTCTTCCGGCTCGAAACGAACCCTTTGGAGGTTCAACTTTCGCGCCTGAGAACAACGGCACCATAGGCGGGGACCGGGACGTCTTGGATGGAAAAGCTCCGATCTCCCCCCCGTGTGCGCAGCGGATAGCCACCCAGGTTGAATTGCGGCCAGCTGGTATTGGCAATCTCCCGGTATCGCCCGGTGACCCCGACTCGATAGTGTTTCCAGCTGTTGCCCCGAAAATTCAAGACCACCAGGTACTTTCCGTCATCCCGAATGAATGCGACGACGCCGTTGTCGTTATGAAGGTGAGTGATTTGAATGCTCTTCCAAGCAAAGCTCTCGGGATCACTCACGCGGACTTGAGCCATTCTTCTGAACCACTGGCGGACTTTGTTCTGTCCCGCGTTGGTTTCATAGGAAGAGAGCGGAAGCCGGTCATCCCACCAGGTACCTCCGGTCCCGGGGTTGTACTCCTGAAGCTTTCCGTCATCCTGGCCGAACTGCATCCACTCACCCGCTTCCTGCCCCATGAAGATCATGGGAATGCCCTGACCGAGCACGGTTCCCGCCGCGGCGATCTGCCCCATTTCCCAGCCTTTGCCGTCGCGAGCCCGCCGGGCGATTCTGTCGTCGGTATTTCCGACTTCATCGTGAGATTCGCTGTAAATGAGCCCGTCCTGCCAGGTATCGCCAAAGGAGGTGAACACTTCCCTCAGATGGTCCAGATGACTGCCGGTGAGTGCAGATTTGAAATGGTCGTGAAAGGGATCAGCCCACTGGGAATCGAACGGGCCATGCCGGTCCCCGCCCCAATCCGTATCCACCCTCTCGGTAGTGAGCCACCATGTGTTGGGAAGCTCTTCTGCAATCAACAGAAGACCCGGGTGCACGGACTTGGTTCTGGAACGGATCTCTCTCAGGAAATTCCAACCGCCGCCCGAGCCGCCCACTCGGATATTTCCGTCGAAGGGATTGTGGATGGGCCGGGTGGCATCGAATCGGAATCCATCGATGTGATATTCGCGGGCGAGATATAGAACATTCTGAACGAAGAAATGGCGGGCCACATCGTTGTCGAAGTTGACCAGCGCTCCCCACTGTGTATCCCCATCGTAGTAAGTGCCCTGATGCGTGTTTTCCTGAGCGATCTGCCACAAGACATTATCGCCGACACCCCCATGGTTGAATACGAGATCGAGGATGACCGATATGCCGTTGCGATGTGCCGTGTCCACCAGTGCTTTCAAGTCGTCGGGAGCTCCGTAGGAAGACTCGACGGCATAGAAGAACGACGGGTTGTACCCCCAGCTGAAATCACCCGGGAATTCGTTCACCGGCAGGAGTTGGACAGCGGTGATGCCGAGCTGGTTCAAATAGTCGTTGTGGCCGTCGTTGTCGAGCTCTTCCATCACCTGCCGCAGTGGGGACAGCTTCCTGCCCTGCCCGTCCACGTTGCGATCGGTGAACCGCAACGGATGCAGCTGGTAGATGACATGGCGGTTCCATTCCGGCGGCTTCCAGCCGGCATCCTGCCACCGGTATTCCTGGCTCACGGTCACCAGGGACTTGCTGACCAGATCCGAGTTTTCCACCCGCCGTGCCGCCGGGTCTTGCCGCATTTGATCGGGACCGTCACCTTCATTCAATATAAACAGATACCTGTCCCCTGCGGCAGGCGGTTTGATGAAGCTCTGGTCTGTTCCTTTGAACCACCAGAACTTCCCGTCCGGGGTCTTGATGAGATCGACGGGCTTCTTCCCCCACCCGGTAAAATCCCCCTCCAGTCTGACCCGCGTCACCGATGGCTTGACATGGACAATGGCGTACCAGTCGCTGCCTTCTCTGTAAAAGCCGGGAGACCGGCTCCAAATGGTGTCCGGATTCCCTTCAAGCCACCCGACATCTGCTCCGGCCGATCCGGCCGCCGCCAGGCTCAGAGCAAGCACAAAGATTCCCGTCAGTTTTGCGATGCCTTTCATGAGAGATTCTCCTCCTTGCCGGCACGACAAAGATCTCATCGAGGCACAACCCGAATCAGGCCGGGATCGCCTCGAGCCTCGGGACGAATGCCGAGTGCCGGACACGTACGGTGCCTACTCTTCCACGATTATGGAATGTGAAACCACAACGAGATGCAGGATAATCAGAACAGGATCATGAACATGACCCGCAACCGGATAAGCCCTGAGCAATTGAGACGGACGCCATCCTGAAGACTGGCTGAAGCCAACTTTTCAGGAGTAAGACCTCCTTTCTGGAATGTTGCAGACCGAGCAAACTGTAAAGGCTTGACTGCAATACCGACGATGAACGGATACCCTTCCCCAAGAAGTTATGGGAATGCGCGTAGCACATGACGGTCACGGAGTCAACATCGTTCTTGGGTGCAGATCTTTTGGAACAACGATCAGAAGCGAACCCGGAGGGTTCAAAGCCATTAGCCGGTGGTTGAGTCCGCGATAGCGGGCGATACCACCG
>JBFYYO010000072.1:0-15927 GCA_041310025.1 Syntrophobacterales bacterium
CTGGTAGCCTTCCTTTCTCAGGATGTACTCGAGGTTCGCTCGGGCAATCGGTTCGTCGTCCACCACCAGGATATGAAAATCCCGCAGGCTGCACAGCGTTCGAACGGCCAGGTATTCGAGTATGCGCTCCTTGACGTGGCCGAGCCCGAAGTGATGGGCCTCCAGAATGCTTTCGGCCCGCTTGAGGTCGAGGTTGTCCTCCGTGAAGGCATGCCAGGGAAGGGCGATGATGTACTCGATATAATTCAGCCCGATGGTGTATTCAGGGCTGGACGAATCCGTCTTTTCCAGCCGCTCCAACTCCCTGGCCACAGTCGCTGCGGCCGGCTCGGGAAGCTCCGCCTTCTCGATGGCGGCACGGAGGTCCACCAGGTCCTGGCTCTCCTGGACCGTTTCCTCATCCGTTCGGGTCGATTTTGGAAATTCCAATAGCTAAACAATGAACGGTTGGTTTCTGTTTCGGATATGCAACAGTCCGCCGGTAGCATTCTGAGTCAAAGTATTCAGATTTATCTATATTTTCAACAGCTTAAATCTCTTGGTATGGCTGTTGATATAGTAGGAAAGCAACGTGGACCGGGTTCCTGTTCCGAGTCTTCAAGAGAGGTGGATCATAACATGCGCAACGACGAGACCGAAAATCATTCAGGCATGAGCGGTGAAGAAAGGCGCAAGATCCTGGTTGTGGGTCGAGGGAGCGCCTTTTCGGAAGAAGTGATGGGTTATGCGATCCACCTGGCCGCAAGACTGGATTACGACCTGCTTGCATTGTGTGTGCTGGGAGTCGATCGACAGGATGCGGAGAGTCAGGGAAACCGGGCGTTGAAAGCGGTTCGAGTCTTTCGGGGCAAAGCGGATCGAGAGGGCGTCCGCTGCGGGCATGTATTGACATCCGGTCAGTTGGGCTCCGCGGTGGAGGAGCTCAACCATCGTGTCAAGCGAATCGAGTTCGTGGTGGTCGACTCCGGGGTTGACCGGGATGAGGTCGCCCAGGGGGTCACCATTCCGATGTTCAGTGTTATTTCACATTCTTTGGATTCGAAAGGAGACCATGACATGGCCAGCGAGCACATTACGCAGCAGAAGAAACCCGTGGGAAAGACCATCGGCTTTGGGGTCCTCACCGCATCCCTTTACGCCGCCGTTTTCTGGAATGCGGACGCCGTGATGCAGACCTTCACGAAGGGGGGCTGGTACGCGGCTCTGCCCGTGGCGACGGTCTTCCTCGTTTCGTTCGTTCACGGATCCTTTGCCCACAACCTCTGGTCCCTCCTCGGCATCGAGGCGAACCAGAAGCCCGCTCTGCGGCAGACGGAACAGAAGGTGATCCAGAAGAAGAAGACCGCTCAGAAAAGGCCGCGCGCTTACGCTTACGTGAACCCTTTTCACCGCATCGACAGATGATGTGCTGAATCCGTTCCCGCATTCGAAGTTCATATTGAATTCTTAGCTGAATAAAGGAGAGGAAAAATGCAGGATTTGACCAGCCAAGCTTTGCAGTTCATCACCCTCGACCCCCTTTCCATCCTGTTCCTGTTTGTGGTGGGTTTCATCGGCGGTCTGGTGAGCGGATTCATCGGGTCGGGTGGGGCCTTTGTCCTGACGCCCGGCATGATGAGCCTCGGGGTGCCGGGCGCCGTGGCCGTCGCGAGCAACATGTGCCACAAGTTTCCCAAAGCGCTGGTGGGAACTATCAAGCGCTTCAAATATGGGCAGGTGGACATCAAGCTCGGGCTCGTCATGGCTGTCTCCGCAGGTGTCGGCGTGCAGCTGGGGATCCAGATTCAGCACATGATTCTCGAGAAGTGGGGACAGGTGGGCTCGGACCTTTACGTGAGCGTCAGTTTCGTCGCCATTCTCGTGGTCGTGGGAGGTTACGTGTTCCGCGATGCCGTAAAGTCTGCGAGATCCTGTGGACTGGATCAGGTTTGCGCCCTCGCTCTGAAGCTTCAGACCATCAACCTGCCGCCCATGATGCATTTCAAGACGGCCAATGTGAGAATCTCCATGTGGTTCACCATTCCCGTCGGACTGGCCACGGGCATGCTGGCCGCCACCATCGCCGTCGGCGGCTTCATCGGGGTACCGGGCATGATCTACGTGATCGGGGCTTCCAGCCTTGTCTCTTCGGCCACCGAGCTTCTGATTGCCTTCGTCATGGGGCTGGGCGGCACCATCAACTGGGCCATGCATGGCATGGTGGACATCCGCCTGGTGCTCATCATCCTGGGCGGCTCGCTCCTGGGCGTGCAGCTGGGTGCCATCGGCACGACCTACGTCAAGGAGCACATGATCAAGGTCGTGATGGCCACCATCATGCTCATCGTGGCCCTGAGCCGTGCACTGGCCATTCCGAAATACCTGAACCAGCTGGGGCTCACGAACATCGATCCGGCGATGGTCAGCGTTCTCAACAAGGCCAGTTTCGTCGTCATGTGTCTTGCACTGGGCATAGGAGCTGCTATCATTCTCGCCAGCATGTGGAAAGCGAGAAGAGAGGTACATCAACTGGCGGAGAGCTATGCGGAGGCATAGGAATATCCTGGTGGTGCTGGATGGATCCGAGGCGGGCTTCCTGGCCCTCTCGGAGTCCATCCGCCTGGCCCAGTGGAGTCGGGGCCGGGTTGCCGCCATGGTGGTGGTTCCCCCCTACGAAGGCGACCTGAGCCTCGTGGGGGTGAAAAATGTTGAGGGGGCCATCCTGGGCTCCTGCGAGGAGATCCTCAGACGGGCTGTGGAGCTGGGAGAGTCAATGGGGGTCCGGATCCGCGTAGCCTGTGAGGAGGGAGAGGTCCACGAGAAGATTATGGAGCACGCTGCGGCCGGAGGTCAGGATCTGATCGTTCTGGGGGCCCCCCCTGAGAATTCATGGCTGAGGCTGGTTCTGGGAAGCACGGCTTCCAGGCTCATCGGGTCGTGCCGGAAGGATGTGCTGATCGTCCCCGAGGGAATCCCGGTCCGTTGGGATAGCGCCTTGCTGGTCATCGATGAATCGGAGGGGGCCGAGGCTTTGATCGAGGGCGGCATCGATCTCGCCTCATCCTACGGTGCCGCCCTCACTGCACTTTTCACCGGCATTCACCGGTCGAATTCCTCGGTCGTAATCTCTGCATCTCCCTCCAGTGCCGACCGGCCGTCCCCGGTGGGTCTTCTGGAGGACTTCCGCTGCAGGGCCTCCAAAAGCGGGCTCCGGAGTGAAGGCGTGCTGGTGAGGGGTTTCACGGGCAGAGCCGTCCGCAGGATGCTGCGCGAAAGGGACATTGGGATGATCGTTCTGGGGTCCCGTGGCCGGCAGGGTTTCTGGAGTCTTCTCACGGGGCGCAGTCTGGAGGCGATCATTCGTGCCGCCAGGCGGCCCGTGCTCGTGATTCCGTCCTGAAGTCCTTCGCCGGGAAGACCTTCCGCTTTGTCGTGGAACCGCTCTTTCAGCCGATCCCGAAGCGCTTGAGCTTTCGCCACAGGGAGACGCGGTCGATTCCCAGAATCTCCGCTGCCCGTGTCTTGTTGTCATTCACCTGTTCCAGGACCCACTCGATGTATTCCCGCTCGTTCTCCTCCAGTGTGAGATACTCCCCTCTGGGTCTCTTCAGGAGCTGAGCCGTCTCCTGCAGATCGACCGGAAGGTGGCGCATCTCGACGGTCGGTCCGTTGGCCAGGGTCACGGCCCTCTCCATGATGTTTTCCAGCTCGCGGACATTCCCCGGAAACTCGTAGGAAAGCAGCACATCCATGACCTCGTCCGAAATGGCCTCGATGTGTTTCCCCTGCGCCTCGGAAATCCTTCGCAGGAAATGCAGGCTCAGGAGAAGGATGTCGTCTTTGCGATCGGCCAGGCGGGGAACGTGCAGCGAGATCACATCCAGGCGGTAGTAAAGATCCCTGCGAAACGTCCCATGCTCCACCTCGCGCTTCAGGTCCTTGTTGGTGGCCGCGAGGATCCTCAAATCGACGGGAATTTCATCGGTTCCGCCCACTCGAATGAGATTCTTCTCCTGAAGGACCCGGAGAAGCTTCACCTGCATGGGGAGGGGCATATCGCCGATCTCGTCCAGGAGGACCGTGCCCCCCTGGGCGGCTTCCAACAGGCCCTTCTTGACGCCCCGTGCCCCCGTGAAGGCCTCCCGCTCATGCCCGAAGAGCTCGTTGGCCAGGAGCTCCTCGCTGAATGCGCCGCAGTTGATGGCCAGGAATCGTTTGTCGCCACGCGGGCTCAACTGGTGGATGGTCTTCGCCACCAGTTCCTTGCCCGTTCCCGTCTCTCCCAGGATGAGGACGTTGCAGTCGGTGGGGGCGATCTGGCGGATGGTCTTTTTGAGGGCTTCCATCTGGGGGCTGCTGCCGATGATGAGGGGGGCTTCTTTCTGACTCTGGATCTGACGTCTGAGCTCGGAAACCTCGCGGCGCAGCGACCGCTTCTCCAAAGCCTGGCGGACCAGAATGCGCACGTCGTCGATCTTGTAGGGCTTCGGGACGTAATAGAAAGCCCCGGACTGCATGGCTTCCACCGCCGAGGAGACGGTGGCAAACCCGGTGATGACGATGACCTCCGTGTGGGGATGGAGCTCTTTGACCCGCTTCAGGACCTGCATGCCTCCCACCGGCTGCATGCGCAAGTCCGTCATGACCAGATCGAACTCGCGCCTCTCGAGCTCCTGGATGGCCAGCGCCCCGTTTTCAACGGCAACGGTTTCGAAGCCCTCTTTCCGCAGTACATGCGCCAGGTTGTCCCGGGCGATGGGCTCATCTTCAGCGATCAGGATACGGGCCCCTTCCATCCGTCTCTGCTCTCCTCCTAGCAAACGTGCTCCACGGGCAGGCTGATGGTGAAGCGAGTCCCTTCCCCCTGCTTGCTTTCCACGGAGACTGAGCCTCCGTGCTTTTGAACGATCCCGTACACGATGGAAAGCCCGAGGCCGGTGCCCACCCCCACCTCCTTCGTGGTGAAGAATGGATCGAAGACCCTGCCGATGACGTTCTCCGGAATGCCTTTCCCCGTATCCTCGACCATGATGAGAACACTCTGGTGATCCAGGCCGGCACGAGCCGTGATCTTGATTTGGCCCGGCGGGGCTTCGATGCCGTGGACGGCATTTTCGATCAGGTTCAAGAAGACCTGCTGCATGCGCTGCGCATCCAGGTTCAGGCTCAGGTCTCCGGGGATATCCTTGATCACTTCCACACCGGGAGGGATCTGGCTGGAGATGAGACTCACCGAGCGCTCCACGACCTGGAGCAGGGGAGTCGGCACCAGGCAGAACTCCTTGATCCGGGAGAATTCCAGGAGGCCTCTCACGATGTCCCGGGCGCGATGGACTTCCTGCTCGATATTGGAAAGCATCCTGTGCATAAACTCGGGCTCGGCCTGCTGGAGCTCTTCCAGCAGGATCTGGCAGGAGGTGGATATGTTGTTGAGCGGGTTGTTCAGCTGATGGGCGATTCCGGACGTGAGGGTTCCGAGGGAGGAGAGCTTTTTGGCCTGGAGCAGCTGATCCTGGCGCTTCTCGAGCTCGGCGATCATGCGGTTGAAGGCCTCGACGACGCGCTGGGTTTCGTCGTGGGTCTGCATGACGGGAAGCGGCCTGAAATCGCCTTCGGCAATGCGCAGGGTGGTCTTCTCGATGACGCGCAAGGGCTTGATGATCTTCCGGGCCACGATGGGGATCAGGAAGGCTCCCACGACCAGGGAAAGACCGAGGGAGGTCAGCAGCTGAGCCTTCAACGTGGTGATGATGCTGAGGATCCTCCTGCGCTCAAAAGAAACCAGCTCCAGTGAGACATCCACGAGTCTCTTGCCGCGGTCACGCAGCAGCTCCTCCAGATCGTTGTCGCCGGATGCATCTGCTTGCTGGCTTCGGCTCGCCAGCTGCTGCATCAAATCGCTGTAGGCCGAAAGCTCCTGCTCCAGACGCTTGAGAACCGGAGCGGCCCTCAATTCCAGTCCTTCGGGCGAAATCCTCTTCAGTGTTTCAAGCCCAAGCTTCACATACTTTCGGTTCTCATCCAGTTCCTGCGAGCTTCCGTAGAGCAGATAGTTCTTCTCATAGCGCCGCATTTCCAGGATGGTGTTGCTCAGATCATCCGCCACTTCCACGAAATGCTGCTTGCGCTCGATCTCTCGAAGGTAGTGGTACGAAATGAGCCCGATGGCGGTGATCACCACCAGCATGATGGTCAGCCCCAGAATGACCTTTTGCCGGATGTTCAGGGATGCGGGGAACGTCAAGCCCACGGGAGGCAATCTCCTTTCATGGCGGACAGGGAGGATCCGTCCTCCCAGGCCGCTGTCTGTATCGGAAGATGGGGCACTTTTATCCCAGAGATGGGTGCGTTGCAAGAGCCAGCCCATGGTGGGGTCCCGGTTGGTCTCGAGTGGGTTCTCCCGGGTTTTCTTCCGGGGCATTTCCTCTGCCAATGGTTGTATCATTCTGAAACGTTTTGTTTTGACAAGCCATTGAAATGCCCTTAAGATCCTGACCCCTGACGGGGGGTGTCGCGCAGTCCCTCCATTTCTCAACACGACTCCATGGCGGGGAGTTGTGCTGAGTTGGACAAGGGTACGGCTCTCCTGCCCGCCCACTGCTTTTGTGGAGACGCTCTCGACTCTGTTTTGGGCGCAGGCGCCCTTGATGTTTCCTGATGTGTCATGATGAAACAGTGTTTTCCCCGCCCCTTTCCAGCAAGGAGGCTCCAGACTCAGGATGGCTTTCCGGTCTCTTCCCCAGGTCGCCGGGCTCTTCGACAGCCCCGTCAGCCTGCCCATGCTCCTCGATGAGATTCCGCTGGGTGTGGCCGTGGTCGAGAGAGGGAGACGGATACAGTTCATCAACCGTGCCCTGGAGGCCTTGACCGGCTACAACCAGCAGGAGGCTCAGGGGATTCCGTGCGAGTACATCCTGCGGAGCAACATCTGCCTGGAGGACTGTCCCCTGAGGCGGGTGAAAGCGATCTCCGAGCCGGTCAACATCGAAGGCAACATTGTCAATCGGGACCGCCAGAAGATCCCCGTTCGCATGACGTTTTCGCCCGTTCGGGATCAACACGGGAAGCTGGTGGGCTACCTGGAATCCATTCAGGACATTCGCCTGCTTCGGTCTCTCAGCGGAAAGACGGATCAGTCGTATGGCTTTGGGCAGATCATCGGACGCAGTCCCGAGATGGAGCGGATTTATCAGATTCTGCCCGTCATTGCCCAGTCGGATTCGTCGGTTCTGATCACGGGCGAGACGGGGTCGGGGAAGGACTTTGTGGCCGAGGCCATCCACCAGGCCTCTCCGCGTGCCAAGGCCCCTTTCATTAAGGTGAACTGCGGCGCCCTGCCGGAGACACTCCTGGAGTCGGAGCTTTTCGGGCACCAGAAGGGGGCCTTCACGGGGGCCGTCGAGAACAAGCCCGGGCGCTTCCGCCTGGCCCACAACGGGACGCTCTACCTCACGGAGATCGGGGACCTGCCCCTGTCTCTCCAGGTGAAGCTGCTCACCTTCCTGGACGATCGCATCGTGCATCCCCTGGGCAGCACCAAGGGGTTCCAGGTCAACGTCCGGGTGATTGCGGCCACCCATCGCGACCTGGAGCAGATGGTCCGCCAGGGACGTTTCCGGGAAGATCTTCTCTTCAGACTCCACGTGGTCCGAATGAAGCTCCCGGCTTTGAGGGAGCGTGGCGACGACATTCGACTTCTCCTGGATCATTTCCTGCAAAGCTACGCCGCCAAGCTCAAGAAGCCCATCAAGGGCTTTTCCGCCCGCGCCCTGAAAGCGCTGCTGGCCTATCCCTACCCGGGCAATGTGAGAGAGCTGAAAAACATTGTGGAGTATGCTTTGACCATCTCTCAGGACGATCACATCCACACGAAGCACCTGCCGGCTTATCTGCTGGATCCGAGAGCCGGCCGCGAAATGGAGCATCAGCCAGCCCTGCAGCGGTCCGGAGGGGACAAACCCATCCTGGCGGGAGACGATCTATCCTCCCTGGACTGGTCCGCGGTAGAGCGGAAAATGATTCTGGAGGCGATGGTCAAGGCCAAAGGCCGTCGAACCAAGGCTGCCGGGCTGCTCGGCTGGGGGCGCAGCACGCTCTGGAGGAAGCTCAAGCAGTATGGCATCGACACATGAACAAAGTTCTCATCTGCCTCCACGGGAGCAATGTGACGCCGCGATTCGATTTCACGACGGAGGTCCTCATCGCCGCCATCGGTGAGCATGGAGAGGTGCAGGATGAGCGGACCCTGGTGCTGCCTCAGGCTTCCGCCGAGAAGCTCTGTCACATGATTCTGACGGAAGACGTGCAGACGGTCATTTGTGGGGGCATCGAAGAGGAATATTACCAGTATCTTGTCTGGAAGCGGGTCCACGTGATCGATTCCGTCATCGGCCCCTGTGAGGAGGTGCTCGAGCGCTTCCGGGCGGGAACATTGCAACCAGGGCAGATCCTGATGGATCGAGGGAGGCAGGAGGGATGAACCCCAAAAGCTGGCTTGCCAGGCTGAGTCTGCTTAGCATCGACGAAGACGGCGATTCTCCCGAGCGGTACAACGTGCTTCGGCGGAACATGATGATCCTCATGATTTTCGTGACGATTGTCCCCATGCTGCTCATGGCGGCCGTCAACTATCATCAGTACCAGACCGCCCTCAAAGAGGAAATCGTCAACCCAATGAGGATCCTGGTCAACAAAGCCAAACACTCCTTCGAGCTGTTTCTTGCCGAGCGTCTCTCGGCCGTCAGTTTCATTGCGTCGGCCTACACGTTTGATCAACTGGCGGACGAAAACGAGCTCAAGCGCATCTTCCGGGTCATGAAGAGCGAGTTCGGAGGATTCGTCGATATTGGGCTCATCGATGAGTCGGGGGTGCAGGTGAATTACGTGGGCCCTTACGAGCTCAAGGGAAAGGACTATTCCGAACAGGAGTGGTTTCACGAGACGAAGATCCGAGGAAGTCATGTCAGCGATGTTTTTCTAGGTTACCGGAGATTCCCCCACATCGTCATCGCCGTTCAGTCCAGCCCGGCGGAGGGAAAGAACTGGACGTTGAGGGCCACCATCGACACGGCGCGCTACAACGATCTCATTGCTTCCATGGGGCTCGACCCCAGAAGCGATGCTTTTCTCATGAACAAGAAGGGGGTGCTGCAGACCCAGTCCCGGTGGTACGGGGACGTACTCGAGACGGTTCAGCTGCCCATTCCCCCGGCCAGTTTCGAGGCCAATGTGGTGGAGCTGACGGACCGTGAAGGGAGGGACGTCCTCATGGCCTACGCGTCCTTCGCGCACTCCCCCTACAATCTCGTGGTCGTCAAGCAGCGCGCCGAAGTTCTGCGGGCCTGGTACACACTCAAGAGCGAGCTCTTCTTCCTCTTTGTGGCCAGTGTCATTGCCATTTTTCTCGTGGTTTTCAAGCTGACGGATGTTCTGGTCAAGCGCATGCGCGAGTGCGACGAGCGCCGCGAAGCGGCATTTCGGGAAGTGGAGCATTCCCACAAGCTCTCCTCCATCGGACGGCTGGCGGCGGGCGTGGCCCACGAGATCAACAACCCCATGGCCATCATCAACGAAAAGGCCGGACTGATGGAGGACCTGATCCGGCACGGCGCGGCTTTTCCGGAAAAGGATAAATTCCTGGGGCTCATCAAGGCCATCCTCCAGTCGGTGCAGCGCTGCCGATCCATCACCCACCGCCTCCTCGGTTTCGCCAAGAGGATGGAGGTCCAGATCGAGGTGCTGGACCTGAACGAAGTCCTCACCGAAACCGTGGGTTTTCTGGAGCGCGAGGCCGTGTATCGCAATGTGGCTGTTGAGATGCGGCTGCAGCCCAACCTGCCCAGGATTGCCTCGGACCGCGGCCAGCTGCAGCAGGTGTTCCTGAACATTCTGAACAACGCCCTCGCCGCCGTGGATCATGGCGGGAGCATTACCATCTCCTCCTGGGAGAAGGATGCGGATTTCGATGCCGTCGCCATTGAGGACAACGGGTCCGGCATGTCCGAGGACACGCTCAAGCACATTTTCGAGCCTTTCTTCACCACCAAGAAAGGAACGGGGACGGGTCTTGGACTGCCCATCACCTACGGGATCATCAAGAAGCTGGGTGGAACCATCGAAGTCGAAAGCAAGGAAGGAGTGGGCACCAAGATGACCGTCATCTTGCCCAAGCAACCCCTGAAAGAGGCTGGAGGTTAAGGCATGGAGGATTGGACAGTGCTTCTGGTGGACGACGAGGAGGAGTTCATCTCTGCCCTGGCGGAGCGGTTGGCGTTTCGAGGCATCAAGGCCAGAACGGCCGGCAGCGGTGAGGCGGCCCTGGCTGCCATCGAAAAAGATCCTCCGCAGGTGATGGTGCTCGATCTCATGATGCCCGGAATGAGCGGCGTGGATGTACTGCAGCACATTCGCCGGACTCACCCCGACATCAAGGTCATCCTTCTCACGGGCCACGGATCCACTCGGGAAGGCATGGAAGGGATGCGCCTGGGAGCCTTCGACTTCCTGATGAAACCTTTGAGTATTGAAGAGCTGGTGGAAAAGCTTCGCAACGCGGTGAGCTCGGCATGAGGACACTTTGAGGAGGAGGAATTAGAATGATTCGGGTGTTGTTTCCCTTTATGGCGTGGATCAAGGACATGAACGCCGCGAGTCTGCGCACCGATTTCATCGCCGGCTTGACCGTGGCGCTGATCCTGATCCCGCAGTCCATGGCCTACGCCCAGTTGGCGGGCATGCCCGTCCATTACGGCCTCTACGCTTCCCTGCTGCCCCCCATGCTGGCAGCCCTGTTTGGGTCCAGCCGGCAGCTGGCGACGGGTCCCGTGGCCATCGTGTCCCTCATGACTTCGGCGGCCCTCAGCCCCATGGCGACCGCGGGGAGCGAGGCTTTCGTCGCCTACGCCATCATCCTGGCCCTTATCGTGGGACTCTTCCAGCTCGCACTGGGCGTGTTTCGCCTGGGCCTTGTGGTGAATTTTTTATCGCACCCCGTCGTGAACGGTTTCACGAACGCCGGCGCTCTCATCATCGCCACCTCCCAGCTTTCCAAGATATTCAACGTCTATGTGGACGAAGCGGAGCACCACTATGAAACGGTCTATCTGGTGATCAAGGCGGCCCTGCATCATACCCACTGGCCCACCTTCGGTCTGGGGGCACTCGCTTTCGCCCTCATGTACGGACTGCGGCGCCTCGATCGAAGAATCCCTTACGTCCTGGTGGCCGTTGGGGTCACCATCCTCATTTCATGGGGGACGGGCTACGAGCACAACGCGAAGGTTCCCCTTTCGGCCATCCAGTCCGAGCGGATCCAGTCCACGCTCAAAAAATTCAACGAAAGCGTGGGCGAGATGGACAAACTTGCGGCAGAGCGGACCGCCCTGACGGCAAAGCTGGGCGAGGTGGAGGAGCAGCAGGGGGCGCACTCGAAGGAAACGTTGGACCTGAAGCATAACATCACCGTCATTTCAACGAGGATGGATGAACTGAAGGCCAAATCACGCGAGGATCGAGCCGTTCTGCGCAAGGTTCTGTTCGCCGGCGTGCCGACTGAGGGGAGCGGACTGGCTTTCTATCCCCGGGAAGAGCTGCCCGCAGGGGTCAAGAGCGACGGGCGGACCTGGCAAATCCGCGTGGGCAACAAGGCCGTGGATGAATCCTCCGTTTTCATGATGGGAGGAGGCAGCGTGGTCGGGGTTGTCCCCCCAGGGCTCCCGGCGTTCACCTTTCCCAAAATGGACCTTAAAGTCATCCTTTTCCTGCTGCCCACGGCGGCCATCATTTCGCTTCTGGGCTTCATGGAGGCCATCTCCATCGCCAAGGCCATGGCTGCCAAGACCGGCCAGAGGCTGGACCCCAACCAGGAGCTCATCGGACAGGGCATCGCCAACATCCTGGGGGCGTTCGGGAAGAGCTTCCCCGTTTCGGGCTCCTTCTCACGGTCCGCCGTCAACCTTCAGTCGGGGGCTGTGACGGGGCTTTCGAGCGTTTTCACGAGCGTGACGGTGGGGATCGTGCTCCTGTTCATGACCCCGCTGCTCTACCACCTCCCCCAGTCGGTGCTGGCGGCGGTCATCATGATGGCCGTCATCGGTCTCTTGAACGTCTCCGGTTTCATCCATGCCTGGAAGGCCCAGAAATACGACGGCATCTTTTCGGTGATGACCTTCCTGGCCACCCTCTGGACGGCGCCTCACCTGGACAAGGGCATCATGATCGGCGTGCTGCTCTCCCTGGGCATGTTCCTGTACAAGAGCATGCGGCCCAAGGTGACGCTGCTTTCCATGGCCGAGGACCAGTCCTTCAAGAGCGCCAGGGATCACGGTCTCAAGGAATGCCGCCACATTGCGGTCTTGCGTTTCGACGGGCAGCTGTTCTACGCTAATGCCGGCTTCCTCGAGGATTCCATCAACAATCTCATCGAGTCCAAGCCGGAGCTTCGGCACATCCTGATCGTCGGCAACGGCATCAACGACATGGACGCGTCCGGAGAGGAAATGCTGTCTTTGATCGTGGAGCGTGTGCGGAGCGCCGGCTACGACATCTCCTTCTCCGGGTTGAATGAAAAGGTTCTGGCCGTGATGGAGCGAACCCACCTCATGGAGAAAATCGGAGTGAACAACGTTTTCCCGACGATGGCAACGGCCGTGGAATCCATTCACATTCGGGCGCACACCCAGTGTGGAGCCGGGGCGTGTCCCCTCCTTTCCGTCTGCTTCATTGACGGGCACGTCACGCGTTGACGATCGTTCCCACGACGAAAGCCGCGCGGTCGTTTGCGCGGATGAACCGGAATATGCGGGAAGAACCCTAGAGCGAGGTTGGAATCATGTCTGTGATCGCCCTTTTCAGCGGATCCTACTGTCATGCGGACGAGGTGGTGCCTAAGCTGGTGGAGCTCCTTGCCTATCAGTTGACGGATGACGCCACTCTGGTGGATGAGGCCGGCAGGCTTTTTCAGGCGGACCCGGCCAAACTGATGCGCGCCATGACCGCCAAGGCCTCCGTCTTTGACAAATTCACCCACGAGAAAACGAGATCTCTCGCCACCGTCAAGGCCGCCCTGGCCGAGACCCTGAAACAGGACCGCCTCGTGGTCCACGGATATGCCGCCCACCTGATCCCCAAGGATATTTCCCATGTCCTGAAGATCTGCGTCATTGCGGACATGAAATACCGGGTGAAGCAGGCCATGGAAATGGATGGGGTTTCAGAGCGGGAGGCCCAGAAAAGAATCCACCGGGAGGACGAAAGCCGCGTGCTCTGGGTGGAGCATCTGTTTCATCAGAAAGATCCCTGGGCGCCTCAGCTCTACGACATGGTGGTCCCTATGGACAAGACGACGGTCGAGAATGCGGTCGACCTGGTCCGCCGGAATCTCGAGAGGGACATCCTGGGGGTGACGCCCGAGTCGCAGGCGGCGGTCGAGGATTTTGTCCTGGCTTCCCAGGTGGAGCTGAAGCTGGCGGGAGCGGGCCACGACGTCCAGGTTTCGGCCAGGAGCGGCGCGGTCCTCATCACCATCAACAAGCAGGTGCTCTTGATGTCCTCACTGGAGTCGGAGCTCAAGCGGATCGCCGGCGCCGTGCCCGGTGTGAACAGCGTGGAGACGAAGGTGGGTCCGGGCTACTACAAGACGGACATCTACCGAAAGTACGACTTCGATCTCCCTCTGCCTTCAAAGGTCCTCCTGGTGGATGACGAGCGGGATTTCGTCCAGACCCTCTCCGAGCGGCTGCAGATGCGGGATTACGGATCGGCCGTGGCCTACGACGGGCAAGAGGCTCTGTCCATCCTGGACGAAGAGGAGCCCGAGGTCATGGTGCTCGACCTCAAGATGCCCGGCATCGACGGGCTGGAGGTTCTGAGGCGCGTGAGACGGGAGCACCCCAACGTGGAGGTGATCGTGCTCACGGGGCATGGGTCGAAGGAGATCGAGCAGGAGTGTCTGGATCTCGGCGCCTGCGCCTACCTGGAAAAACCCGTCGACATGGAAACGCTCACGGCGAAAATGCAGGAAGCCTACCGGAGGCGTAGGGAGAAGAGCGGGAAAAAGCAGTGACAGGGAGACGCGGAGACGGGGGGAAAGGGGACGACCCAAACCATTGCCATGTTCCTTTGTTCAACCCTATTGAAGGGGGACGGTCGTCTTTCTCTGCGTCTCCGCGTCTCTGCGCGAGAATGGTTTTGGCTGCAGCTCAAGGTATTTGGGCAAGGCATCCATGAGGAGGGTGTTCAATGGACAACGCAGAGGATCGCGAGATTCGCTTTTTTGGGCGGGTGGCGGCGGGCTTCACCCATGAGCTCAAGAACGTTCTTGCCATCGTGAAAGAGACGGCCGGTCTGATGGAGGATCTTCTGGCCGTGACCCCCGAGGGGGTTTTCCCTCATCAGCCCAGGTTCCAGCGAGGGATCACGACCATCCTGGAGCAGATTTCCCGTGGGGTGGAGCTTTCCACGAGGATGAACCGGTTCGCCCACAGTCCGGATCATTCGGTGGCCCAGGTCGATCTGAACGAAACGGTGGACCAGGTCTGTCTGCTGGCCGAGCGTTTTGCGCGGGTGAAGGGGGTGACCCTTTCGGTGGTCCCGGCGGAAAAGCCGCCGACCGTGCTGAGCTGTCCCGTGAAGGTCCTTCTGAGCATCTTCAAAGCTTATGAATGCTGCTGGACCCATCTGGCATCGGGGGCTTCGGTTCTGGGAACCGTGGTGTCCGACCCGCAGCCCATGGTGAAGTTGACCTGGAGCGGCGAGGCCGCCGGAAGTGCGGACCTTCGGACCGCCGTGGAGAGCTCGGCGGAATGGAAGGAGCTTGAGGAGGTGATGGGGGGCCTTCAGGGGAAAGTGGCATGGGAGGAAGGCCCCGGCTTTTCACTGGTGTTCCCGCGGGAAGCCTCAACTTGATGTTTCTTTATGTTTCAATTTGCTACGATACGGACAGTTCAAAACGTTTCATATAGTATCGCTTTTTCTCATCGTACGATCGTCCCACCTGTAAACCCGCTTGCATCAACAAAGTGCAATATGGCACAACCCTTGCCAAAACAGGACATGTCGCAACGGCCTCTCAGGAGGCTTGTCTTCAGAGTGGTATCTGCCGTCAGCCCGGTGGGATCCGGATCGAAGTCCGGGGCAGGCGCCGGGGTCCAGAGAACCTCGAGAGACCTGGATTCCGATTTGCGCGGGAGTGACGATGGATGCGCCCTTTTCGGGATGGTCACCGGGGACTCTGTTTCGGCGGCAGATTCCGTCAGATGTTGGAAACCCATTCATGAGGTTGCCAGGGCGCTCGGGCGTTCTGAAACGGCGGCTTTCCCGCGGCGGGGAAGTGCAAGAGGGAGCTCGGTTGGCAGGGGTGGCAGGCGCAAAGGTCCTGGTCATTGAAACGGATGAATCGTTTCGGAAGCTCATCTCGGAGCGGTTGCGTCTGGAGCGCTATAGGGTCTATGAGGCCTGTCAGGAGACGGAGGCCCGCAACATGGTGCTCAAGAAGGACTTTGACGCGGTCCTGCTGGGCTTCACGGGAGACAGGCAGCTCGCTCTGGCTCTTCTCAGAACCATCAAGGAGATGCGGCCCCTGGTGGAAGTCATCCTGCTGAGCTCATCCGAGGACCACTCGCTTGCGGCGAGCATTGAGGGCATGAAGCTGGGGGCGTTTGACGAGATTCTGGTCCCGTTCGATGTGGAGACGCTCCTGCGTCGCATCCGGGAGGCGTGCAGGCGGAAATGGCAGCGCGAGCTCGCTGCCAAAAAAGCGCTTCGAGCCCAGAGGCTGAATGATTGATGGAAAGGGGGGGGCGAGTGTCCAAGATCAAAGTGTTGTTGGTGGATGATGAAGTGGAGCTTCTCCAGGCCCTTTCCGAACGACTGGAGCTTCGGGGCTTCGAGGTGGCGGTGGCCAACTGTGGCGAGAAGGCGCTCGCGATCCTGGAGGGAGCGGAGCCCGAC
>JBFYYO010000073.1:0-15512 GCA_041310025.1 Syntrophobacterales bacterium
GAAACCTGAAACCTGAAACCTGAAACCTGAAACCTGAAACCTGAAACCTGAAACCTGAAACCTGAAACCTGAAACCTGAAACCTAACCCCGCGACGAGAAGACCGCTTCCAGAACTTCCTGGAGCGATCGGACGCCGGTACAGGGAGCGCCCAGGTCCGCCGGCAGCCGTTCGGCATTGCTCCGCGGGATCAGGTGGTCTTCGAATCCGAGCTTGAGTGCCTCCGCAACCCGCAACGCACCGTGGGTCACCCCGCGTACCTCGCCGGCCAGACCCACTTCACCCCAGACCACCAAACCCGGCGAAACAGGCTGGTCCAGGGTGCTGCTCATGAGGGCGGCCATCATGGCGAGATCCACCGCAGGCTCCACCAGGCGCACCCCTCCGGCCACGTTCACGAAGACATCCTGCTGGGAGAAATTGAACCCGAGCTTCTTTTCCATCACCGCCAGAAGCAGGGACAGCCGGTTGGCGTCCACTCCCATGCTGGTGCGCCTCGGCTGCACCCAGCCGGAGCTGCTGACCAGCGCCTGGAGCTCCACAAGGAGCGGCCGCGTGCCTTCCACCGAGCACACTACCACCGAGCCCGAAACGCCCACCGGGCGTTCGGCCAGCAGGAGCTGGGAGGGGTTGGGCACCTCTTCCAGCCCGGACTCCTTCATCTCGAAAACGCCTATCTCGTTGGTCGAACCGAAGCGGTTCTTGACGGCCCGGAGGATCCGGAACGCATGGGTGCGGTCGCCTTCCAGGTAGAGAACAGTGTCCACCAGATGCTCGAGGGCCCGCGGACCGGCGATGGACCCCTCCTTGGTGACGTGCCCCACGATGAAGACGCTCACGGTCTTCTCCTTGGCGAGGCGCATCAGCTGGCCGGCGCATTCCCGCACCTGGCTGATGGATCCCGGAGCCACCTCCAGGTTGCGGGTGCTGACCGTCTGGATGGAGTCCAGGGCCAGGATATCCACGGGATGATGATCCAGGGTATCGAGAAGCGGCTCCAGGCTGGTTTCCGCCATGACGTGGATTTTCGATCCGTCGAGCTGCAGTCGGTCGGCGCGCAGGCGAATCTGCTGGGGGCTTTCCTCGCCCGAAACGTAGAGCACCCTCCGCTCCGCTCCCCAGCGGGCCAACGCCTGCAGCAAAAGCGTGGATTTCCCAATGCCCGGGTCTCCCGCCAGGAGAACCATGGAGCCAGGAACCATTCCGCCTCCCAGAACCCTGTCCCACTCCCCCATTCCCGTGAGCCAGCGGCTCTCCTCGCCACACTGGATCTCCGAAAGGGTCGGCGGTCGAACGGTTTCCGCCCTCAACCCCGCCTGACGACGACCGGATTTGCTTTGGACCTCTTCAACGAGGCTGTGCCACGTCTGACATTCGGGGCATCGCCCGAGCCACTTGGTGCTGAGGTATCCGCACTGCTGACATCTGTAGACCCTTTTCACATCCGCCATGAAGGCTCAAACCTCGCTATTCCCTGAAAAACCTGAAACGATCCATCTTCATTGAAAAGCCTGGCACTAGAATAGCATTTGATCCCGAAACGGCACTAATGTAAAAGTGTCCGCAGCTTGAGTCGTCCGGAGACATATCGTTTCGGCGCCCCCTGGCAGGGGTTGGAGTTGGAGAGCTTCAGTGCGCTCACGGGGGCCATGCACGCATCGGCGCGGCAGCTGACAAATGAATAGACCCGGATGAGTCATGAGACGGTTGAGCGTGCAAACTCGCCTGGACTGGCAGCAGAAAGTCGAAGAAGTCGGCCTCATCTTCCACCACACCGCTGAAGGCTTATACTGGGACGAGAGCGCATGCTATGAATTCTCCTTCCGCGAGGTCGATCTCCTGGAGGAAGCCACCAACGAATTGCAGCGGCTGTGCCTCGAGGCCGTTCTCTTCTCAACAAATCGTGCACAATATCCGGAGGTTAGGATGCAGGAGTCAACGGAGCTGGCCAGAGTGTACCGGGAAGCGAAGCTCATCGCATGGGCCATGATGGGGGGACTGGCGTTTTATGCGGGCGTTGTCGAATTTTTTTCAACCCAGGTCGACTCCTTCAAGGGGTACGACCCCGAAAGAATAAAGGAATTTAAGGATTACTTCATCCTGGGAGGCGTTCTGGCCTTCATCCTCATTCGAGCCGCCAGAACTGCGATCATGAAACGGGAGCCCGATGACACCTTCGGCAGATTGCTGGGCAGACTCAAGACCGCCCACATCGTCGGTTATGCCATCGCCGAGATCCCGGCCGTGCTCGGTCTGGTGCTTTTCCTCTTCACCGGCGACCGCATGGATTTCTATCTCCTCGGGGTCTTTTCCATCCTGGCCATGGTTCTTTATTATCCCAAGCTCAACCATTGGGAAGTCTGGCTCCAGAAACCAGCCTGAAGACGCCCCCGGCAGCGGGTCGGGAGAAATGAAATCCAGCACCCGTGAATGCTCTCCATGGAAGCTGATCGAGACAACCGAGACGAAGGCGTGGTTCTGATCATCGAAAATGACCCGGAGGTTCCCGCAGGGATCCTGGGATCCCTGCTGCAGGAGGAACATCTGGATTTCCGGGTTCTTCAGCTGCACAGAGGAGAGCCGTGCGACGGTCTTTCGGGGGCGACCGGACTGGTGGTTCTGGGAGGCGCCATGAGCACGTCCGAGACCGATCGCTTCCCCTTTCTCCATGACGTGAAACGCCTCATGCAGAATGCCCTGGATTCCGGCCTGCCTCTCCTGGGCATCTGCCTTGGCGGGCAGCTTCTGGCGGAGGTCACCGGTGGCCGGGTCAGCCGCGGGGCTCATGGTGAAAGGGGGCTCCACGAAATCGTCCTCACCCGGGAGGGAAGAAGGGATCCGCTGTTTTCAGGCCTTCCAGACCTTTTCTCCGTCCTTCAGTGGCATAACGACTCCTTCCATGCTCCCGAAGGCGCAGTGCTGCTGGCCGGTTCAGCTCGGTGCCCTCACCAGGCCTTCCGCTTCGGGACGAGCTCCTACGGGATTCAGTTTCACCCGGAGGTGGATGAGCCCATCGTGGCCTCCTGGGCCTCCACTGAACCCGGATCAGCGGAAATCGAGAGAGCTTTTTGCCGCCATCGCCTCGGGGGTGGTGATGCGGCGCCGGTCCGGCTTCTCAGAAACTTCGTCCACATGACCAAAGCCTTCACACACGCCCGAGGTCCGCATCGCTGAAAGGAATCCTCTCGCCTCGACCAAAACTTCATGAAGCTCATCGGAAGCCGATCGCTGCATTGATCGCCATTCCCGCGCGGTCCTGGCGTGAATCCAGGGTGCTCAGATGGCGGGGTCCCCGCCAGAGACATGAGGGGATGACGCAAGAGGGATCTGATCACCTTGTTCTGTTAAAGGCATGCCTCTAAAACACCGATGAAGAGAACAACGTCTGGCATATTGCAGATTCTCGTTGCGCTGCATCCGATCGAGACAAAAAGGGAATGGGCCGGAAAGGCTTCCCGTCAAAACCGAAGAGACTCTGGAGATTCATGATGGAAAAAATGGAACACCTCAACAAGCAGATAGGCAACAAGGCCGGTGACCGCGAAGGCAAGTATCTGAGCTTCTTTCTGGACCGCGAAGAATACGGAATCGGCATTCTCAAGGTCAAGGAAATCATTGGCATGATGCCCATCACCCCGGTGCCCCAAACCCCCGGCTATGTCAAAGGTGTCGTGAATCTGCGGGGCCGGGTGATCCCCGTTATGGACCTTCGATCGCGATTCGGGATGGAGACCGCCGACTACACGGAAAGAACCTGTATCATCGTGGTTGAAGTCCAGACGGGCTCGGGTCAGATTCAAACCGGCATCGTGGTGGATTCCGTGTCCGAGGTCCTCAACATCAAAGGCTCCGAAATCGAGGACACCCCTGCTTTCGGCTCCAAACTCAACACGGACTACATCCTGGGAATGGCTAAGCTCGGCGGGTCAGTGAAGATCCTTCTGGATATCGACAAGGTGCTGAGCGACGACGATATCTCCAGTCTCGAAAAGGTAGCTTAAACCCATCATGGAAACCAAAGCCATCAAAGAAGCAGACAATTCAAGGCGGCCCCTGAATGAGCACAAAACCCTGGGGGACGTTTGCTCTGAGATCCTCGACGCGATCGACAGCCTCATCGTTGCCCTGGCAGGCCCGGAGGAGAGGCAGCTGCAGCCGGTCCCGGTCTACGTGCAAAGCCGAAAGGATCCGCGGGAGTAAAACGGGGGCCGTGAGCGGCTCACCACCGAATTGCCTGAGCCATCAAATCGCAGAGCGCGGAGACCGCCCGCAACGGGCGGTTTCCGATTTTCCGCAGGTTCAAGATGAAAGCGGAGCCTCCAGGCTCCAATGATACGCGTTCAGGATGATTTCATCCATTCTCGCGAAACACCCGGACGAACGCAGAGGGTTCTTCTCATCATTTCTTTGCGCCTCCGCGCCAGTCAAGGAAAAGCTAAATCTCAGACTGGATGGGTATGGCTACCGCTGGAAGCCGAATCGTCCCCAGAACTCCCGCCTGAAACGCCTCACCGTTCCCAGGTGAACCTCCACAAACTGCACCCGCTCCAACCCGTCCATTTCCACCTTGATCCAATCCTGGATTGAATCGAGACTTCGGAACCATCGGCGGAAGTCATCCTTGTCGATGAGGCGCGGAGGCTGGACCACAAAGCTCCCGCCGCCATGCTGATGTACCCTTTTGCCGCTCACCAGGGCATTGTATTCGGCCGTGTTCACCCCGACGACAGGCATGAAGTTGTCGAACGCGCGCACCAGTGCACCGGTTCTCCAGTGCCCCCTGAGGATTGGGAATATGCTGATGTTGAAAACGATTTCCACGCCTTGATCCACAAGTTGCCTGGCCGCTTCGGGCTGACCCCACAAATCGATGCACACGGGAGCTCCGATCTTTCCAAAGTCCGTGGCAAAGGCCCGGAAGAACCCGTCACCAGGGGAGATGCCCAGCTGATCCCTCTCCAAGACCCCGACGTTGCGCTTTCGCTGTCTGCCGAGGATCTGCCCTGACCGATCGAACACCGTGGCCGTATTGTAGAGCTTCTCCGCTTCCCCCTCCACGAGGCCGGCCACAATGTAGGTATTGAGCTGCCGGGCGGCCTGCCCCAGTTCCAACTCTCCCTGGTAAGGGAAATATTCGGGGAGGCAGATGACATCCAGAGCCTCTCCCCTGCATCGTTCCAGCAACTGGAGGGCGTGCCCCAGGTTCCGGGGATCGTCGAAGGCGGGATAGGGTTTCGGCTGAACGAGAGCTATTCGTAAATTGTCTTTCATCATCACTCCGAAGGATCATTGCAAACGATTGAGGGCAAGCAGGGGACACCGAACCACACAGCTCGAAACAGCCCGAATCCGAAACACGCCGACTTCGGTCACTTCCAGTCCAGGTCAACCACATACGGGAAATGGTCAGACGGGTAGCGCCCATCCAGGTCGTCACGGACAATCTGAGCAGCCAGACTTTCAAACTCGGGCGTATGGAGAATCCAATCCATTCGGAATTTCTCAGCATTCCCGTTGAAGTCGTGGTGGGTCATACTCTCCACCCCCTCCTCCCTTCCCAGGAGAACCCAGCTGTCCGCCCACCCGATCTTCTCGTCCGTCAGGATTTGATGGACATCGGACCCCGGTTTGGCGTTGAAATCCCCCATCAGTATGCACGGCAGACGTCGGCGGCTCCACCAGTCACGGATCAGGCGTGCCTGCTCCAGGCGGGCCGTTCGCCCCACATGGTCGAGATGGGTCACCATCACGAGGAGCTCACGGCTTCGCTCGAGGTCCTCCAGAATCCCGTAGCTCATCATTCTTGGGAAGGCGCTGTCCCAGTCTTTGCTGCGGTGGATGCCCGGCGTGGTCGACAGCCAGAATTCGCCGTTCTCAGGGCTCCGAAACGAGTCCACTCGGTAGAACAAGGTCGGGTACTGGCAGCGTTCGTCCTCGGCGGGACGAGAACCGGCCAGCATCCGGTAGCCTTGAAGATGGCATTGCAGGTAATCCAGCTGCCCCGGAGTCCCCTCCTGGGTGCCGAGGATGGATGGAGCCCTCTTCAGGATAAGCTCCGTCACCACTTCACGCCGGTTTTTCCATCGGTTTACCCCATCCCGTTCATTATCGAAGCGCAGATTGAAAGTCATGATGCGCATTGGCGGACCCTCTCCTTCGTTCATCACTCGATGAACAGCCTCCCCCACGGTGACGGGAATGCTCCTATTTGCCAAATGCTGGAAGGTTAATCAACAGGCGAGTGACCAGCGGCAGCCCCAGGGGATGAAAAGGTTTCCAAACGTTTGTCGGATTTTGTGATCTTGAGCACATAATCTCCCCATGGATTGTGCGATGATAATCCCTTAATCCCAACAATTTCGATAGTTTCATTTTACTTGACAGGATCAAATTCAAACGTTACATGGGGTTGTCTTGTGAAAATAGTGTTCTGCATGTGACATTTTGGTTGCGGTCCTTCAGTAAACCCGGGGTTGACGTCACGGTTTCCGAGTCTTGCATCAAGAACGGTTGAGGCCTTTCCTATGAGAGAGAAGAGCAACGAATCATCGGGCAAAAGCGCTATCGGGGTTTTGGTTTTTCTGGCAGGTTTCGCAGTGGCCTTGATTTTCGGATGGGTGGTCTTCCCGGAGCTGCTCTATTCGCAGAAGAGCCAGCCGGTGAATTTCAGTCACGCGCTTCCAGACCATCAGGGTGCCGGCTGTGAGGACTGCCACGCCTTTCGAGAGGATGGGAGCTATACGGGGATTCCCAAAATCGCCAAGTGCCAGGAGTGCCATGAATCTCCCATGACGGAAAGCCCGGACGAGAAGGTGCTTCTGGAAGAGTACATCCAGAAGGAGAAAGAGATCCCCTGGCTGGTCTATGCCTACCAGCCCGACAACGTCCATTTCTCCCACGCCCCCCACAAAGCCAAGGGAGTTGAGTGTGTACAATGCCATCGTGACGTCGCAAACGAGCAGAAGAATCCGCCATTCCGGGAGAATCGACTCACCGGCTACAGCAAGTCGACCATGAAGATGGACGTCTGTGAGAAGTGCCACGCCGAGCAGATGGCGAGCAACAACTGCGAGATTTGCCACAAGTAGTCGTGGGACCAGGCTCTTTGGAAGACACCTCGAAAATCAGGTTTGAGAGCGGCTTGGACGAGAGGATGCATACATGAGTTTCAGCAGGAGAGCGTTTTTGTTTACGGCAGGCGCCATCGGCGGGACACTGTTCACTCCGTTGCCGTGGAAACTGGTGGACGATTCAGCCATCTGGTCTCAGAACTGGCGCTGGCGACCCTCTCCCCAACGGGGTGAAATCACGAAAGCGCCATCCATATGCACCCTTTGTGATGGGGGATGCGGTATTCAAGCCAGATTGGTCGACAATAAGCGCGCCATCCTCATCGAAGGGACCCCCTCCCACCCCGTCAATCGTGGTGGGGTCTGCGCCCTTGGTGCCGCCGGCCTGCAGTTCGTTTATGCTTCCTACCGCATCAGCCAGCCACTCAAGCAGACCAAAAAACGCGGGGAAACGGCGGGATTCCAGCCGGTGTCCTGGGATGAGGCGCTGAAAGAGATCGGAGGCAAGCTGAATCGACTGCACACCGAGAATCGGGCAAACTCCCTCGCCGGGATCATTTCCAACCGCCCGAGCAGCATGGCCGAGCTCTGGACCCAGTTCTTCAAGAGCTGCGGGTCGCCCAACCTGTTCAGGATGCCTGATCATTCGGACAGTCTTGTTCTGGCATCAAGCCTGATGACAGGGCGAGCCTCCGCACCTGTTTTCGCTCTGGAGCGTGCATCCTATGTCCTGAGCTTCGGCGCCAGTCTTCTGGAGGGGCGCGACTCTTTTCCCCGGAATCAGAGCGCCTATGCCCAGTGGCGCCAGCAGGGATCCGGCAAATTGATCCAGATCGAGTCACACTGCTCCCTGACTGCGGCAAAAGCGGACAGATGGATCGCAGCCGCCCCGGGTTCGGAAGCAGCCCTGGCTCTGGCCATCGCCCATGTGCTCATCAAGGACAAGGCGTATGACGCGGATTTTATGAGCAACGCTGTTTTCGGGTTCGAAGACTGGGCGGATGTGCAGGGGAAAGCCAGAAAAGGCTTCAAGTCGTATGTCTTGGAGGCTTGCGCACCTGAGCAAATGGCCGGGATCACGGGTGTCGATCCGGCCATGATCCGCGAGATCGCCAAGGAATTCGCCACTCATAAGAACGCTCTGGTGATATGGGGAAGCGGCAGTGCGAGTCACCCGAACAACATCTATCACGATCTGGCATTCATGGCCCTGAACATCCTGAAGGGCAATTTCAAGGCCGATGGGTTGATGATGATTCAGCCCGCGATTCCTTTGGCTCCGATGCCCGAGGTCCAGTTGGATGCCGGCGCACAGTCGAGCCTTCAGAAACCCCGATTGGATCTTGCTCAAGCGAAGAACACGCTCATGGCGGGCAATGCCGTCTACCCCTTTCTAGATGCGGTGGTCAAAGGCGGGATATATCCCATTGAAATGCTCTGGGTAGACGAGTGCAACCCGGCTCACAGCCTCCTCGAGCCCCAGATCTTTGAAACGGCCCTCACCAAGATCAGCACGCTGGTCTCCTTTTCGTCCTACATGGACGAAACCGCGCAGATGGCTGACTGGATCCTTCCGGCGCCTACAGCCCTGGAGCGTTACGATGATGTGATGGGCATCCCCGGTGCTCCGTTTGCCTATTACGCCATTTCGGCACCTGTTCTGCCCGCCCCCGCCGGCAATCGGCATGCGGGTGACGTGGTGCTCTCCCTGGCCAAGGCGGTCGGCGGGAATGTGCAGGGATCTCTTCCCTGGCCGGATTTCCAGAGCTTTCTCAAGGCCAGGGTCGCTGGGCTGGCGGAATCCGCGAAGGGGGCCGTCGCCGAGAGTGCAGACATCCAGCTCGGGAAGCTCAAACCCGGGGAGTCGCCGAAAACCAACTTCACCAGCGGCGATAAGCTCTGGGAGAAGCTCGTGGCCGGAGCCTGCTGGTACGATGCTCCTGTGGATCCGATGATGAGTCTGGCGACCACATCAGGCAAGGTCGAGCTGGCATGCCAGAAGCTCCAGGCCACAGGGCTCGACGCAGCGCAGGACACCATCTATCTGCCTCACTATGCACCGCTCGCGCCCTCCGGCTCTGAAACGGAGTTCCCGCTCTTGCTCGTTGGTTACGAAACCCAGATACTCAGCATCCAGTACCTCCCGAACCCGCCGTTTCTGACCAAGATGCTTCCGGATACTTTGCTCAAAGGCAATGATCTTCTCGTGCAGGTCCATCCCAAAACCGCTCAGCCATTGGGTCTCAACGAGGGGGATCAGGCCAAGATCAAGACTCCGCAGGGAGAGCTCTCGGTGCGCGTTCACCTGACTCCCGGCTCCAGGCCCGGTGTGGTCTATGCCGCACAGGGCCTCGGGCACGAGGCCTACGATGAGTTCATCAAGGGAAAGGGAGTCAATGTCAATCGCATCACTGAGGTTCAACTCGACCCGGTGACCGGGCTGGGGACGACGTGGGCGACTCGGGCTCAGCTTGTTCGGGCTTGACGTGCCCGCCCGTTTTCCAGAGGCGTCGTGGCGAGCCCCGGCGGGTCGGTCGCTGGATCGCCTCATGATTCGACACTTGATATGACATCAGCATCGGGGTTTGAGCAGGCGTAGGCCGTACTTGACGGTAGCCTGAGCCCGGATGGGTGATTGGACACATTGCCAAGAAGGGGGTCATCTGTGAGTGATCAGGGACATGCACAATCCGGAGTTCGATACGGAATGGTGATCGACTTGGATAAGTGTACGGGCTGCATGGCTTGCAGCGTAGCCTGTCAGGCCGAAAACAACATCTCCTTTCGAGTCGACGAAACGGACAAGCTGCGATCCATCACCTGGATGGAGATCTACAAGCTGGAGAACGGGAAAGACTATCCGGAGTACCAGTTCACCTACCTCCCCCGGCCTTGCATGCATTGTGACTCACCCCACCACTCGCCCTGCACGTTCGTCTGCCCCGTGAATGCCACCACGCGGGACGAGAACAACGGCATTGTGACTCACATTGTCCCTCGATGCATCGGTTGCAGGTATTGCATCGTGGCTTGTCCCTATCATGCCCGCGACTTCAACTGGTGGGATCCGACCTGGCCCAAGCCCATGGAGCAGATGCTCAGCCCCGAGGTCAGCACCAGGATGCGCGGTGTCGTGGAGAAGTGCACCTTTTGCCACCAGCGACTTCTCAAGGCCCGCACCCGGGCCTATCACGAGGGCCAGGATCCGAACACGGTCACCTACAACCCGGCCTGTGCAGATGCCTGCCCGACGAAGGCCATCACCTTCGGCAATCTCATGGATGCTCAGAGTGACGTGGCCAAACTGGCCAAAGATCCCAGGGCTTTTCGCATCCTGGCCAAGCTCAAAACCGAGCCCAAGGTGTATTACCTGAGCAGGTATCAATGGGTCCACAAGCTTTCCGACAACGCTTAGTGAGTCATGGGATCTGTCCCGATGCCCATCGCGCACTTTCAACGTTTTGACGATGAAACGAGGGGAAGAGAATGGATCAAGCGTTAATTCCTGAGGGCCTGAAACGCTGCTCGCTGCCGGTGTTCGGGATGTGGGTGCTGGTTCTCCTGGCAATCATCGGATGGGGGGTTTACGCGGGAGCCGTCGTGCTGCTTCAAGCCCTCAACGTAACCGGTCTGAACGATTACTTCGGCTTTGGATTCTACATCACCATTGACCTCGCCATCATCGCTCTGGGTGCCGGCGCGTTCTTCTCGGGCTTCCTGTATTACGCCCTGTCCCGATACTTCCCCGCGCTGAAGGAGCTCCACAAGATCATCAACCTGGCCGTCATCGTCGGTTTCGTCTGTTACACGGGGGCTCTCGCCGTTCTGCTCCTGGAGATCGGTCAGCCGCTGAGGGGCTGGTTCGGTTACTGGCATCCCAATGTTCACTCGATGCTGACCGAAGTCATCTTCTGCATCTCCTGCTACGCCATCGTCCTGATCATCGAGTATGTGCCGATCGTTTTCGAAAACCGCAAACTGGATGCCATCAAATCGGTTCACATCTTCGGGCACACACTTCACGAGCTGATGGCGATCTTCGCCCTGACCGGTACCTTCCTGAGCTTCTTTCACCAGGGGTCCCTGGGCGGGGTTGCCGGTGTGCTTTTTGCCAGACCCTTCGCCTACCGGACCGGTTTCTTCGTCTGGCCCTGGACTTTCTTTCTGTTCATCCTGTCGGCCATCGCTTCGGGCCCGGCCTTCACGGCTCTGGTCTGCCGCGCCATGGAAGCCGTGACCCGCAAGAAGCTTGTGGACCGCAGCGTCTATGAGCTCCTGGCGAGAATCGTGGGCGGCCTGCTCCTCTTCTACATCATCCTGAAGATCATCGACACCCTCTACTGGGGTCTCGTGATGGCCCCTGAATTCGGCCTCAGCCTGGCGGATTTCTACAAGGCGCCGTACGGTATGTGGCTGCTGATCGCGGAAATTCTGATCTGCGGGGTCCTTCCGGCCATTGTGCTCAACATCCCTCAGGCGAGAAAGAGCGATGCGATTGTGTTTGGAGCGTTCTTCCTCACCTGCACCGGCATCGTGATCAATCGTTTTGTTATGACGATCCAGGCCATCGCCGTCCCCGTGATGCCTTTCGATCGCTGGCAGGTGTACGTGCCCACCGTTTACGAGTGGGCACCGGGCATTGCCATGCTGGCCTACTGTGTTTTGGTCATTTCACTCTCTTATCGCTACTTGCCCCTGTTCCCCAGGGAAAAGCAGCTGAATGCGACCTAGGCTTCAGAGCCGAAGGTTGCGGGGGCTTTCCATCGATCCAGCGATGAGCCTCAACATCTTCTGAAGAATAGAGCGAGCGCATCTGCACGGAGCAAGGTGCGCTCGCTGTGTTTCAGGCTCACCCCTTCCGTCCCTGGCCAGGCGGGAATTGAAGCCTATTTCCTTGAAAAAGCTCGCGGTCGGGATAAGATAGGGGGGGTTCATGGCTGGGCTCATGGGAGTCAGTCGATCGATGTAGAAACGGGCAGCACAATGCAGGGTTGAGGGCTGCGGAGAGACGTCCTCGAGTCGGGGAGCTTTTCGTTTGACACCCCGAAAGCCCGATGATAGCTTGTGCATAATAGTGTAATTTCTGTTGAGATGCATTGTGAATTGGGAGCTATGTCACAAAAGGTTCGTCTTCTGGATGTATTTGAAGGCAGGCGCTATCTCAAAGTAGTGCTCGCTGTGAGTGTTGTAGCCTTTCTGATCTTGGAGCTTCTCATTTACCTCGGCGCTGCGAGCCAGGCGGGCAACAAATCCCGCACCGTCGTGCTGGATTCCGAGGGTAACAAGGTTTTTGAGACGGCAGGCAGCGCTCTCTCCAGTTATGAAAAGCTCGTCTTTGAGAACAACCACGGTCCCATCCAGAATTACCGAATACAGCTGCACACGGAGAGCATTCCCTTTCCCTTTCGTGCCTGGCTGACCGCCGCTGTGGGAATTCCTATCGGGCTCATCCTCCTGGTTTCCTTTCTGGTCAAGGTCTATTTGGCCCTATTGTACGGTGATGAACATGAAGCGCCGGACATGTCGCAAGACGGAACGGGGAAGCACAGCCGGATTGGAAGCCTGTATCACTCCTTCCACCGGTTCAGTGTTTTCCATCTGGGTTTTCTGGTGCTGATGTCCGTTCTCATGTTCTGGATAGTCCCGAACTTTCTTCAGGACTTCGCGAAGGTCAGTTTGGCGGCCGTTCGTGATTACAAGTGGTTCTTCCTTGGCGCGTCAGTTTTCCTGGCCATCATCATCACCTGGGTCATCTACCTGCGGTACCGGTTGTCCAAGCAGATGCTCGAGAATCAGTTCAACATCGAGAAGTATCGGATCGAAACTCAACTTCTGGCCCGAACCGAACCGGCGCCCCTGCTTCCTAGCCCCGTGAACGAAGCGGAGGAGCCCGTGACCAATGGGCCCGGATCACTGTGAAAAGGATAAACCCATGTGGTTCAAGCACTTTTTTGGTGAGCGGAAGAGTTCTGAGCAGGACCTGGAACGCGATCCACTGCTGAACCGAGGTGTCTTTTACCTCTATCTCATACTCGGGGCTCAGATCTTCATCGTATTTGGGATATTGGCCGGCATCATGGTCATCGGCCAGGTTCTGGCCACCCCGATGTGGATGTTCATCGCCGCCTTCGCTGCCGGAGCCTGGGGACTGGTTTTCATCTACCGGAAGACAAAGCAGAAGCTGGAAAGAATTCGCGATGCCATTTCCCGCGTTGACCTCTCGGACAAGAACCTCGAGCTCAGTTTCATGGGAGGCGTGGTCACCATGAAGATCGAGCAGAACCAACGCCCACCGCTTCTGGAGGCGCCCTCCAACACCATTTTGGAGGCTGAGCCCGTCGAGACGACCGCCACTTAGCTCAGACGGATAAGCTCGAGCCCGGGGCAATCTTTGGTTCGGCCCGGTCTCATGGCTGGCTGTTGTTGGAAACCACGATTCCCCTCGGGTCTTCGGCCTGCCGCCTCCTCACGATGGTGTCATGTCGGCACGTCTCGTCGTCTTTCCTCGGGTGATCCAGATTGTAATGCAGCCCCCGGCTCTCCTTCCTTTGTATCGCACAACGAATGATCAGCTCGGCCACCAGAGCCAGATCCTGGAGCTCCACCAGGTCGTTGCTCAGCGGGATGTTCGGAAGATGCTCCCGGATTTCCATCCTGATCTGTCGGATGTGCGTCAGAGCCAAAGCAAGCCTTTTGTCGGTACGCACAATGCCCACGTAGTTCCACATAAGCCTGCGAATGATGTCCCAGTTGTGAGCGATGAGGACCATCTCGCTCTGGGAGGAGTTGGGCTGTTCCACGGGGATGGGACAGGGCGGAATTCGGGGCAGCTCCCGTTTACGCCATTCCTGAATCTCACTCGCACATTGCTGAGCAGCTTCGTAGGCAAAGACCATGGCTTCCAGGAGCGAATTGCTGGCCAGGCGGTTGGCCCCGTGAAGGCCTGTACAGGCGCACTCTCCCACAGCATAGAGATTCTCCAGGGTCGCCTGGCCAAAGCGATCGGCCACAATCCCGCCGCAGAGGTAATGGGCGGCAGGAACAACCGGTATGGGATCCTTGGTGATATCGATGCCCAGCAGGAGACATTTCTGGTAGATGTTCGGGAAGCGGGTCTTCAGGAAATCCGGGTCCCGATGCGTGATATCCAGAAAAACACAATCATCTCCGGACTGCTTCATTTCGGTGTCGATGGCCCTTGCGACGATGTCTCTGAAGGACAAGTCCTTCAGAGGGTGATATTTTTCCATGAAGGCCGTTCCACGGCGATCGATGAGCCTACCTCCCTCGCCTCGAACGGCTTCGGAGATGAGGAAGTTCTTGGCATGAGGGTGGTACAGGCAGGTCGGGTGAAACTGGACGAACTCCAGGTTGGCCAGACAGGCCCCGGCTCGATAAGCCATGGCCAGTCCATCTCCTGTGGCCACGTCGGGATTGCTGGTGTAGATGTAGACTTTGCCAGCACCGCCCGTGCAAAGCACCACGGCATGGGCCATGAAAGTGTGCAGATCCTGGTGGGCACTGTCGAGCACGTAAGCTCCCCAGCAGACATCGCGGTGACGCACAGCGATGGAGCCAGCCTTGATGGCGTAATGCTCGACGATCAGATCCAGAGCCAGATGATTCTCGTAAATGTGGATATTGGAGTTGGATTCCGCCGCGGCGATGAGCGCCTTCTCGACGGCCTGGCCGGTCATGTCGTGGGCGTGGACGATTCGATTTCGGCTGTGCCCTCCTTCTCGTCCTAGGTCGAACTCCTCCCCCTCCACGGCGCCTCGGTTGAAGGGGACTCCGTAGTCGGCCAGTTCCAGAATGCGCTCAGGACCCGACCGGACCACGTGCTCCACGACATCCGCGTGGCAGAGTCCGTCGCCGGCGTTGAGCGTATCCTCGATGTGCAGGGGAAATGAATCATCCCGCCCGAGGACGCTGGCGATGCCTCCCTGAGCGTAGTTCGTGCTCGTCTCGATCTTGTCCTTCTTGGTCACGATGGCCACGGTTCCGTGGCGAGCGACCCTCAGGGCGAAGCTGAGTCCGGCGATCCCGCTTCCAATGACCAGAAAATCATACTGGTGTTCCATTAGACGCTTTCCATGGTTAAGGTCATTGCTGAGAGCCTGAGATGATACGCCGTACGTTGAAAATTCGGCTTCCTTGACAACGTGCACTCTATTCGATTAGTTACCTTCTGTAAAGGCAAGCAGGAACGCCCAGAGAAAGGATTGACCTCGACCATGAACCAACGCAATCCCAATGGGGTGAGCCGGCAGCGGGCCAGCAGCGAAGGCCACGGCTCTGCAGGAACCATCCGACGCCACGCTTTCCAGGTGCTCGTTTTCGACTGCGACGGGGTCCTCTTTGACTCGCGCGAGGCCAACACTCAATTCTATTCCCACATTCTGCAGGTCATCGGGCGGCCTCCGGTGCGACCGGAACAACAGGG
>JBFYYO010000074.1:0-15228 GCA_041310025.1 Syntrophobacterales bacterium
GCAAATGAACATGATCGGCCGTACCGCCTATGCCCTCGGGGAAGCCACCCAGTCCGCGAACCGTTCCCCCCATATATTCATGAAGACGGGAACGCCATGTTATGTCGATCGACTGAATGCGGTCTTTCGTTCCGAAGACGAGATGATAATGAAGGCTGAGATAGGCGGAAGACATCGGTTACCCTTGCTGGGACCCCTTCCGGGGTCCAATCGTTATCCCGTTCCTATCCCGGTGGTATCGCCCGCTATCGCGGACTGAACCACCGGCTAATGGCTTTGAACCCTCCGGGTTCGCTTCTGATCGTTGTTCCAAAAGATCTGCACCCATCCAGGTTTTCTATGGTCAGTCTGGATTCCGGCTTGAAAACCGGCGGAATGACTTGCTGCGGAGTCCCACAGTCGCTATTGACATCTGTACAGAACTACGCATATCTCTACAGAATCAAGTGAAGAAAAGCCACTACGTTAATCCGGCGAAAGCTGGAATAACGTGTGAGGGCTCCTATGAGCTCTATTCACTTTATTGTGTGGGCCTGTCATAAGAGACGGTGGAGGGCGTGAGTGAGAAAGAGGATCTTCTTCATCTGCGGTTCGATGAATCAGACGACCCAGATGCACCAGGTTTCCAAACACCTTTCCGATCACGAGCATGCCTTTTCGCCATACTACTGCCACGGCTTTGACGAGATCCTTCGAAGACTCGGGCTGATCGAGTTCACGATCGCAGGCAACAAGGTGGTGGGACGTTGTCGGACGTATCTGCAGAATCATGGCCTCCGCATCGACTACCAGGGAAAGAATCGGCCCTACGACCTGGTCATTACCTGCTCGGACGTATACCTCCAGAACAACATCCGGGGCAGCAGGATAGTGCTGGTTCAGGAGGGGATCACCGACCCGGAATCCATAATGTTTCATATCGTTAAGCGCCTCCGATTCCTTCCCCTTTGGATGGGGGGGACGGCGACGACCGGGCTCAGCGACGCGTACCGGGCTTTCTGCGTCGCAAGCGAGGGATATCGCGATTTTTTCATTCGAAAAGGCGTGCGCCCCGAGAAGATCGTCGTTACGGGAATACCCAACTTCGACGACTGCCGGCGATATTGTACCAACGACTTTCCCCACAGGCACTATGTGCTGGCGTGCACGTCTCCGCTGAGAGAGATCTTCCGGCGCGAGGACCGGAAAGCCTTCATACAAAGGGCTGTGGAGATCGCCGGGGGCCGGCAGCTCATCTTCAAGCTTCACCCCATCGAGAATGTCGAGCGCGCCACCCGGGAAATCAGGGCGCACGCGCCGGGAGCCATGGTGCTCGCCACCGGGAGCGCGGAGGAAATGATCGCCAACTGCGATGTCCTGATCACTCGATTCTCATCGACTGCCTTCGTCGGCGTTGCGCTCGGCAAGAAGACCTACTCGGACTTCGATATGGATGAACTGCGGCGACTGATGCCTCTTCAGAACGATTCGGCGGCTTTGAACATCGCCAAGGTCTGCCGTCGGGTTCTCGAAGAGAAATGACGGAGGCCCTGCTTCACCCTGCCGCTGCGATCCGCCGGCCACCTTCTCCTGATTTCCTGGAACGGACGGCCCCTGCCTCTTTGACAGCCAACCGCGTGTGTGCTATCGAAAGCACATCGAAGAGCAATTTCCTTTCATCGCTTCTATCGAGGAAATGATCGTTGAAGGTTTTGGTTACAGGAGCGACAGGCTTTATCGGGAGCCACCTGGTGGAAGCCCTCGTTCAAGAAGGTGCTCAAGTCAGATGCCTCGTTCGGGACAAGAGGCGTTTGGGGTGGGTTAAGGGCTGCCCCGTTGAGTTTGTAGTCGGAGATTGCCAGGAGAAAGATTCTCTGAAACGAGGAGTGAAAGACGTCGATCAGGTGTTTCATCTTGCGGGTGTCACAGCGGCTTTCAAAGAGAATACCTATTTCGAAGTGAATGCTCTGGGCACGGAAAACCTTGTCCAAGCCTGCATTGAGAACAATCCCCGCCTTGAGAAATTCATCTATCTCTCGAGCCAGGCAGCAGCAGGTCCGAGTCGGACCGGTGAGAAGAAAAAGGAGTCCGACCCTTGCGAGCCGGTCTCGCCTTATGGCAGAAGCAAGTTGCGGGGGGAGGAACTGGCCTTATCCCACTCCCATGAGCTTCCTGTCCTCATCCTGCGGCCTTGTGCCGTCTATGGCCCCAGAGACAGAGGCTTTTATTCTCTTTTTAAATGCCTCTCCGGAGGCATCAAGCCCTGTCTCCCCGACCGCGACGATCAACACATCAGCATGTGCTACGTTCAGGATCTTGTTCGAGCGATTCTATTGGCTGCTGAGGCGCAAACAGAGAATGGGGAAATCTTTTTTGTGTCTGATGGCCAAGACTACCGGATGGTGGAAATCGGTGATATCTTCGCCCAAACCATGGAAGTGAGAGCGCTGCGGCTCCGCCTTCCCAAACAGATACTGTTCGGCATGGCCTTTTTTGCAGAGTGTTTCTCAAGGGTCTCCGGAAGACCTTCCATCCTGAATAGAGGCAAGGTAGAGGAAATGACCCGGAAGAATTGGCTCTGCGACATCACAAAGGCCAGAGCCTTGTTGGGCTTCGAGCCCCGGATTTCTCTTGTGCGCGGAGCTGAATTAGCCGTCGCCTGGTACAAAAAGGAAAATTGGCTATAGTGATATTCTCGGGGTATTTCGGTGACAACCTCTCAAGAAGAGCAATCATGGCCGGCGTTGTGATCAATACTGTGGAAAGCAGATCCGAGCTCAGGGACTTCATTGACCTGCCCTGGAAGATCTATGCTGAGTACCCCAAGTGGGTCCCCCCGCTTAAGAAAGAGGTTCGCCGGATGTTGGACCCCCGCATACATCCTTTCTGGGAGTTTTCCGAGCGCATCCTCTTTCTGGCCCGACGTGGCTCGGAGACGGTGGGAAGGATCGCAGGCATCATAGATCGCCACCATAACGAGGTCCACGGCGAGCAGATGGGCAGTTGGGGATTCTTCGAGTGTGTTGACGATCCGGAGGTCGCGTCGGCCCTTTTCTCTTCCGTGGAAACGTGGCTTCGCCGGAAGGGAATGACCTTCCTGAGAGGCCCGCTCAACCCATCCATCAATTACGAGGCGGGATTGCTCGTTGACGGCTTTGATGATCCGCCTGCCTTGATGATGACTTACAATCCGCCTTACTACCTGCGGCTGGCCGAATCGAGCGGTTTCACCAAGGAAAAGGACCTGTTTTCCTATCTGGTAAATGGGGATTACCGGCTTCCCGAGTGGCTGGATCGCCTTGCGGAACGGATGGCCCAGAAGAAGGGTGTCCACATCAGGGGCTTCCGGCTCAAGGATCCGGCTTCTGAGCTTGCTCTGATCAGGGAGATCTATAATGACTGCTGGGCCGCCAACTGGGGTTACGTCCCGTTGAGCGACAATGAGACCATGGAGATGGGAAGGTACATGGTAAAGATCGGGGATCCGGAGCTGGCTTTCTTCATCTACTATGAGGATGACCCCGCAGGGATCTGCGTGATCTTGCCCGACATCAACCCCTTGCTCAAGCGTTTCAACGGGCGCATCGGCCTGTCGGGTTTGCTGAAGATCCTCATGTATCGGCGGGAGATCAACGGATTGCGGGGGTTGCTCTTCGGGATCAAGGAGAAGTATCGACAAATGGGGCTCCCCTTGCTGGCCTTCCGCCACCTGTATGAGGTTGTGAGGAAGAAGGAGAAATATCGCTATCTGGAGTTGGGCTGGACCCTGGAGGACAACGAGTCGATCAACTTCCTGGTAGAAGAAGCAGGTGCAAGAATACATCATAAATATTGTATACTTAGAAAGCCGTTATGATGAGGGAAGGCGACAGGTTCGTGTTGAAACGGAGGTCTGCGCATATTGGCTGAACATCGGGTAATCCTTGCTTTCGTCTGGCGGCCTGAGGAGATGACCCCAACGGTGACCCAAATGGCACATCGAACGGGGAGCAGGGCCATATTCGATCTCTCCATGATGGGGGGGGATGCGGTCCGTTCATTCTTAGGGAAAGCTGATTCTGCCGGCCAGGTCAGGGATATCAAGATTTCCGCCGCTGTGTTGATGGATCCCTCTTTGGGACGGTTGTTGAAAGAGACAGGGGTCCAGAACATCTGGGTCGAATGCCACCCCCGGCTCTTCGCGGGTGATCCTTCCGCCTTTTTACGGAGATTGAGGGAATTGTCGGAAGACTGCCGTTGCTTTCCAATCATCGGGGACCTGGATCTCCTGGCGACCCTTTTGACGGATGGCACGGGAATCGGGCGCGTCGTCCTGAAAGGGTGCGAAGCATCCGGATTCGTGAGCGGTGAGACGACCCTGGCTCTCTATTCAGCGGTCAAGGAAATACTGCGCGACCCTTCGAAGGCCGGGGAGATCCTCATCTGGGGAAGCGTCTCCACTCCGGAGGCGGCGGCGGCGCTGCTTTCCACCGGGGCCACGGGGGTCGTCTTCGAAAGCATCCATTGGCTGACAGACCTGGTGGCCGTTGATGATCTGCAACGCCGGCGGCTCGCCAACCTCCGCCTGGATTCAACAGAACTGGTCGGCCTCGAATTGCAGGTTCCCTGCCGCCTTTTCAACAAGGGGAACTCTATCGCGTTCAGGGAGATCAAAGAGCTCGAGAGCTCGCTGTGCGGAGCTGAGATCACGGAGGAAAGCCGCCGTTCCTTCGCAGACCGAGTGAGTGCCGGGGCCATCCACCCTCTCCACAGCCATTTCACCCCCAGCGAGGTCATCCCTCTGAGTGTGGAGACCGCCTTTGCTGCGTCCTTCGCCGAGCGTTTTGGAACGGGAACCGAGGAGGCTGTGAAGTCTTTCATGGATGAGATTCGCAGCTTGTGCCACCTGGCTGAGGTGAAAAGGGATTCCTTTCTGGACAGCCCCATAGCCGGAGAGATGGGAGTCAGATATCCCTTCATCCAGGGGGCCATGACCTGGATCACGGATGTCCCTGAGTTTGCCTCAAGGGTTGCCGAAGCCGGTGGATTGCCCACCATCGCCCTTGGCCTGATGGGTACGGAGGCCCTGGATCGGAAGCTGGGACGCCTGCCGGAGATCATGGGAGGACGCCCCTATGCTTTGAATATCGTCTCTCTGGCGGAGAACCCTTTCAGGGAGACCCAGCTGGCCTGGATAAAGAAGCACAAGCCTCGTTTCGTGGTGATCGCTGGAGGTGATCTCTCACCTTTGAGGGAGCTGATGGAATGCGGCATGGAGGTCATGTATATCGCCCCCGATGAGGCCCTCTTGAAGCTCGCCCTGGAGGCCGGAGCCCGGGTCGTGATCTGCGAGGGGTACGAGGCCGGCGGGCACGTGGGGCGCCATAGCACGCTCACTCTCGCTCAAAGGGTTCTGGAGCTGAAACGGCTGAAGCCGGCCCTGTTCCAAAATTGTCGCATTGTGCTTGCCGGGGGGATCTTCAATCGGGAGACTGCATTCACAGCCGCCATGCTCGGAGCGGATGCCATCCAGATGGGCACCGCGTATCTGGCCACCCGCGAGATCGTTGAAACGGGGGCACTGACGGCGCTCTATCAGCGCATGATCCTGGAATCGCCTCCGGGCGGAACGGTTGTTTCAGGCCAGGAGACCGGACTTCGGGTGCGATCCTTGAAGACCCCGCGAGCTGCCGCCGTTCTATCCCTGGAGAGGGAGTTTGCAGCGGGTCACCAGGACGAGCAATCGTTCCGCACGCGCATGGAAGAGATGACGGCGGGAAGCCTCTTCGCCGCGGCCCGAGGCATGGACAGACCAGGCGGGGCGCCTTTGGATGAGCGGGCCTGCCTGGAGCGCGGGCAATTCATGAGTGGGGCCTGTGCCGGCCTCATCAGCAAGGTCATGACGCTGCCCGTTTTCCATCGCGAGCTGGCCGAAGGCCCGATTTTGCTGCACCAGCCGTACGAGGGATCCACCGAGAGAATGTCGGACCCTTCACCCGGCGCTTCGCACCCCCTGGAGACTCCATCCCGCGGGATTGGCCATGGACTGAAGCAGGGTGCGCCACATCTGGACGCCCATGAAAGGGTTGCCATCACCGGGATGGGCATTCTCAATACGCTGGGGGATAGTCCGGAAGAGGTCTGGGCTTCATGCCTGGCCCTGAAAAGCGGGATCACCCTGGTTCCGCCCTCCCGGTGGGACCCAAAGCTTTTTTATGATCCCCGCCCGTTCCATACGGACAAGACATATTGCAGCGTGGGCGCCTTCCTGGACTTTCAAATCTCCCGCAATGATCTCGGGATTCCCCCGCATGATTTCCGAACCATGACCGAAGCCACGAAAATCACCATGTGGCTCGCGGAGAGAGCCATTCGGGCATCCGGCATCCTGGAGTCGGACATCCCTCGGGAGCGAATTGCGGTCATCATCTCCCAGAACTCGGGAGAGGCGGCGGCGACCCTCACCGATTTGATCATAAGGGAGTACGTCTACGACATCCTGGTCGATATCAACAGGGCTCTTGAGCTCAGCCCGGATCAGGTGAGCGCCGTCGAGCGTGAGGTGAGATCCGGACGTCTGGCCCCGGACGATACCACACTCCTGGGCAGACTCAACTCCGCAGCAGCCGGCTTCATCTGCAACCGGTACGGGTTCATGGGGCCCAGTCATTCTGTCTCCGCGGCCTGCGCGACCTCGCTGGTCGCACTTCACAGCGCGGTCCAGATGATCCGAACCGGCCTCATCGATGCAGCCATCATCGGAGGGGGCGAGGAGAAGCTCAGGCACGTCCATTTTCTGGAATTTTCGGCCCTGGGCGCCCTTTTCGGGCTGTCGGGGCAGGAAAGGCCCCCTCACGAGACCTCCCGCCCCTTCGATGCCCAAAGAGACGGGATGGTCCTGGGCGATGGCGGGGGGGTGATTGTCATCGAGCGGGAAAGCTTGGCCCGCGCAAGGGGAGCGCCTGTCCACGCCGTCATCACGGGCATGGGAGCGAGCAACAACCATCTGGGCATGGTGGAGTCTTCCAGTGTCACCCAGGAGATCGCCATCCGCGCCTCTTTCAAAGGGACACCCTATGGGCCCGATGCGGTGGACCTGGTGGAATGCCATGCCACGAGTACCCGGCAGGGTGACGTGGAGGAGGTGCGTGCCCTGAAGTCCTTCTTCGATTCCTCCAGGCGCACCGTTCTCACCTCACTCAAATCCCAGATTGGACACACTCTCGGGGCCTCAGGCATCAACAGCCTCATTCGAGGGGTTATGGCCTTGAAGGCGGGGGTTTTCCCCCCCACCCTCAATTATACGAATCCGGACCCGGAAATCGACCTGGAAGGATCCGGCTTCTTCGTCGCCCCGGAACCGGTTGACTGGGAGTGCAGGGTCGGCCGGCCAAGAAGGCTTCAGGTCAACGCTTTCGGGTTTGGGGGTTCCAACTACGTGGTGCAGTTGGAGCAGGACATGGATGAAGCGTCACCGATCCTGGTATCGCCGGGCGGTGAGCCCGGTCTCGCCCGAAAGACGGGTGACGGCACTTCAGATTTGAAGGAAGAGCCCCATTCCGCTGGAGAGGCCGGTGGTGGGCCTTCTCAGCTCCAGGGTGTCTCTTTTTTTCGAGCCAGGATGGACGGCCATGACTGCCGGATGGCTGTCGTGGCGGAATCGGATGAAGAGGCACTCACGGTCATCGAGAGGACACGCCACCTTACAGAGGGAGGAATCTGGACACCCAGGGTTTTGAGGTCCCTGGCGCAGCAGGGGGTCTTCATGGGCTCTGAGGATCTGCAGGCGCTCCCGCTCGCCCTGGTCTTTCCCGGGCAGGGCACCCACTATGAAGGAATGGGGCGGGATCTCTACGAGTCTTTTCCCGTCATCAGGGAGTGGATGGATCGGGCTGCGGCTGCCGCGGACTTCGACCTCCTTCACCTGTTGTTCCATGATCGAGAGGCGAATCTTCAGAAGACCCGGTGGCAGCAGCCGGCCCTGTTCGTCCTGGAGCACGCCATGGCTCGATACCTCCTCTCACTGGGCATCCACCCGGTGGCGATGGCCGGCCACAGCCTGGGCGAGCTGACCGCCCTGTGCCTGGCCGGAGTCTATTCCCTGGAGGACGGGTTCCGAATCGTGAACATGAGAGCCCGCTGCATGGACAACGCCGTGGGCATGCAAATGGACCCGGGTGTCATGGCGGCCGTGGACGCCCCCCTGGACCTGCTCCATGAGTTGATTCAGGGACGGGAGGAGGATGTTTACATCAGCAATATCAATTCGCCCAGCCAGGTCGTTCTGAGCGGCAAGACCGAGGCGGTCAGGAATTTTTGCAACAGACTGAAGGAAATGGGATACAGGGCCACTCTCTTGCGAGTCAGCATGGCCTTCCACTCCCCTGTCATGAGAGTCATCCATGATGAGCTCCAGGCGTTCATCGCCTCCATCCCGTTTCATTCTCCGCAGCTTCCCGTCATCTCCAACACGACCATGGCGCCGTACCCATCTGACCCTGGAGAAATCAGGCGAATTCTGATGGCCCACCTGGAATCTCCCGTCCATTGGATGAACAATGTTCAGACTCTTTGGAATGACCACGGAGTCCGGCTCTTCGTGGAGGTCGGCCCAGGGGATGTTTTGAGCAATCTCATCGCAGACACGCTCTCTGACTCGGCATGCATCCAGACCTGCCTTCCCGAGGCGGAGAGCTTGACCTGCAGGACAGCCCTTGCCCAGCTTTTCGTGAAAGGGCATCTGAAGGAGCGCGGTGAGTCGGTGAATGGGTTAATCGGTCAATCGGCAAGACCCATCCTGCCCCTTCATCCCGTCACCCCTTCACCGATTCACCGCCACACCCACTCATCCACTCACCCACTCACCCACTCACCCACTCACCGTGAAGCAGGGATCGTTCAAAGGGAAATCAACCGATTCGTGCTGGAGACCTTCGGCCGATTCCTCAAGCCCAATATCCTGGAGGCCATTCGCCAGGAGGTCAACCCCACATTCCACGAAGACGATCTGGCATCGGTTATCGAGTCCATGCTCGGTGGCTGCGGCCCCCCCGAAGGATGGAGGGAGCTCCAAGATACTGTTGGATTGAAGATCCATCGTGATTCTCCTGTCCGTGAAATTCCTCCCGCTCCTCCTTTGGAAAGAAGGGAAGCTGCCGGAAGCCCCTCATTTATGGAGGCGGATTCAGTGGGATTTCCCCAGCCGGGCGATTCACCCGTATCGACGGAGACTCCCGCCCCCGGCGACGCGCCTGAGAGCCAGGATCACATGGAGAGCCTCATTCGAATCATCATGGATGCTACGGGATTCGAAAGGGACGAGATACAACCCGATATGGATCTCAAGAAAGATCTCTCCATCCGATCCAGTCGTCTCCCCATCATCATGGACGCTGCGGAGCACCACTTCGGGATCACGATCGAATTTCAGGATTTTATCCACGTCCGCACCGTGAGGGACATCGCCCAGAGGATCTCCGAGATAGTCGCCAGCCAGAAAGGAGCCGGGCCGCAGGCGGCCACCGGGGCTGCTGAGCCCGGCACCACGCGGGATGCACTGAAACCCTCGGAGGATGAGGCGAGCCTGAAGCGGCTCGTATTCAGTCACGTCCCCCTCGATCTGCCGGCTTCCATGCCCATCCGGTTGGAGCCGGGCGAGTCAGTCCTCCTTCTCTCACCGGACAGGAATGACCGTATTGCAGTGAGTGCAGGAGACATCTTCCGCCTGGATCACCGGGTTGACCTGTTTCCCCTGCCGTTCATGCAAGGGAGCTTCGGTCCGGGCGAAACGGACCACGACATTCGAACTGCTGAAGGGGCACAAAGGGCTGCCGACATGATAGCGGGGCTGAAGTCCCTTGTTGGGGTGGTCATCACCCTGCCTCGAGGGATGGCGGAAAGTTTGGGAAGCATGGAAGAGGTTTCGCGGCTTCTCAGGGGTTTCTTTAGCCTCCTGCAGGCATTTCTCCAGGCGCCGGCCAGGAAGTTCATCGTGCTGATCCACTCCGGCGAGGATACCGAAACACCGGGTCGGCTGTTGGCGGAGGGGATGCTGGGACTGTTTCTGAGCGCAGCACAGGAATACCCGGCGGTCCAGTTTCGCACACTGGAAATCGGCCGAGACACCGACCTTCGTGCTGCCCTGGGCGACGCTCTGGACAGAGGATACACGGTGGTAGAGATGGCCCATCGGGACGGAAGGGCTCTGACCTCGGAAGGACGCGTCGCTCCATTGGTCTTCGGGGATCCGTCAAAACTTGATCTGAGCCCTGGAGACGTTCTGGTCATGTCCGGGGGGGCAACAGGGATCAGCGCCCACCTGGCCCGCAGTCTTGTGCCCTTTAAGCCCCGCCTGGTCTTTCTGGGGAGGACGGTTCTCGAACCGGGCATGAATACCGTAAAACCCAGCCCTGAGCATCCGGCTTCGGAGTCGTTTGCCCTGGAAGACAGGGCCTCGGAGATCGCCCAAACCCTGGCGGATTTGCACTCCTCAGGCATCGAGGCATCCTACCACGTCTGTGATGCAGCCGACCCCGAGGCGGTCCGTGCCGTCATGGACGAAGTCGCACATCGCTACGGCGCGGTCCGCGGGATCATCCACGGTGCGGGAGCTCTCAGGGACGGTTTCCTCAGCCAAATGACTCCCGATGATTTCGCAATGGTCACGAACATCAAATTCCTCGGGGCGTGGAATCTTTTCCTGGCTGCCGAAAGGGCCGGCTTGAAGTTTTTCGTGGGTCTTTCTTCGGTGGCCGCGATCCAGGGCAATCCCGGACAAACCAACTACGCGGCAGCCAACCGGATGATGTCTGCGTTGATCAGAACCCTCCGGCGGAAGAATGGCGCCATCCGGTTCAAGGCCTTGATGCTTCCCCCCATCGAGGGGGCGGGCATGGCCGAGGAGCCCCATGTACGGGACCTGATGAGGCGGATGGGTGCGTCGTACGTCCATGTGAATGAGCTTGCCGGGCTTTTCTGCCGGGAGCTCTTCGTGTCTCCGGCCGAAGACGATTGGGTGATGTTCATGAGGACACTGCCCTCCTTGAAGACGGCAAGGCTCAATGACATGCCCCGTCCTTCGCCCGATGGAGAACTGGATGTGGATGCAGGCTCCGCGGCCTTCAGCCCCGGGGACTTTCCCATGATCGAGGGGATCTCCAGCCTGGACCTGCGCCGGGAACAACTCGAGGCCCTCAGATCCTTCTCCCGGGCGAAGGATCTCTGGATCGAGGATCACAGGCCCTTGACGTTCGTCAAGCATCCCCTGGTCTCGGCCGCCATGATTCTGGAAACATTCATGGAAGCCGCCCGCATCCTGTATCCTCACCTGCAGGTGCGAGGAGCCCGCCGGGTGCGTTTCCTGGAAATGATCCAATGTCCTCCCGAGGTTCCGCGGTCTTCCAGGGTCTCCTGCCGCCGGGTCGGCAGCGGCCTTCCGGAGGTATTGTGCGAGGTTTCTCTGGCAGCACAGGAAATCTCCCCCACGGGAAGATTGACGGATCGCTTCACCCCCCACTGCACGGGTCAGGTCATCCTGGACGGCGGGGAAGGATATTCAGGCGAGGGTTTCCTGGACTTTCCCGTCCGGCTCGACGAGCTGCAGACGCGCCCCACGAATCATGAAGATATGCTTGAATGGTACGAGAAGCACAGCGGGCTCAAAGGCAGGTATCGCGTGCTGGAGCTCCTCGAAGGTGCAGGTCCGGGAGTGGTGCGGGGACGAACCACCTACCGGCAGACGGGTGATTTCGCAAACATGGGCGACGCGCAGTACCAGTACTCTCCCTACCTTTTCGAGGCCCTTCTGCAGCTGGCAGGCTTCTACTGCGTGGCCATGAAGATCCCGGAGCAGCGATCCATGATTCCCCTCGAGATCGGGGAGATGCGGTTTTCCCGAAAATGCCGGGAGGGGGAGCAGATCACCCTGGAGGCCCGCATGCGGGAGCAGAACGAGCAAGGCATCACCTGGGACGCCCGAGGACTTGACGACCAGGGCTGCACCATCATGCAGGTTTCCAATATGCGGATGTACTGGGTATCGGAGTGAGCCTTCGGCAACTCCGAAAGAACGCAAGCTATGCGGTTGAGCTGATATGCTCGTTCAGGCTGAGATTCTTCTTTTTTTGAGCTCACGCAAAGACGCAGGGAGCGCAGAGAAACCTCAAGGATATGAACCTCTGCGTTCTCAGCGGCTCTGCGTGAGAATAAAAAAACTATCCTTCACGAGTATAGCTGTTCGGGAGAGATGGGAATGGATGTGGCAGAGGAGTGCCAGGAGACAACCGTCCATGCCGCGAGCTTCGATCATCGGGGGGGACCGGTCTTCTATGCATCCGTACCGTGCTCCACCCAAACCTTCAAAGGACATCGGACGAACGGATCAGGAGAAAAGGACGGCCTGGTGTCACTCCTGTGGGATCACCTGGTGGCGATGGACAGCTCTCTTTGGAAATACTTTCACTCTGCCCAAAGAGGGGCTTTCCCCTTTCACGTGGTCCGCGGCCCCCTTGGCAAACCCCATCTCCTTCTGGGAGAACATCTGGGCCCGGCCATCTCCTTCAGTCAAGGTGGAGGGAACGTCTGGGCTGCCATCTGCGGGGATCGGTCCGATATCGGCATCGATGTGGCCGGGACCGACGAATTCCGGAAGGGATACCCCTTTCACCGGGTGTTCAATGACCAGGAGCTTCAACATGCCTTGAGATTGGCGGACGGGGAATTGGGATGCGCATCGGCCCTGCTCTGGTCCATCAAGGAAGCCGTCGTCAAGGCCCTGGGATGCGCGCTTTACCTTGTGGAGCCCCTGCAAATCAAGGTTTATCCAGCGATTGCCGGGGGAGACGGCGGATATACCTTTCCTGCGCGCTTAACGGGGAAGGCTCTGATGCGGTTTCCGATGGGCGCCGGCCGCTCCATATGGGTGCGTTCATTTCCCCATGCGAAGATGTGGCTTTCCATCTCCCTCTTGAACTGGCAGCCTCGATAGGGGCGACGACGGAGTTTTTTGATTCAGTGTCCCATAGAGGCAGAATATCGATCCATGACGACGGAAGTTGAGTACGTAATCGAGGTGGAAAATCTGACCAAGCGTTACGGGAGCCTGATGGCGGTCGACGACATATCGTTCAAGGTGAGGCAGGGCGAGGTTTTCGCGTTCCTGGGCCCGAACGGAGCCGGCAAGACCACCACCGTCGAGATAGTCGAGACGATCCGCAGGCCCACCTCGGGAAAGGTTCGCCTTCTCGGGATGGACGTCACGAAGAAAAAGCGCGACATCGTCCCCCGCATCGGGGTCCTCCCGCAGGGGTTCAGCTCATTCGACAGGATAACGGTCAGAGAGACCATGCAGTACTACTCGCGGCTTTTCGGTTGCAGAAACGCCGACATCGACGGGCTGATAGAGCTCGTGAACCTCAAGGACAAGGCCAAAGAGCGATACATGAAGCTCTCCGGGGGCTTGAGGCAGCGCCTCGGAATTGCCATTGCGCTCGTGAACGACCCCGAGGTCGTATTCCTGGACGAGCCGACGACAGGGCTCGACCCCCGCGCCAGGCGCCAGGTGTGGGAAGTCCTGCTGGGCCTGAAGAAAAAGGGTAAGACGGTATTTCTCACTACGCACTACATGGAGGAAGCAGAGCTTCTTGCAGACACGGTCGCCATTATCTCCAAGGGGAAGATCATCGCCATGGACTCTCTCGTGCAGCTCATAGAAAACAACGCGGATTACCTGCTCCTCACAGTCACCCTGCAGTCCGTCGATGAAAAAGCCTTTGAAGTGGTTGGGAAGATGGGCTTCAAGCCGGTCCTCAACAATCACAGGAACATCAACGTGAGGGTGGAGCGCGCGGAGGACATCCGAAAGATACTGAACGCCATGAAGGAAGCCGGGGTGCCGTTGCTCAGCATGGACGTTCGCAAGCCCAACCTCGAGCAGATTTTCCTGAAGCTCACCGGCGAGGCGCTCCACGAAGACACATCCGGGGGAAGGGGGGCGGAATGAACCTGCGCGTGGTCGGCGCAAGTCTCGTGGTGAGCCTCAAAAGCTTCTACCGCGAGAAGACAACCATGTTCTTCACGACGACCTTCCCGATCCTGCTGATACTCGTGTTCGGCACCATTTTCATGGAGCAGGACAAAGTGAGATTCGACCTTTGCGTGCAGGACCTCGACCAGACCGAGACCTCCGCGGAGATCGCCAAGGCCCTCGCCCTCAGCGGAAGGTTCAAGCTGACCAGGGTCGACCCCGCCATCGACGCCACACAGTACGCCAGGGACAACAACGTGAACCTTGTCCTCATCATTCCCAAAGACTATGAAAAATCCTACATACAATATATACAGTTCGACGACCCCAGGGCCTTCGTCAACATCACGTATGTCTACGACCCCAGCTCCAGTTCGGTGATCACCAAGATGCAACTGCTGAACCTGGCATTTGCCAAGATGAACCAGGGGCTGTCCGCGAAGTCGCCTTTCGTGAGAACCTCAGAAATATCGATACACACCAAAAAATACCGGTTCATCGATTTCTTCATCCCGGGCATCATCGCCATGGCGGTGATGACCGCGAGCCTGTTCGGCTCGGTGAATGTGAACACCGAGCTGCGGCAGAAGGGCATCATCAGAAAGCTGTCCACCACGCCCATCACCCGTACCGACTGGGTGCTCTCGAACATTCTCTACCAGTTCCTGCTCGCGGTCATATCCACCACGGCCATGCTCTCGGTGAGCTACGCCGTGTTCGACGTAAGACTGCAGATAAACGCCTGGCTCCCTCTGTTCATCATTCTTGACGTCTTCACGTTCGTCGGGATCGGGATGATACTCACCCGCATCGTGAAGGAGGCCCAGAGCGCCGCAGCAGCAGCCAACGCCATCATATTTCCCATGATGTTCCTCTCGGGAAGCTTCTTCCCTCTCGAGATGATGCCGCACTTCCTGCAAACGTTCGCCAGGGCGCTGCCCCTGTACTACATCAACGAGGGTCTCCGCGCATCCATGGTGTTTCGCGACAATGCGGCCGCACTGAGCTACTCCGCGATCATAGGGATCGTCGCAGCCTTGGTCTTCATGGTGGGCATAACGGCCACCCGGTGGGAAGAGGGCATCTGATATGGTTTTCAGCGAGGGCTGAAGACATCACGGGAATCTCGTGTGTCAGAGGGGACTGGGTTCCTGCAGAAGAGCCCGAAGTGAAGACACAGCGCGTTGTTTCTCGTCATCCACCTTTTGCAGGGCTTCCAGCTCCGGGGCGACGACATCCAGGGCAAA
>JBFYYO010000075.1:0-15177 GCA_041310025.1 Syntrophobacterales bacterium
ACCCGTGCACTGGCAGACCATTCGATGGATGCCGCGGCAAGGTCAAGCCAGGCGCTCGACGCATCGATGACAGCCTGGTCGCTGCTTGCGGCCACGCATCCATCTATGGGGATCTCGGATTCTGGAACCGGAACGGCCCGGCTTTCGCCCCTGAGCCCATTCTGCCTCAGGCGCTTTCGGTACTGCTCGGCCAGATGACCGCTGTGACTCATGGGGGCATCGAACAGGAACAAAACCTCCCGAGGACGGAACTCGCTCAGAAATCCGAAGATCCAGTCCTGGGCGACCTCGCTCACCTCCGTCAGCCTGAACCGCGCCGACTGGCCGGCCAGGTCCCGCAGCGCAGCGTCGTTTCCCTTGAGGAGAATCCTTCCGAGGATGGCGCTCTCCACCGTGATCTGGACATTGTGCCCATCCACCACCAGAAGCCGGCCGAGCCAGTCCTCGCCCTTGCATCGGCGGGATTGACGACGAAGGGCCGTCTCCTGGCCGAACACGCCTCGAAGCAGAAGCTGGCGCTCGAGGTGCGTCAGCTGATACCGGTTGCCCACCCATTCCAGGGCGGAGGCCCTCGGGTAGCCCCGGTTCTGGAAATGGTAGAAATCCGGCGCCGCCCGGGCGATCAGGTGAATTCGTTGAGGGGGCAATTCATTGCGAGTGACTTCAGTCATGATCTTCCATCAGACGGCAAATGCCGGGGCGAGGAGCAGCTCGCCCGCATTGAGGGCGGCTGCAGCTCCCGCGACCCGGCATCTGAACTCTTGAAATATCTGCAAACCTAGGAGCAGGTGGCCTTCAGCTTGCGGACCTCTTCCGTGAACAGGGGCAGGAAATTGAACAGGTCCTCGACCACGCCATAGTCCGCCTTCGTGAAAATGGGGGCTTCAGAGTCCTTGTTGACCGCCGCGATGAACTTCGAAGACCCCATGCCGGCGAGATGCTGAATGGCGCCGGAGATCCCCGCGGCGATGTAAAGGTTCGGGTTGACGACCTTGCCCGTCTGGCCCACCTGATCCGAATGGGGGCGCCAACCGGCATCAACGGCCGCACGGGACGCTCCCACCGCAGCGCCCAGCACCTGCGCCAGCTCCTCGAGCATGGCATAGTTCTCGGGACCCTTCATGCCGCGGCCGCCGGAAATGATGATCTCGGCTTCGGTGAGCTCCACCTTGCCGGAGGTATCCAGGTCCAGTCCCAGCACACGCGATTTGGCGGCGGGAATGACCGCTTCCACCTTTTCCACCTCGGCCTGATCCCCTTCCGAAGGCAGCATGCAGTCCATGACGTTGGGACGACAGGAAATGATCGGGAGAGCCCCTTCGGCCCACTCGCACCACGCAAAGCATTTTCCGGCAAAAACCGGGCGCCTGGCCTTGAGCCTGCCGCCATCACACACCACCTGGGTGCAGTCCATGGCCAGAGCGGCATCCAGACGGGCCGCCAGGCGGGCGCCGAGATCCTTTCCGTCCACGGATGCCGAGAGGATGACCACGGCAGGATCGCACTGCTTCACGATATCGGCCACAACGGGAACATACGTCTCGGCCACATAGCTCTCCAGGGCCGGATCGTCGGCCACGTAAACCTTCTTCACGCCGTAGCGCCCCAAATCGGCTGCGCTTCCGCTCACTCCGGACCCGATCGCCACAGCGCAAAGGCTGGCTCCCAGAGCATCCGCGATTCGCTTGCCCTCGCTGGCCACTTCATAGGAGACGCGGCGGAAATTCCCCCCTCGAAACTCGGTGACGACACAAACACACTTGGACATATGAATTCTCCTTCTCCCGGACTAGATCACTTTGGCTTCTTCATGCAGGGCGCGAACCAGCTCCCTGGCCTTGGCAGCGCCATCCTCGCCTTCGATGATTCTGCCGGCTGCCCGCTGGGGCGGCATCTCGAAGGAAACCATCTTGATTTTGGCCGCCTGGGCGGAGCACTGGGTGTCGTCCAATCCCAGGTCCGCCAGCTTCTTGACCGCCAGCGGTTTCTTCTTGGCCTTCATGATCCCGGGTAAAGAAGCATAGCGCGGATTCCAAACCGCATGGGAGCCGCCGAGGGTGATCAGGGCGGGAAGGTCCGCCTCCAGGGTGACCTTGCCTCCCTCGATGGGACGCTCAGCCGTCACCTTGGTCCCATCGGACTCGAGACTCACGGCCAGGGCCAGATGCGGCCAGCCGAGAAGCTCGGCCACCATGGGGCCGCGTTGGGCCAGGTCGTAGTCGACCGCGCGGGAACCGCACACCACCACGTCCGCATTCAATTCCTTCACCGCTGCAGCCAGGGCCTTGGCCACCCCAAGGCTGTCGCTGCCTTCCAGAGCCGGGTCGTCGATGAGAACGCCGGTATCCGCACCCATAGCCAGCGCCGTCCGAATGGATTCCACCACCCGCTGTGGTCCCCAACTCACGATGGTGACCGTGCCGCCGTGTTTTTCCTTGAGTCGTAGAGCCGCCTCCACTGCGAATTCGTCATAGGGGTTGATGATCCACTTGAGGTCGTTGGTGAGGATCGATTGACCGTCACCTGCGATTCGAATCACCGATTCCGTATCCGGGGTCTGCTTGAGAAGTACTACAACATTCACGGCTGTTCCTCCTTCATCGAATTGGGCCTGTTTGAGGGCCTTGTTGAACCTCAAATCTGCTTCAGGGAGCGGGTGCGTTTCGTCCGATAAAACAAATTAAGGTTCGAATTAATCATGTTTCCTAGCACAAGATCCCATGGCAATTCAAGCAGAAACCCTGAGAATTCAGAGGCCTGTCATTTGAGGCCCGGAGCGGGATCTTCTCTGGATGAGCGGTGTGGTGCGGCAGGGTGAAGGCCGTCTTTTTAAGATGGAGGAGGCGAGAAGGTGCGAAGGTGAGACCAAACGAACGGACGTTCCTGAAATTCGCAGACCCCGATCCTCCCACCCGGTTCGGGGAGAAAATCGGGGCGATCCAGTCCGAAGCGCTGAAACGGTTGAAGTCATTTCAACCCGGCGGGCATTCAAATCATTTGGGCTTGCAATGGGCGCAGTATCCCTGCAGAATCACCTGTCGACGCATGACCTCGAAGTCATTCCCTTCAGGAAGAGACACTTTGACATCCAGGCCCGGATCTTCGAAATCCTGGATGGTCTGGCATTCCAGGCAGATCAGGTGATGATGATGGCTGACGTTGGCTTCATATCTGGCCACTTCCGTCACGGGACTCACCTTCTGAATCAGTCCGACCTCGTGAAATCGTTCCAGAGTCTTGTAGACGGTTCCCAAAGAGATCATGGGGAATCGCTTCCTGACCTGCTGGTAGATTTCTTCAGCGCTGGGATGCACCTTGGTGTGGTAAAGAGCCTGGTAAATGGCCAAACGCTGGTAGGTGACCTGCAACCCATGCTGTCTCAAAATCGCAATGAAATCTTTGTCACTGTTCTCAGACATTCCCTAGCCCCCCCCTTTTCTTGATTTAGAAATCGATGATTGAGTGGTGTTTTGATCAAAGTCACCCGTTGAACACCGAAACAATAAATCATGTTACATTAATTCTTATATCTTCGACAACACTTTTGTCCATTTGATGGAGTTATTTTAGGTCCTTATTCTCGACCCAAGGATCTCCCTCACAGCCTGAGCCGTCAGAGAGGGTCTCAACTTGCCGTGAAGCCTTCATGGATTGGAATGGGCAGAAGGTTGGGCGGGGTCACCCGTTGCAGACCGGTTTTCGGATTTGCCGAGTGCGCGCCTGAGATACACCATGAGGATGGAAAGAGCCGCAGGCGTCATCCCCGGAATCCTGGATGCCTGGCCCAAAGAGGCCGGCCGGATGCTCATCAGCTTCTGCCGGATCTCGTTCGAGAGCCCCGGTATCGACTGAAAGTCGAAATCCCCCGGAAGGAGCGTCTGCTCGAGCTGCTTGAACTTGTTCACTTCGGCTTCCTGACGCCTCAGGTATCCCTCGTATTTACACTCGACCTCGACCTGCTCTTTGATGCGCTCGGCAAGCCGGTCCGGGGAAGGGGCGAAGGCCTCGAGATCGGCGTAGCAGACCTCGGGTCTCTTCAGAAGCTTTTCAAGCGACAGGGGCTCGTTCAGCGGCGGTGACCCCTTGGTCTGGAGCATGTCATTGACGGCAGGCGAAGGCCGGAGCAGGGTGCTGCGCAGGCGCTGCATTTCGGACGCTTTCGACCGGCGCCGCTCCTGGAGCTCCTGATAGGTGGCCCGATCGTGCAGGCCCAGTTCGAACCCCTTTTCCAAGAGCCGCAGATCGGCGTTGTCCTCCCGGAGCAGGAGCCGGTATTCCGCCCGGGAGGTGAAGATGCGGTAAGGCTCGTTGGTCCCCCTGGTGACGAGATCGTCCACCATGACGGCCATGTAGGCTTCGGAGCGATCGAGGATGAAAGGGGGCCTTCCCTGCACCGTGCAGGCGGCGTTGATTCCCGCCCAGATGCCCTGGGCGGCGGCCTCTTCGTACCCCGAGGTTCCATTGATCTGCCCAGCCAGGAAGAGACCGCGGACCAGCTTGGTCTCCAGGGTCGAGTGCAGCTGAGTCGGCTGTATGAAATCGTATTCGATGGCGTAAGCCGGTCGCATCACCTCGGCATCCTCCAGGCCCGGAACGGAGTGGATCAGCTGCAGCTGGACCTCGTAGGGCAGGGAGTTCCCCGTCCCGCTGGCGTAGATTTCCTCCGTCTCCAGCCCTTCGGGCTCCAGGATGATCTGATGGTATTCCTTGTGGGGGAATTTCATGATCTTGTCTTCGAGGGACGGGCAGTAGCGGGCCGAAACCCCCGTGATCGTTCCATTGTAGAGGGGAGACAGGTGGATGTTGCGCCGCACCAGCTCATGGGTTCTCGAATGCGTCTTTCCGATGTGGCAGGGCATCGACGTGAACCGGACGCCGTCGCTGAAGAGGGAGAATGGCCTCGGTTGATCATCCCCTTCCTGGACTTTGAACCGGCTGAAGTCGATGCTGCGCCGTGCCAGCCGGGCCGGGGTCCCGGTTTTCATGCGCCCGAGGGTGAAGCCCAGAGCCTGGAGCTGATCGGCCAGGGCGTCCGATGGAAACTCCCCGGCTCTTCCCGCAGGAATGTGAGCAGACCCGATGTGGATGAGACCGTGCAGGAAGGTGCCCGTCGCCAGCACGACCGCGGGGGCCTCATGAAAGACTCCCAGCTGGTCGACCAGCCCCCGCACCCTCCCGTCCTCCACCACGAGGGAATCGACCAGGGCCTGTTTCAGATGCAGTCCAGTCTGGAGCTCGACGGACTGTTTCATGAGGGTGCGGTAGCGAACCTTGTCGTTCTGTGAACGGGTGCCGCGCACTGCCGGCCCCTTTTTGGTGTTCAGCCAGCGGAACTGAATGGCGGTGCGATCGGTGATCCGGGCCATCTCCCCACCCAGGGCATCGATTTCCTTGACCAGATGCCCCTTCCCGATCCCCCCGATGGAGGGGGAGCAGGGCATGTGGGCCACCGTGTCGAGATAGATGGACAGGATGAGGGTCCTGCAGCCCATTCGGGCCGCGACCAGGGCGGCTTCACAGCCGGCGTGCCCCGCACCGACGACGATCACATCGTAGCGATTGGACATGAACCACCAACCTCGGGTTTTCGTGAGGTTCCTGCAGGATGCCTCACAACAGGCTGTGAACAGGCCCTCAAACGACCTTTCGGAGCCGATTGACAATCATTTCGGAACCTTTTGGAAATGAATACTTTTCCGGTTACTCTTAGACGCTTCCACAGAACAGGGCCATCATGATCCCCGTGCGTCATCTCCGGGCGGGGATCCACGCTTCTCAACGTCGCTGGATTCCCGACAGGGACATTCGGGAATGACAAACGGCGTGGTCACTCGATTATGTGGAAGGGTACTCAGCCTCGTGGCGTCATCTTACGGCACCTGTTTCCCAATTCCGGCGAGGAGGCGCGCAGCCTGCCATGGCAAACAAGCCATACCGCGATTTCAACAGCTCCCTGCGGGAGCAATTCGGCTGCCGCGTCCAGAAGATCACCCTGGACGCGGGTCTCACCTGCCCCAACCGCGACGGCACTCTCGGGCTGGGCGGCTGCATCTACTGCAACGAAAAGGGATCGGGCACCGGCGCCGCCTCGCAGAGGCTTTCCATAACGGATCAAATCCGAAACGCCAAATCTTATCTTGTGAAACGTTACAAGGCCAAGGCCTTCATCGCCTATTTTCAGTCCTATTCCAACACGTATGCGCCGCTTCACATTCTGAAATCCCTGTATGAGGAAGCCCTCGCCGACCCCGATGTGGTGGGATTGAGTATCGGGACCCGACCGGATTGCGTGGAGGATGCCGTTCTGGACCTCCTCGGGGATTACGCCAGGGAGCGCCTGATCTGGCTGGAATACGGTCTTCAGTCCGCCCACGACGCAACGCTGGCCCGCATCCGGCGCGGGCATTCGGTGGCGGCCTTCACCGACGCCGTCCGCAGGACCCGTTCGCGGGGCCTGCCCGTCTGCGCTCATGTCATCCTGGGGCTCCCCGGAGAGGGCCGCGAAGAGATGCTCGCTACGGCCCGTTTCCTGGCCGACTCAGACATCCAGGCCGTCAAGATCCATCTGCTTTACGTCATTCGGGGAACCGCACTGGATACCTGGTACCGGAGCGGCCTTTACCGTTGTCTCACGCGCGACGAATACGTCTCCATCGTCTCGGAGCTCCTCACCCTCCTCCCACCGGAGATGATCATTCAACGGTTGACGGGTGACCCTCACCCGGAGGAGCTGGTGGCTCCCCAATGGTCCCTTGAAAAACCTCAGAATCTTGAGGCCATTCATCAATACATGGCCGCCCGGGGCCTTTTTCAGGGCAAAGATTGTGTCAGGCGGGCACGTTGACACGACGCTTCGACTCCGTTAAATACGATCCATGTGAGATGAGCCGAGGAAATCCAGTGTTTTGTTTGAGCAGTCCCTCATGGCTCCTTCCGGCCACCCTGAACCATGAAAAGGCCCACGGCCGGGTTGGTTTTCAACCCGAAACTCGTAACCCGAAACTCGTAACTTTTTGGAGCAGCGACGGAGAAAAAGATGAGGCCATCAAACGATATGAACCATGAGGAGGGAAATCTCCGCAGGAGAGGCGAGCTCGGTTTTACTCTGATCGAACTTTTGATCGTCATGATCATTCTGGGCCTTCTGGCAGCGCTGGTGGCCCCCAAAATGTTCCAGAAAGTGGGCTCCTCCAAGCAGAAAGCCGCCAAGACCCAGATTTCCATGCTCGGCACCGCCCTGGATGCCTACCGGCTGGACATGGGTCGTTATCCCAGCGGCGAAGATGGCCTGGACGCCCTGCGCAAACCGCCGGGCCAGGGTTCCTGGGATGGACCTTACCTCTCCAAGGATGTCCCCCCCGACCCATGGGGAAACCCATACGTTTACCGGGCTCCAGGCGAGCACGGTGACTATGATCTGGTCTCGCTGGGAGCCGACGGCCAGGACGGCGGGGAAGGCGAAAATGCCGATGTGGTCAGCTGGGAGTAGGCCCGTCCGAGGCCGAGCTTCCGGTTGGGGGCAGTCAGCTCTCCGAAGCCTTGTCGTAGTGCGAAAAGTGCATGGTGAAGGTGGCGCGTCCCTGGGTTGAAGATCTGAGATCCGTGGAGTAGCCGAACATCCTGGAGAGCGGCACGACGGCCTTGACCACCTGGATGGCTTTGCGTGCGGTGATGCTCTCGACCCGCCCCTTGCGCAGGTTGATGTCCCCGAGGGCCTCGCCCAGGAATTCCTCGGGCACCAGCACCTCCACGGCCATGTAGGGCTCGAGCAGCTGGGGCGACGCGGCTTCACTGGCCTGCCGGAACGCCATGGTCGCCGCCACCTTGAAGGCGAGCTCCGTCGACACGTTTTCCTGGAAGGTGCCGCCGAAGACCACGGCCTCCACATCGACCACCGGGTATCCCAGCTGCGGCCCGCTGCTGAGAGCGTCGGCAATCCCCTGCTCGACGGCCGGGAAAAAGACCTCGGGGATCGATGCGTCCCGCACCCGGTTTTCGACCGAGTTGCCCGTAGTCCTCGCGCGGGGAGCCAGGTGCACTTCGACCATGGCGAACTGGCGAGTGCCGCCGATTTCCCGGTCGAAGACGCCCTGGGCCGACGCAGCCTTTCCGATGGTTTCCCGATAGACGACCTGAGGACGCCCCGCATTGACTCCCACGTTGTAGTCCCTCTCCAGCCGAGACAACACGATCTCGATATGGAGCTCCCCCATCCCGCTGATGATGATCTGGCCCGTATCCGGGTTCTCCTGGAATCGAAACGTGGGATCCTCTTCGGACAGCTTGGCCAGGCTGTCCATGAGTTTTTCCTGATCTCCGCGGGTCTTGGCTTCCACCGCAACGGATATGACCGGCTCGTATATGTCGATGGGCTCGAGCAGGATGGGATGCGCCGGATCGCACAGGGTATCTCCCGTCTGGGCGGTCTTGAGCCCCATGAGGGCCACCAGGTTTCCCGCCTCGGTCTGTTCCAGGCGCTCGCGCTTGTTGGCATGCATCTGAAAGATCCGCGAGACCTTCTCCCGTGTTCCCTTGGAGACGTTGAAGACGTCGGTACCGGCCTGGATCCTGCCTGAATAGATCCTCACGTAGGTGAGCTTTCGCCCCTGGTCCATGAAGATCTTGAATGCCAGGGCCGCAAGGGGCTCTTTCTCGCTGCTGAGCCGACTCTCGATTTCCCTGGTTTGCGGATGGATCCCTTCAATGGGAGGCACATCCAGGGGCGAAGGAAGAAAATCCACAATGGCGTCCAGCAGGAGCTGAATCCCTTTGTTTTTGAGGGCGCTGCCGCACAAGACCGGGATGACCTTGAGATCCAGGGTCAGCCGGCGGATCGTGCTGATCAGGTCGACGGCGGGAATCTCCTCGCCTTCCAGGTAGCGCTCCATGAGGGCGTCGTCCCACTCCGCCACCTTGGCCACCAGGTTGTCGCGAGCCTCTGCGGCTGAGGGCAGGAGACCGGGATCGATATCCATGAGGTCGTATTGCGCCCCGAGCGTTTCATCGTGCCACAGCACCTGCTTCATGGACACGAGATCGACCACTCCCCTGAAATCCGATTCCATACCGATGGGAAGCTGGAGAGGCAGCGGGTTGGTCTTGAACTTCGCTTCGATTTGCTCCACCACGCGCAGGAAATCCGCACCGATGCGGTCCATCTTGTTCACGAAGGCCATTTTGGGGACGTGGTATCTGTCGGCCTGATGCCAGACCGTCTCCGACTGAGGCTCAACGCCACCCACGCCGCAAAAGATGGCGATGGCGCCGTCCAGAACGCGGAGCGAGCGCTCCACCTCGATGGTGAAGTCCACGTGGCCCGGAGTGTCGATGAGATGGAGCTCGTGGTCCCTCCACTCACAGGTGGTGACGGCCGAAGTGATGGTGATGCCCCGCTCCTGCTCCTGCTCCATCCAGTCCATGACGGCCGTCCCGTCATGCACTTCGCCCATTCGATGGGAGCGGCCGGTGTAGAAGAGGATGCGCTCGGTCACGGTGGTCTTTCCGGCATCGATGTGAGCGATGATCCCGAGGTTTCGGAAGGTTTTCAAGCGCCGAGCATCAGCCATGGTGGTCTCCAGAATGATGTGAAGGGACTTCGTCCGAAAAGTAAGGGCGATGCAGCACAAACCGCCGCAGGCAGCAGATCACGGGGGGAGTGCCGCCGCCCGCCCGGGGGACTCGCGTGAAATGCTCTACTTCAGGCCCGCGCACCAATTGAAGCACTATTCTAAGAGTTACGAGTGCTTGAGGTTTGTTCAACGGTTCTCGAAGTCAGTCAATCTAAACAAATCGACCGATGCCGTCAATATATAGGCCGCGCGCCGACACGGAGGTTTCGTCCACACACGCTTTCGCCGGCCGGGACGCCCCATTTCTCCTCCAGGCTGCTTCACAAATTTCTTGGCAAGGAAATTTGTTTTCAAGTATGGGTATTTCACCATCGGCTCTCGCAGCAGCTGGGGGGAATGCAGGCCCGAAGGGGAATTCGTTCAATTCCTTCATTCTTTGTGCTCCCAATGGAGTTGAGGAGGGTGAGTCATGATCAAGATCGAGCGGATACTGGTCCCGGTGGATTTTTCGGAGAGCTCCCAGGAAGCGCTGCGATACGGCCACGAGATGGCCCGCGAGCGCAACTCCAAGGTATATGTGCTCCATGTCATCAATCAGCGGATCATCGACGCCCTCCAGGACATGAGCGCCAAGGGTTACAAGGGTGAGTTCATGGAGGTGCTCAAGAATGTCGTGAAAGAGCGGCGGGATGAGCTGGAGCGTTTCGTGCCCGCCACGATGCGGGAAGATATCGAGGTGCAGCTCGAAATTCGCAAGGGCAGGCCTGCCGAGGAGATCATCACTTTCGCCAGGGAAAACCAGGTCGATCTCGTCATACTGGGCAATGTGGGGCGCTCAGCGCTTGAAGCGGCCCTGGTTGGAAGTGTGGCCCGAAACGTGGCGAACCATGCTCCGTGCCCCGTGCTTCTGGTGCGCCCCAGAGCATGATTTCATCGAATGACCTGCCGTCCATCGCTGAGGAGGTCAAACGGCGGCAAGAGGTTGCCGAGGGGATGAGTCACACCGCAACCAGCCTGGAATTGAGTACCGAGGTTTATCGTCGCCTGATGGAGCGCCTGCCCTATCCATTGTCCTTCCAGGATTACGTGGATCTGGTGGAGGGGGGGCTCAATGCTCTGGTCAACGGCACACTCGTCATCGACCTCCAGGGCAATGTCATCTTTTACTCAAAGAGTTATGAAGACTTCCTGAACATCGCCCAGGAGGAGGTGATCGGCAGACCCTGCACCAACGTCATCGAAAACACGCGCATGCACATCGTGGTCGAGACCGGTGTGCCGGAAGTGGGACACTCGCACCGGATCAAGGGCCAGGACATGGTGGTCCAGCGTGTCCCCATCCGAAAGGACGGCCGCGTGATCGGAGCCGTGGGACTGGTCATGTTTCGAAAAGTCGAGGATGTGGTCAGTCTCATGCAGAAGCTGGACATTCTCGCCTCCCAGGTGGAGCTCTACGAGAAGGAGCTGGCTGCGCTTCGATCCGCCCGGTATTCGCTGAGCAACATCGTCGGGAACAGTGCAGCCATCAGGGGGGCCATCGAAGAGATCCGGGTCGCGGCGCGGTCGAGCTTTCCCGTGCTCTTGTCGGGGGAGAGCGGGACGGGAAAAGAGCTCTTCGCCCACGCCATACATTCCGAAAGCGACCGAAGGCGTTTCCCCTTCGTCCGGTTGAACTGTGCGGCCATACCCGAGACGCTTCTGGAATCCGAGCTCTTCGGCTACGAGCCCGGAGCCTTCACGGGGGCTCAGAAATCCGGAAAGCCCGGAAAATTCGAGCTGGCTCACCGTGGGACCATTTTCCTGGATGAAATATCCGAGATGCCCAGAAGCATGCAGGCCAAGCTGCTGCGCGTCCTCCAGGAAAAGGAGCTGGAGCGCCTCGGTGGCAACCGGGTCATCCAGACGGACTTCCGCCTCATTGTGGCCACCAACCGGTCCATCGAGGCTCTTGTGGAGAGCGGGCAATTCCGTCAGGACCTGTACTATCGCCTGAATGTCATCCCCATTGTGATTCCGCCACTGAGGGAGCGCAAGGATGACATTCCGGTCATCATCGAAAAGAAGCTTCAGGACCTCCGGGCCGAACTGGCCGCGCCCCTCGAAGTCGCCTTTGCCGATGATGCCATGGATGCCCTCAGGCAATACTGCTGGCCGGGAAATATCCGCGAGCTCATGAATGTCGTGGAGCGGGTGGTTTGTTCGGTGAAGGACGGATTCATCGGGCTGGAGCATCTGCCCCCGACGATCCTGCGGAAGAAATACTTGAAGGCACTGGACGAGCGGGGCTCTCTTCAGTCCATGATGGATGACATCGAGAAGGAAATCCTTGTCGATACACTGAAGAAGACGGGCAACAACAAAGCCCAGGCAGCCCGCCGGCTCCAGATCGATCGGACCGCCCTCTATAAGAAAATCCGCAAGCACGGGATCGCCGGAATTTGAGCCGTGCCGCTCAGGAAGGCCAGGCAGCGCCTCGCCTTCCTGAGCCCGTCATGATTCCCGCGGATTTTTCCAGGGGGAAAGGATGGCCTCGCCTTCCAGGACCGTCACGCCCGCCTGGTTGGTGCAGGGGGACTGAAGGAACAGGACAACTGCCCCCGCGAGACGGGGATGCTGGATACCGGGTTTTCCGTAACCACCAGCCAGCAACCAGACACTGGTGCCGCCGGGCGGAAATCCTTCTGCAGTTGTGGTGGGCACAAAAAGGACGTGCCCACCCTACCGATATCGTTGGTGTTACTCGGAACCGTAGGGTGGGCACAGGTTCATCGTGCCCACCGGAACCGGTCATCAAATTGCGCCCTCCTGTACCAGAAACCAGAAACTAGAAACCAGAAACTAGAAACTCCCTCTCCCCGATGATCTCACACGATCCCCCGTGCCTTCAGCTCTTCCAGGGCTGTTCCGCCAATGCCGAGACAGGTCGAGTAAATGAAGGTGTTGTCGGCTCCCACGGGACGACAGGCCCACTTCAGCCTCGGGGGCGATTCGGTCATCTTCCAGACGGGCCCCTGCAATGTGATCTCTCCGTAAACGGGATCCTGAACCTTGCGAAACGACCCGCGGTCCCACCAGTTCTGCTCCTGCAGGGAGTCCATCGGCCGGGTCACCTTTCCCGTCACCACGGCTGCAGCCCGACCTTCTTTGCGGGAGATCACATCCTGAACCCTCTGGATCACTTCGTCCACGGGATGCTGCCTGCTCCAGCCCTCCAGGGCCTCCTGGAGCGCCTTCTCATTTTCGAACTGCGTGCGGTAGGCGAAGGACGAAAACCGCGGGTCATCGGCCAGCTCGGGGCGCTCGATGATCTCCATCAGCGTCCGGAACGCCTCGTCGTTGTAGGCGGCCATGAACGTGTGGCCGTCCCTGCACTGGATGAATGTGTACGGGAATACGGACGGGTCGTAGTTGCCCAGTCGCTCTTTCACCTGGCCGCCCATGTGATACCAGCCGAGGTTGTAGTCGATGAACTTCATGATGCACTCGGCCCCCGAGACGTCCACCATCTGTCCGCGACCGGTTTCCTCCCGGAAATGGAGGGCCGCCAGAATCCCGTAAGCGGCATAAAGCCCTTCGGCGTACCAGCCATACCAGCTCCCGACCTTGGTGGGGACGGTGTACTCGGCTCCCGTGTCGTCGGCCGGCTCGCCGTTGATGTAAACCAGGCCGGAATAGGCCTGGTTGGAGATTTCCGAGCCGGGCCGCCCCGACTTTGAGAGGGGGCCGAACTGGCCGTATGTGTAAAGCGCCGCATAGATGAGGCGAGGGTTCAGGTCGCGCAGCTGGCGGTAGCCGATGGACCAGCCGTCCATGACGCCGGGCTTGTACGTCTCGATGAGGATGTCCGCACGGCCGGCGAGGCCGGTGAAGAGCTTCTGCCCTTCGGGATCCGCCAGGTTGAGGGTGATGTGGTGCTTGTTTCGGCCTTCCGCCAGGTAGCCGAGGCCCGTACCGGCATGTTCGATGCCGAACGGGCTGAACCGACGGGCGATGTCTCCCCCGGGGGGCTCCACGCGGATGACGCGGGCGCCCATCTCCGCCAAAATGGACGAACAGACGAGACCTCCAATGTTTCCAAAGCTCGCATCGATGACCAGCAGGTCGTCCAGGGCTTCGGGTTTGGTGGCCGCCTGCTTCGGATCGCTCTGCTCCCTGGCCCAGTCGAACCAGGTCGTCGTTTGGCTTTCAGCAGTCATTCAACACTCCTGATATAAGAGCAGCCATTAGCTTTTAGGCATTAGCTGTTAGAGGTCATGACATTCCACTAAAAGAAGGTGCCTTTCGCTCCGTCCCAATCCGCCGGAGGTTTGGCTCCGGGCCGATCGTCCCACGCCCCGATCACCCTCTTCTCCTTGAGCTCATGAATTTCGTCGGGGCCAAGGTTGAGGATATTTCGAAAGATGTGATCGTTGTGGAAGCCGACGGGCTTGGCGATCCCTTTCATGCGTCCCGGACTGGCCGAGAGCTTGGGGCCGGGGCCGTATTCCACGACCCTGCCGTAGAGCGGATCCTCAAATTCCTGGACGGCGCCTCGGTGACGAAGATGCGGATCGTTGTAATGGTCGCGCACGCTGGCAACCCGATGCGCCGCAAACCCGTGCCGATCGGCGAGCCGCTCGACGTCTTCGGGGTTCAGACGTGCTGTCCACTCAGCCACGATGGCGTAGAGGGCCGGGTTGTTCTCTTCGCCGAGCCGCGCCGCCAGGGTCTTGAAGCGGGGATCTTCGGCCAGGTCGGCCTGATTCATGGCGCGGCACAGTCCCTGGAACTGGTTGTCGTCGAGGGCCGCCAATGCCACAAAACCCTCCCGGCAAGGGAAAATCCCCGAGGGGGAGATGGAGACGTCCCGGTTACCGCTCCGCCGACGCTCCTGGCCGGTCAGGTGAACGTACAGCCAGGTCCAGTCGAGGCTCCGGATGAGGCTTTCGCCCTGAGAGACGTCGATGAGCTGCCCCTTCCCGGTCCGCTTGCGGAAGTGAAGGGCTCCCAGGATGCCGAGGGTCGCGAAGAGCGCCCCCGTGTAGTCGCCGATCCAGACCCCGATCTTGAGGGGGGTGCGCCCCTGAAAGCCCGTGATGGCCGAAAAGCCGCTCATGGCCTGCGACGTGGCGTCATATGAAGGCCGGTCCTTGTAGGCGCTCCACTGCCCGAATCCGCTGTTGGCCTGATAGACGAGGCGGGGATTCACCTCGCTCAGCTGGCGGTACCCGACGCCCCACCGATCCATCGTCCCGGGCCGGAAGTTTTCGATCAGCACATCCGATCGCGCCACAAGCCGCTTGAGCAAATCGCCACCCTCCGGCCTCCGGATGTCGATGGCCACGTGGAGCTTGTTGTGGTTCATGTGGGTGAAGGCGGGGGAGATATTCTGCCAGAAGAAACCCCGGGGCGCGACATACCTCATGAGGTCTCCCACCCCCGGCAGCTCGATCTTGATGACCTCGGCCCCGAAATCGGCCAGAAGATCCGCCGTCACCGGGCCGAAGACCCGCGTGCAGAGCTCGAGCACGCGGACGCCCTTGAGGGCTTCCGGTTTGAAAAAAGCATTGTCGGGATCGAAAAGATCCTCGGTCCACTGGAAATAGTCTTGGGCTGACATAGAAGCCTG
>JBFYYO010000076.1:0-15154 GCA_041310025.1 Syntrophobacterales bacterium
GCCGCGGAGAGGGTTTCGGGGGCAAGCATTTCGCGCCGTCCGTCCTGGAGCTCCAGCTCGATCTCGACCAGTTGCCCGTTCTCGTCCTTCCGCGGGAACACATACCGAACCCAGAGGGGGGCGTCGGCGACCCGCACGGGGTGCACCTCCCCTTCGCACCGGATGAAGTAGTTGCCTGCTCTTTCGAAAAGAGCCCGGCTGAGCACCCGGAAGAGCTGCTCATCCGTGACGGGGTTGCCCTCACAGAACCAGCTGCCGTGCTCGTCGACGAAGTAATCGTAGTGGTGCCTTTGTTGAGACTGGGACATCGTATGGGACCGTGGGCGGACGGGCCTGAAGTGGCAGGACCCGGCCCCGCCTCATGCCGGGGGATATCAGCTTTCGAAGTCTACGGCCAGGATGCTGCTGCACATCTCACGCACTTTGTTCAGAACCACCACATGGTCCGGGTGAACCTGGTAGCGCTTGAGAGCGTCCAGGTTCTCAAACGCGGAAACCAGGCAGAAATCGTACGACCGTTCCGAATGGATGATGTCGCGCCCGAGCTCGTAGAGCTTGATCTCCGAAATGCTGGCAGGAAGAGCCCTCAGGGATTTCTCGAGATCCGAGATCTGGGCATCCGTTGTCTCTTCCTTGAACTTCATGAACACCACGTGCTTCAGCATGATTCCCCCTCTTCTATAACCAGAAACCAGAAACCAGAAACCAGAAACCAGAAACCAGAAACCAGAAACCAGAAACCAGAAACCCAAAACCCCTCACCCCCCGCTCACCCGGCTCTCGCGCAGTCTTCTGTTGTCACCGATGCGGATGGTGACCCTCTGAGTGTCGAAATACTCCAGCAGCGGAATGGTGTACTTGCGACTCGCCTGGGTCATTTCCTTGAACTGCGGTGTCGAGATCTCCCCGTGCTCCCTCAGGAATTCCACCAGCTTCCGTTGAAGCTCGTTCAACGCCCCTGAGTGGAAGTAGATGTCCTCCTTGACCTTCACGAGAATGCCCTGGGAAAGCATCCACTCGAGGACATCCTGGTGCTGACGGGGCGTGCCCTCGAGCCTGGCGGTGACCTCTTTGACGAATGGCGGCTGGAGCCCCGCATCCTTGAAAGCTTTCTCGATCTTCTCCCGGATGCCCTCTTCGTCTTTGGTCAGATCGATCTTGTGCGAGGTGAGCCGCACCCACTCCATTTCCTGGGCAATCTGCTCTTCTTCGACGAGCTGCCTCAGGACAAAGTTGTAGAGCTTGGCATCCACGGTTTCAGGCAGCTGAGCAGCGAGCTCTTCCTTGGCCATGCCGGTCTTGAGGGGGAACTTCCTGTGATGTTCGGCCAGCGCGCCGAGAATAGTCGTCTTGAGCTCTTCCAGCACTTCAGCGTGAAGCAGTCGGCGGTTTTCCTTGTCAAACAGGATGACCTTCTTCTGGCTGATGAACTGCTGCAGGCTCTTCTCCAGAACCTTTGAGGGCACGTTGGCCCGCAGGCGCAGTTGATCTTCACTGAGCCCCTGAGCGGAGGCGTCGCGGGCATGCCAGAGGATGATGCTCGGCTCATCGCCCCGGAGCAGAACCTCCAGCCCTTTGGCAGCCTCAATCTTGTGGTGGCCCTTGTGCTTGATGGGCAGGGGATGGAGAATGCTGCCTCCGCCGATGGTCTGGACCGGGGAGTAGGAGCGCATGACGAAGCGATCGCCCCTCAGGGCGGCGATGGGGTGGTCGAGTCGGATCTGGGCGAAGGCTTCTTGGCCGGGGGGAACTTCTTCCTGATCGAGGAGGACTGCCGTGGCGATGTGCTCGGCCGTCCCCGTGTGGAACCGAATCTTCGCCCGGTTCTTGAGGGGGCGCGGTGAGCTTGCGAGCAGGTGCAGGTGGACATCCACCATGTGCGTGGCCACAAGGGCCCCGGGGGTTGCGATGACTTCCCCCCGCTGAATGAGCAGCCGTTCGATGCCCTGAAGGTTGATGGCCGTGCGCTGGCCGGGGTAGATTTCCTGGACCTCCTGGTTGTGGACCTGGAGGCCTCTCACCCTCGTCTTGTGCATGGAAGGGTAGATCGTGACGGGGTCCCCCACTTTGAGCTTTCCCGAAAGGCTGGTTCCCGTGACCACGGTCCCGAAGCCGCGCATGCTGAAGACCCGGTCCACCGACAGGCGAAAGGGTCCGTCGGGGCTGCGGGCCTCGATGCCGGAAACGATGCGGTCGATGGTGGCTCGGAGCTCCTCCAGGCCTTCTCCCTTGACCGCCGAAACCGGGATGATCGGGCTGCCTTCCAGGAATGTGCCTTTGAGAAACGTGGCCACATCGTCTTTGACCATCTCGATCCATTCGGGGTCGTCGACCAGGTCCGTCTTCGTCAGCACCACCAGCCCCTTTTTGACCCGAAGGAGCTCGCAGATCTCCATGTGCTCACGGGTCTGGGGCATGACGCCCTCGTCGGCGGCGATCACGAGCGCCACGAGATCGATGCCCGTGGCTCCCGCCACCATGTGCTTGACGAATCGCTCGTGGCCCGGCACATCCACGATCCCGAGCCGCTCTCCGCTGGGAAGGACCATGTGGGCGAACCCCAGCTCGATGGTGATCCCGCGGAGCTTCTCCTCCTTGAGGCGATCCGTGTCGATTCCGGTCAAAGCCCTGATGAGGGAGGTCTTGCCGTGATCGATGTGTCCTGCGGTGCCCAGTACGACCTGCTTCATGATTCGCCTTTTGCCGCTCCCTTCTTGTCGCCTTCAGGGGCAGGTTCGATGATGCCCGGCTGCTTCGAGATATCAGCCGCAGTGTGTATCAAACGGCCGCTTAAATCAACAGGCGAGTGAGCCGGAGCGTGCCGGAGAGGCCGAACGCCGAACGGGATTTGCTTTGACAAGGCTTCGAGTGCTAAGCTATTGTCCTGCAATTTAATCTAGGGGGAGATGCCGCCATGAGTCTCAATATCGCGCAATGCAGCCGCATGTATCGTTTGCCGCCCTACGTGTTTGCGCAGGTGAATGCGCTCAAAATGGAAAAGCGGCGGGCCGGGGAGGACATCATCGACCTGGGCATGGGGAATCCGGACCTGCCGACGCCCAAGCACATCATCGACAAGCTGGTGGAAGCGGCCCAGAAGCCGCACAATCACCGTTATTCCGCGTCCCGGGGGATCACCAAGCTGCGGGAAGCCATCGGCGGCTGGTACAAGCGGCGCTACGACGTCGACATCGACCCCGAGACCGAAGCCGTCGTGACCATAGGCGCCAAGGAGGGACTCTCCCACCTGGTGCTGGTGCTGATCAGTCCCGGGGACGTGGTGCTGTCGCCCAATCCGACGTATCCCATCCACCCGTATTCGGCCATCATCGCCGGCGGGGACGTTCGATCCATCCCCATCGGCCCTGACCGGAATTTCCTGGAGGATCTGCAGCACGCCATCAAGCAGACCTGGCCCAGGCCCAAGCTCCTGGTCATTTCGTTTCCGCACAATCCGACGACGACCGTCGTCGATCTGGACTTTTTCGCGAAGATCGTCGACTGCGCCAAAGAAAATCAGCTGCTGGTGATCCACGACCTGGCCTACGCGGATCTCACCTTCGACGGCTACGAGGCTCCGAGCTTCCTGCAGGTGCCGGGAGCCAGGGATGTGGGGGTGGAGTTCTTCTCCATGTCCAAGAGCTACAGCATGGCGGGCTGGCGCGTGGGTTTCTGCGTGGGGAACCCGGAGATCATTGCGGCGCTCACGCGCATCAAGAGCTACCTGGACTATGGGGTCTTTCAGCCCATTCAGATCGCAGCCACGGTGGCACTCAACTCGGACCAGTCCTGCGTGCAGGAGATCGTGAACGTCTACCGTTCGCGGCGGGATGTCCTGGTAGACGGGCTGAACCGGGTCGGATGGCCGCTGGAGAAGCCCAAGGGGACCATGTTCGTGTGGGCTCGCATTCCGGAACCGTTTCGCCACATGGGCTCCGTCGAGTTCTCCAAGTATCTCATCGAGGAGGGCAAAGTCGCTGTCTCGCCCGGTCTGGGCTTCGGGGAGTACGGGGACGAATTCGTCCGATTCGCCCTGGTGGAAAACGAAATGCGCACCAAGCAGGCCATCCGCGGGCTGCGCAAGGCCATTCAGAAGACCTAGGGATCCCGCCGCAGAGACGCAGAGGACACAGAGCAAACGGGAAGGAAGATTGAAAAGAGCCGCTGCGATCTCTGCGCCTCTCCGGTGAATCATTGAACATGACTCAGGCAACGATCAGACAACAGATCCAGCGGGGGGGAAAGTGCGCTCGATAGGGGTGGGACTCATTGGTTGGGGGACCGTGGGATGCGGGGTGATCCAGGTCCTCCGTGAGAACGCCGAGGTCATCGCGGCGCGTCTGGGGTTCGGTCTGGAGCTCAAGCGCGTGGCGGATATGGATTTGGAGAGGCTGCGGCCTGTCGCCGTTCCTCGGGAGCTCCTGACCTCCCGGGCCGAAGACATCCTGGAGGACCCGTCCATCGACATCGTGGTGGAGCTGATCGGCGGCCTGGGAGCTGCGCGGCAGATGATCACGGCAGCCCTCGAGCGAAAGAAGTATGTGGTGACGGCCAACAAGGCGCTCCTGGCCCACCACGGAAACGAGCTTTTCGACGTGGCGCGTGCCAACGGCCGGGCCATCGGGTTCGAGGCCTCTGTCGCAGGGGGGATTCCCTTCATCAAGGCGCTCCGCGAAGGGCTCGCCGCCAACCGCATCCTCAACATTTTCGGCATCTTGAACGGCACGGCCAATTACATCCTGACGCGGATGACGGAGGCGGATCTCTGCTTTGCCGAAGCCCTCAAGGAGGCCCAGGACAAGGGTTATGCCGAGGCCGACCCGACCCTCGACATCGAGGGGATCGACACGGCCCACAAGCTGGCCATCACCAGCGCCATCGCATTCGGGACGCCCGTTCAGTTCGATCAGGTGCACATCGAAGGAATCTCCCGCATCGATCCGGTGGACATCCGGTTCGGGGAGGAATTCGGCTACCAGCTGAAGCTGCTGGCCATCGCCCGGCATTCGAACAGTGGGCTGGAGATGCGGGTCCATCCCACCCTGATCCCGGCCAACCATGTCCTGGCCAGCGTGCGAGGGGCCTACAACGCCGTCCACGTGCAGGGCAATGCCGTGGGAAACATCATGCTCTACGGGCTCGGGGCCGGCATGATGCCGACGGGCAGCGCGGTGGTGAGCGACCTCATGGACATCGCCAGAGACATTGCCGCCGACAAAGCACCCAGGATTCCCCACCTGGGCTTCCAGAAGGATCAGCTGACATCCATCCCCATCAAGCCCATCTCCGATGTGAGCACCTGCTACTATTTCCGTTTCGCGGCAGTGGACCGCCCCGGCGTGCTTTCCAAGATATCGGGGATTCTCGGTGCCAACCAGATCAGCATCGCCGCCGTGATCCAAAAGGGCCGTCAGACCCGGGGGGCCGTTCCCATCGTCATGATCACCCACGAGGCCCTGGAGCGCAACGTGAGGAATGCCATGGCCGAGATGGATCGGCTGGATGTGGTGCTGGCCCCGACTCAGATCATCCGCATCGAGGATCAGGAAACCGGCGGCTTGAGCCAGGCTTAGTGCACGTCCACAGAATGAAGTGACCCTTTTCTTTCTACGTCATCCCCGCATGCTTCTGGCGGGGATCCATGCATCCGAAAACCTCTGGATTCCCGCCAGGGACATGCGGGAATGACGATTCAATCGGTCACGCGATGATATTGAGATGTACTCAGCGGCCATCATCCTGCGACGGATTCTGGCAATTCTGGGGTGAAGAGGCGGCGAGTTGTGTGAAAGGGAGGCGTTCTCACATCGGCCTTGCGCCGTGGGCTTGAGAAGCCTATCTTCAGCTGAAAAACAGAAGCCATCGAGCCAATCCGATGCCAATGAGCGAATTGAGAAGCGAGAGACTGCGCACCAGATTCATGGTCCTGGTGGGCGACGGCATGGGGGACTATCCGCTGGCGGAGCTCGGGGGCCGGACCCCCCTCGAAGCCGCCTCGACCCCTCACATGGATCACCTGGCGCTCCACGGAGAAATGGGGACCGTTTCGACGATTCCACCGGGAATGGAGCCCGGGAGCGATGTCGCCAACATGAGCCTCCTGGGCTACGACCCCGGGAAATACCACACGGGCAGGGCGCCTCTCGAAGCCGCCAGCATGGGAATCAGGCTCGAGCCCGCCGACGTGGCTTTCCGATGCAACCTGGTCACGATCGAGGAGGGGGATGGGGGTGTCAGCCGCATGGGGGATTATTCCGCCGGGCACATATCCACCCCCGAAGCCCATGAGCTGGTGGCAGCTCTCCAGGAAGCCGTTCAGGGGAGTCCGCTCAAGCTGTACCCCGGCGTCAGCTACCGCCATCTGCTGCTGTGGCCCGGCGGGCGCGAGGACCTCAGGACGACGCCGCCCCACGACATCACGGGGGAGCCTTCTGCGCCCTATGCAGAGGTCTATCGGAGCGAGCCCGTGCTTCTGGCCTTCATGGAGAAGGCGGCGAAAGTGCTTGCCGGCCACCCGGTGAACCGGGCTCGCAGGGAGGCGGGAAGGCGCCAGGCCAATTCCGTCTGGCTCTGGGGACAGGGCAAAGCTCCTTCGATCCCCACCCTCCAGGAAAAGGCCGGGCTGACGGGGGCCATGATCTCGGCCGTGGACCTTCTGAAGGGCATGGGGGTTTATGCGGGATTGGAGGCGATCCCGGTGCCCGGGGCAACCGGCTACCTGGACACCAATTATGCCGGGAAGGTCCAGGCCGCCCTGAAAGCCCTGGAAGAAGGCGATTTCGTTTTCGTCCACATCGAGGCTCCGGATGAGGCCGGCCACGAAGGAAGTCTCGAAAAGAAGATTCTCGCCATCGAGGCCTTCGACCGGGAGGTTGTGGGGCCCATGGTGGAAGGCGCAAAACGTTTTGCCAGCGTGAACCTGCTCATCGTGACCGATCATCTCACCCCCATTCATGTCCGAACGCATGTGTCCGATCCGGTGCCTTTCCTCCTCATCTCCGATCTCCATTCCGCGCTCGCCTCCGCGGGAGGCGGCAAGGGCGCCTTCAATGAAAAGCAGGCTCGCGAGACCGGCCTTCACCTGCCCGACGGGGTCACGCTTTTCAATCGGCTCATCGGGCTGCACGGATAGGGATGGATCCAGCATGGCGGAGCAGGCACAATTCCGGGTTCTCTATGGCGACACCGACGCCATGGGGCAGGCTTACTACGGCAATTACCTGAAATGGTTCGAGGTCGGGCGTGCCGAATGGTTCCGCAGTTTCGGGACGAGCTACCGCGAACTGGAAGGTACGGGAGTCTACCTTCCCGTCGTCGAGGCGCATTGCAGCTACCATAAACCGGCATTCTACGATGACATATTGACCATTTCGACTTCGTTTCGGTTTGCGGGGCCGGCTCGGCTGCGGTTCGACTACGAGGTGTCGAGAAACGGAGAGACGCTGGCCAAGGGGTACACGGTCCATGCCTGTGTCAACCGGGATCGGAAGGTTCTGCGGCCTCCGGAGCACCTCAGGGTCATTCTGGATTCAGCGAATTCCCGAGCGGAATCAGCGGGTGAGTGAAAGATGATCGTTTTTCCGGCAATCGATTTGAAAGATGGGCAGTGTGTTCGCCTCATGCAGGGGGACCCCGACCGGGTGACCGTGTATGGAAACGACCCCGGGAGCATGGCCCTTCGATGGCAGGAGGAGGGGGCCGAATGGCTCCACGTGGTGGATCTGGATGGTGCGTTTTCCAAGTCCCCCAGGAATCGCCGGTCCATCCAGTCCATCGTCGAGGCGGTCGACATCCCGGTGCAGGTGGGGGGAGGGATCCGGACTCTCGAGACCATCGTCGAATACATGGACCTGGGCCTCCGACGGGTCATCCTGGGGACGGCGGCGCTGAGGCAGCCGGACCTGCTCCGGGAAGCCGCCGTCCGTTATCCCGGGAGAGTGGCCCTGGGGATCGATGCCCGCGGCGGGAAAGTGGCCGTTGAAGGATGGAAGGAGACGACGCAGCAGGACGCGGTTTCCCTCGTCGGGCAGTTTGAGGATTTGCCCCTTGCAGCCATCATTTACACGGACATCCATCGCGACGGCATGCAGACGGGCGTGAATGTGGAAGCCACGCGGCAGCTCCTTCTCGAAACGGGCTTTCCGGTGATTGCATCGGGCGGAGTGGCCACCATTGCCGACATCGAGGCCCTTTTCCCCTTGCTCGAAATCGGCCTCGAGGGGGTGATCACCGGCCGCGCACTGTATAATGGCACCCTGCGGTTGAAAGAGGCCCTCGCATGTGTTCAATCACACCTGAAGAGATCAGGGACCAAACCGTGACCGTCATCCATTGAAGGGAATGGGGAGCGATGGAACTGCAGCGACGCATCGATGCGGCTTTAAAGGAGGCCATCCGGGCCAGACAGGAGAGCCGGCTCAATGCCCTGCGCCTGCTCCTGACGGCTGTGAAGGTCAAGGAGAAAGAGCTGAAAAGGCCGCTGGAGGAGGCCGAGATGCAGCAGGTTATTGCCTCTCAGATCAAGCAGCGTCGAGATTCTGCCGACCAGTACCTTCTCGGCGGCCGCGAGGATCTGGCGGCTCTCGAAAAAGAGGAAATCGAGGTTTTGCAGAGCTTCCTGCCCGAACAGCTTGCGCCGGAGGCTTTGGCTCAGATCGTCGAAGCCGTCATTGCCGAATCCGGCGCCCAGTCGGCCAAGGACATGGGAAAAGTGATGAAGCTTCTCATGCCCAGGGTTGCCGGGCGGGCGGATGGCAAGCTGGTCAACGAGATGGTTCGCAGCAAGCTTTCTGCCTGAGAATATACCGCTTGATTTGAACCTGCCGAATGGGTACAAATCAAAGGTTTTGCTTCTCACCCCACCTGTATTGATCTGGTTGACATGAGGAGTTGACTGCCGAACGTGGGTGCATCGGATCTTGCCGCTTTGGTGAAGCAAGCCGCGGATATCGTGGATGTGATCGGTCGCGTGGTGTCCTTGCGGCGCGTGGGCCATCGCCACCTCGGGCTTTGCCCGTTTCACCAGGAGAAGACTCCTTCCTTTCATGTCGATTCGGAAAACCAGTTCTTTCATTGCTTTGGGTGTGGCCAGGGTGGGGATGTGCTGACCTTTGTCATGAAGCATCAGAACCTCACTTTCGGCGACGCGATTCGATATCTGGCCGATCGATACCATGTGGTGCTTCCGGAGCCGTCGACGTCGACGGGTGGCGCTTCCGAAGCCTCCCGTAAGGATCGTGACGCGCTCTATCGGGTGGTGGAGGCGGGGGAGGATTTTTTTTACGGACAGCTGCACCACAGTTCTGCGGGCCGGGCGGCCAGGGATTACCTGAAGAAGCGGGGAATTCCCGATGAGATCGTGGAAACCGAGCGGATGGGGTATGCGCCGGACCTTTGGGATGGTCTCTTGCGCCATCTGGACCATGCCGGGTTCGATCTGAAACTGGCGGAGAAGGTCGGGTTGCTCACGAGGAGCGCCAGGGACAAAGTCTACGACCGGTTTCGGCATCGACTCATCTTTCCCATTCGTGATGATCGGGATCGGGTGGTGGCGTTCGGCGGGCGGAGCCTGCCCCGGGATGGGGAGGCAGAGCAGCGTTCCACGGGTTCGGTGCGCTCTGAGGAGCCCAAGTATCTCAACAGTCCCGAAAGCCCGCTCTATCACAAGGGCCGGATGCTCTATCAGTTTGCGCGGGCTCGCGAGGCCTGCCGGAACAGCCGGCAGGTGGTGCTGGTGGAGGGCTACATGGATCTCCTGGCTTTCCACATCCATGGTTTTCATCGGGTGGCTGCGACGTTGGGGACTGCGCTGACCTCCCACCAGGTGCGGCTGCTGGCGCGCATGGCGGACGAGGTGGTCCTCGCCTATGACGGGGACGAGGCGGGCGAGAAGGCCATGTTGAGGGCGCTTCCGCTGTTTTTGGAGCAGGAGCTGACGGTTTCCTGCGTTCGCTTCCCGGGCGGGATGGATCCGGACGACTTCCTGAGAGCCCATGGCATGGACGGGCTCGACCAAATCCTTTCGGAGCGGGAGGATCTCGGGCGCTGTGCCATTGGGAAGATTCTCGAGCGGTGGGACGGGAGCACCGGGGGCAAGGCCCGGATCGTCAACGAGGTGAAGCCCCTTTTGCAGAGCGTTCGCCAGCCGGTGCTGCATGCCGATTATGTGCGCATGGTGGCCGAGCAGATTTCCACATCCGAAGAGGCGGTGCAGGACCAGGTCGGGCATGACAAGGGGCGCCGGGCCCGTGCACGCGGGACATCGCGGAGGGTTGCCGGAAAGCAGGCCGAAGAGCCCGGATCCCTGGAAGAGAGCATCGTTCGACTGATGATCCATTATCCGGGGTTCATTGCGGACGTGGAGCAGTCCGGAGCCATTGATCATTTTGGCGACACCAAGATCAGGAGACTGGCAGAGGTCCTGGTGAAGAGCCCTCACCCTCCTCTGGGGGCCTTCAACGCATCGGAAGTGTTTCAGCAAATGGAAGATCCCGATCTGCGGGGTCTCCTCACGCGTTTCATGATGGAATCGGGAGAGTTGGCGGATGTGGAAACGCATCTGCGCGACTGGTTGCAGGCATTGTGTGAATTCAAACCCAGGCGCAGCCGCCTGTGTGCTCTGAGCGAGGCTCTTGATCGGGCGCAGCGGGATGGAAACATGGTTGAGGTCAAGGCTCTTCTTGGCCAGATACAGAGTCTGCAATCGGTCAAGAAAAAGGGCCGACCGTCGACTCCAAACCATTGAAGGAGAAATCACTTGATGACGGACAAGGATATGAAGCAGCGGCGTGACCCTGCTCTGTCAAAGCCCGAAATGGACGACATAAAGCGCTTGATCACCGTGGGCAAGGAAAAGGGATACCTGACCTACGACGAGGTGAACGAAGCCCTCCCCGAAGACCTGGTGTCCCCTGAAAAGCTGGACGACATGATGATGATCTTCGACGAGATGGACATCGAGATCGTGGACTCGGAGCAGCAGGTCCAGGTCGTCCGCGAGTCCATGCCGGTGGATGCCGGGTGTGTCGAGGAGGGAGAGGAAGATCTCCAGCTGGAATCCGATGTGTCCAGTCGGGTGACGGATCCCGTGAAGATGTATCTGCGGGAGATGGGGCAGGTATCGCTCCTGACCCGCGAGGGCGAGGTCGAAATCGCCAAGCGGATCGAAGCGGGCGAGCGCGAAGTATTCAATGCGATCATGGAGTCGTCCATAGGCATCAAGGAGATCATGAGCCTGCGGGAGCGCCTGGAAAACGATGTCGTGCGGATTCCGGATGTGCTCAAGGAGGTGGAAGAGGACATCAGTCCCGAGGAGGAAGAGAATCAGAAGGGACGCGTCATCCGTATGCTCGAAGAGGTGCAGAAGCTCGACGAGGCCAACAAGATCATGCAGACCACCCTTCTGTCTCACAACACCACTTTGGATGAGCAGACGGCATTGAAGGGCCAGCTTCAGCAGAACAAGGAGCAGATTGTGAATCTGCTCAAGGGAATGCAGCTGGGGCGTCGGCATATTGATAATATCATCAACAAATTGCGAGATTGCCTGTACAATATCGAACGGTCCGAAAGGGACCTCCAGGAAAGCCTGCTGACTTGTGGAAAGCCATTCCAGGAGCTCAAGCCCCTTTACGACAATGCGCGGCAGGGGGAGGCTCAGCTGGAGGAGTGTGCGCTGCTGTTGGGCGTGGCGCCTGCGCAGTTTCTCCACCTCGCTTCCCGTGCCGTATCGGCCAGGGAGCGTATCACGGAGCTGGAGATGGAGGCCAAGATGGACTCCAAGTCGCTCCGGCAGATCCTGCGCCGTGTGGAAGACGGCATGATCCGGGCAAAGATCGCCAAGAGCGAGCTCATCGAGGCCAACTTGAGGCTGGTGGTCAGCATCGCGAAGAAGTACACCAACCGCGGGCTCCAGTTTCTGGATCTGATCCAGGAGGGCAACATCGGGCTCATGAAAGCCGTCGACAAGTTCGAGTATCAACGCGGGTACAAGTTCAGCACCTACGCCACCTGGTGGATTCGACAGGCCATCACCCGGGCCATCGCGGATCAGGCGCGCACCATTCGCATCCCCGTGCACATGATCGAGACCATCAACAAGCTCATTCGCACGTCGCGCTACCTGGTCCAGGAGCTCGGTCGCGAGCCCACCCCCGAGGAGATCGCCGAGAAGATGGAATTCCCCGTGGAGAAGGTTCGAAAGGTCCTGAAGATCGCCAAAGAGCCCATCAGTCTGGAGACCCCCATCGGGGAAGAGGAGGACAGCCATCTGGGGGACTTCATCGAGGACAAGCGGGTGGCCTCGCCGGTGGACGCGGTGATCAACCTGAACCTGAGCGAGCAGACGCGGAAAGCCCTGGCGACCTTGACGCCCCGGGAGGAAAAGGTCCTTCGCATGCGCTTCGGAATCGGTGAAAAGGCGGATCATACCCTCGAGGAAGTCGGACAGGACTTTGCGGTCACGAGGGAGCGCATCCGGCAGATCGAAGCCAAGGCGCTCCGGAAGCTGAGACACCCCAGCCGCCGCAAGGAGCTCAAAAGCTTCATTGAGACCTGAGGTCGGAAGTCGGAGGCCGGGAGTCAGAAACCAGAAACCAGAAACCAGTTCAGCGAGCCGGATCATGAATGAAGATGAGGAAAAGGCAGGCCTGTCCGGACTCAAGGTGCTGTTGTTCGACGAGCTGCCGAAGAAACGCAAGTACTATCTTTCCTGCCTGCGCATGTGCGGACTGCGTGAGATCCTCATTGCCGACAATCTTGCGGATGCACTTCAGGCCCTCGTTTCGAGCAATATTGACCTGGTCATGCTGACCTGTTCCGGCGAGGGGACCTGGACAGATCTCCTGGCGGAGATTCGCAGTCTCGGTGCTACATCCTTCCTGCCGGTCGTGGCCATCATGCCCGAGGTCAACGTCATGAAGGGTCTGCACATGCTGGCTCAGGGCGTGAATCATATTCTGACGGATCCGCTGAGTCAGCAGGGCCTGGAGTCGATGGTCCAGAAGGTCTTCAAGGAGCGATTCGGAATCGATCAGACAGACCAGGAGATTTCCATCGCTCAAAGTCTTTTTGATGAGGGCAAGCTGGATGATGCACATCGGCTCTACTCGCGATGCCTGAGGATGGATGGCGTGACGCGCGATCAGCTCTTCCAGGTCTACCTGGGGTTGGCCCGGATTGGAACGGATCGGCAGGAGTGGCTCGAGGCCGAAAGCAATCTCTTCCTGGCGCTGGAGATTGCCAAGTCTGAGCCCAACCGAGTCCTGACCCACTGGCTCCTCTCCCGTGCGTTCTACCAGTACGGGAAGCTTTATGAGAAGCGCGGCCTCATGGAGAAGGCACTCAAGAGCTACCAGACCTCCGTGTCTTTCGACCCGTATCATGTGGCGAGCCTCAAGCCTCTGCTGATGTTTCTTTTGAAGCAGGACAATTTCAACGAGATCTCCAGGCTGCTGGCCGAGGCCCGGACTAATTTCGCGCCATACAGTGAACCTTTGGGGGAATTGGCGGAAACGCTCAATGGAATGGCGGTCAGGGCTCAGGTGCTGGGATTGTCCCTCTACGCTGCCAAGCTCTACAGTCAGCTCATCACCATCCCCCACGACCGTGTGGTCGTTCACCAGGACACGACCGACTACCTCGTCAATGCAGGCAAGATCAGCCAGGCACTGACGACCCTGAGGGAGGTCACCCAGCAGGTACGGAGCCCTGAGATCTTTGGCAGAATTGGGAGCATCCTGCTGGACGTGGAACGGCGCTTTCTGGGTGGAGCCACGAAAAAGCAGACTGCCGAGGTGGATCTCAGCTCCTTCAAGGACATGGATTCCCCCAAGGCCATTGCGCTCGCCCACCGGGCCTTCCAGGAGGGGTTGCTGCTCAACCCCGGCGACGTTCAGCTGCGGCTCGGAATGGCTTATTGCCTCATGCGGCAGGGGGAGCACGACGCCCTCGGCGAAATGCTGAGCAAGTTAAAAGACGGTGACAGGCTCGGCAAGAAGCTCTACCTGCGGGTCATCGAGATGCTGCTTGAGGGGCGGCTCTACGATCTGGCGCAGGTCTGGATCAAGGATGCGATCACTCAATTCCCGCGGGAGGTGGCCTTTTACGAATGCGCGGCCCGGTGCTTCAAGGGACAGCGGAAGCCCCAGAAGTCCATCGAATGTCTAAAGAAGGCCTTGACCCTGGATTCCGAGCATCCCGGCATCAACCTGGCCCTGGCTCGCCTGCATGAAGATCTGCGCCAGCCAGACGAGGCCGCCTTTTATTATGAGAAGGCGCGGCAGCTTGCTCCCGATACGGCTCCCAAGCCAAAGCCGCCTGAAGCCGCGGGTGCCAGGAAGGAATCGGCCAAGCCCGGTCGGAAATGGTTTTGATGAGGAAAATAACTTGACAAGGTCTGATGCCTTTTCTTTAATTAATATGTTAAAGATCTTTTCCCATGTGGGGCCCATAGCTCAGTTGGTAGAGCCACCGGCTCATAACCGGTAGGTCCCTGGTTCGAGGCCAGGTGGGCCCATCCGTTTTCGCAGGCAGAGTTGGTTGGAATGGAAATGGTTGTCAGACACAGGTTTTCGAAGGCCGCGCCGGATATAATGGACCGGGGTTTGAAGCCGACAATAACGGCCACTCAAACCTTGATTTCAAGGAATGATGAAGGGGTGTTCTGAAGAAGAGCACCCCTTCTCTCATTTAGAGGACGGGTCCGAACGATGGTTCGAGTCCAAGACATTCTGGAATGGCTGGATGCCCATGCCCCTTTTCGCCTGGCCGCCGGCTGGGATCGGTGCGGACTTCAGGTGGGGGATCCGACGGCGGCGGTTGATCGTGTTCTGGTGGCTCTGGATCCGAGCCTCGAAACCATAAGTGAGGCGGAACAGCTGGGCTGTCAGTGCCTGGTGACGCATCACCCGCTTTTCCTCAAGCCTCTGGACGCTGTGCGTGTCGATCAGTTCCCGGGCGGTCTCGTTGCGAGGGCGCTTCGAAGCGGGGTCAATCTGGTTGCCGCTCACACGAATCTCGATGTGGCCAGAGCCGGAACCAACGACACCCTGGCGGAGATGCTCTCATTGACCTCACTGCAGCCCCTCGAAGTGGACCCCTCCCTGTGTCATGAAGAGCTTTACGCGGGCCTGGGCCGAATCGGTCTGCTGCCCTG
>JBFYYO010000077.1:0-17868 GCA_041310025.1 Syntrophobacterales bacterium
TCTCGGCGTCCGCAGTCAACCCCTTGAGCTGCAGGATGGCGTCAGCCGAGCACCGCTCCTCGATGAAGTCCTTCAGGAGCATCAGCAGGCGGAAATCGGGGTCGGCCGGCAGCCTCTCAAAGGCATCCACCTCATTCAGAAACTGCTCGAAGGCCTGCTCACTCCTGAGAGCCTGCTTGATGACGGCCTTCCAGGCTTCCTTCTCCTCCCTGGCATGTTCGGCCGTCAGCCCCTCGTCTTTCAGAAGCCGCAGCAGTTCCCAATATCGGCCCATCCGGATGTATTTTTCGATGTCCCTTCGGATGCGCTTCTTCTTACTCACCGGATTCCAGCTCCTCTTCGGCCTGTTCCATGACCTCGAGCAACACATCTTCCAGTTCGTCCATCCGGTCTTCACCCTCGCCGGCCCGAATCGCCTCCTCGTAGCTCGCGGCTACACGCTGAATCTCCCGCCTCACGGATTCGGAGAGCCTCGGGTCCCCGGCCAGTCGCCGGGCCTTTTCCGACATGTAATTGACGGGAGTCTCGACCGCCCCGGGCTCGTCAGCCTCCTGAGCGACCTTTCTCTGCCGGGTGTCCAGGGTCACTTCCTTGCGGTTCGCGCATCCTTTCTGGTCGATGCAGACCCGAACCAGCCCTTCACGGTCGTAGGCGAACTCCACGACCACGGGACAGTGGGCGGGCGCCGGCTCGAGGGGAAAGAAGAAGTCGCCCACGGGGGCGTTTTCGGAGCACCACGGGCTTTCCCCCTGGAACACCTCCACCTGGACCCCCCGCTGGTTGTCAGCCAGGGTCCGGTAAACCTCGGCCCGACTGACGGGGATCCTTGTGTTTCTGCGGATGATGGTGGAGAAGTGGTCCGCATCGCCGGTTTCGGGATTCCGTTCATCGACGGTCTTGATCCCGAGGGAATGAGCCGTCACGTCCAGCAGAATCTGGCCCACCGAATCCCCGGTGATGAGCCCTCCCTGAATGGCGGCCCCCAATGCCACACAGAGGTCCGGATCGACGGAATGGGCCACGGTCTGATCGAAGAGCTCCGAGAGGGCCTCGTGAACGGCCGGCATCCGCGTGGCGCCGCCCACCAGGATGAGCTTTCCGATTTCCGCGGCATCGAGATGGGCCTCCCGGAGGACCTCTTCCACGATGCCCATGGTCCTCTCGACCATATCCGCCGTGAGTGCCTCGAACTGCTCCCGGCTCAATTCGAGATCGAGGTTCAAAGGCTTGCCGTCCAACATGGCCACGGCGACCTCATGGATTTCGACGTAGGGTCGGTCCGAAAGGGCGATCTTGGCCTTCTCGGCAATATCGAGCAGCCTCACCTTCAGGCTCACCTCTTCGCTCAGATCCTCGCGGCCGGCCTGGCGTCTCAATTCTTCCAGGAGGTAATCCTTCAGCCGCTCGTCGAAATCATCGCCCCCCAGGACCGTGTCGCCGCTCGATGCCAGCACCTCCTTGATTTCCCCCTTGATCTCGATGACCGACACGTCGAAAGTGCCGCCGCCCAGGTCGTAAACCAGGACATAAGGGGATTCCACCTCCGTTTCGGCACGAACATGATCATACACCAGCGCCGCTGCGGTCGGTTCGTTCACGATGCGAACCACGTCGAGCCCCGCAAGCTCGCCGGCCTGGATGGTGGCTCTCCGCTGAGCGTCGTCGAAGTAGGCGGGCACCGTGATGACCACTTTTTCGATGGGCTCTCCCAGATACTCTGACGCCCGGTCGGCGAGATGCTTCAGGATGTAGGAGGAGATCTCCTCCGGACGGAAGCTCTTCTGACCCGCGGTCGCCAGGGTCTCCTTGCCCATGAGACGCTTGACGGAGGCAACGGTATCCTCGGGAAACGCCGCTCGCCGATTCCTGGCCCGCTGGCCCACCCAGTGGCTGCCGTTTCCCGGGTCGAAGCTCACGACCGAGGGCAGGATCGCTGATCCTTCCTCCACGGGAATGGCCCGGGGATATCCGTCTTTGAGAAACGCGATGACTGAATTGGTCGTTCCGAGATCGATGCCACAAACCAGGGATTTCATGGTGCTATGCTTCCTTTGGGAGATGGGTTGGGGTCGGTTGCGGCCCCGACGACGACCTTGGCAGGTCTCAGGACCTTGCCGTCCCGGAGATATCCAGGTTGAATCACCTCGAAAATCTCCAGCGCCGGAGAGTCGGGGCTTCGATTGGACACCGCTTCGTGTATCCTGGGATCGAAGGGCACGCCTTCTTCGAGGATCATCTCGACGCCAGCGTAGCTGGCAAAGAGGTCCAGTCTCTTGCTGACCATGCTCACGACCTGGGCGTGCTGGCGGGACATGAGCCCGGGGCTTCGAAACGCCCGTTGGAGGTGGAAGACCGAGTCGCAAAGATCCAGGAGCGGCTCCACGTTCGTCCGCTCTTTGGCGGCAGCCGCTTCCTGCTCCCGGCGCACTTCTTCGATCAGTATGGACTGCTTCCTGAGAAGCTTCTTGAGGCTCTGGGTCTCTTCCAGGATGAGGCGACGGGACTCCGCTGCCTCTTCATCTCGCTTGCGCCTGAACCACTTGAAATCGCCCAACTTCATCAGCCGTATCCGAATCCTCTACCCGTGTTCAGGCCAAGCTGTGCCTCACTGTGTGCTCGTGCAACAACGCTCAGTGAACGAAGAAACCGTCAAGACATGCAACCCTTCGTATTCTATAGCTTTTTATCAAAATGCATCAAACCGTCCTCACACTTCAGACGTACACCAAAAATACGAGGAGCGCAACCAGGCTGATGCATCCTCCTGGCGTCTTTCCCCTCTCGGCTGCGATGGTGCGGTCCGGCCTCTGGACAACAGCTCAGACGGGACACTCTGCGACTGCCCTCCGGGTGGACCTACCAGTTCGCCGACATGTAATTTTCGACGGGAGCAAAATCGTCCGTCAGGATCGAAACATCCTCGGCGACAGGGCGGGACCAGCGCTGGTTGAGGAGCCGGCGAACATCGGGGTCCTCAGAGGCGGCATCGACGGGCAGGGGGGCCTTCGAGGCGACGATCATCACGTTCTGGACCGCCGTTCCATCGCCGGGATGCTGAAGCGGATACAGATGGACGTGGGGGAAAACCGAAGCATAAGTCAGGTGCTCGGCCCTCAGGAATCGACCCTTGGGACCCTCGATGGCCGCGATGGTGTTCATGATCACCAGACCGTCTTCGGCCAGTATGCCGTGAAGCTTTCTCACCGTTTCGACGGTGGTGAGGTGAAAGGGAACCGAATACTGGGAGTTGAAGACATCTCCCAGTATGATGTCGAAGGTTTCCCTGGAGCGGTTGATGTAGGTGCGGGCATCCTCGTGATGGATCATCATTCGCGGGTGATCCTCCAGAGCGAAGAAACGCCGGGCCAGGTCGGTGACGCCCGGATCCAGCTCCACGACGTCCACGCGCAGGTCCGGATACCTGGCAAGGGCATACTTGGGAAACGAGTATCCGCCGCCGCCGAGCACCAGGCACCGCCGGGCCGACGGTCTGAAGGACCAGGCCACCTTGAAGAAGCGGGTGTATTTCAGGGCCAGGGCATCCGGTTCATCCAGGTACATAGCCGACTGGGTGTAGCGGGGGGTTGTGGCCATGGCCTGCATGGACCGACCAGTCTCCGGCTCCTTGCTCCCGTAGACGAAGACCCGCGAATAGCGCGTATCGAAGTCGTGAAAGCCTTCAGCTCCCAGATAGCCGGCGTAGAATTCCAGACCAGCACCGAGGAGCACAATGAGGAGCAGAGCTGCGATTTTCCTGTTTCGGTCGGCCAGGGATGCGCACAGGGAGAGCAGAATCAACCCCACCGAAACCAGAATGAGGATCCCCGTGCTCCCCATGACGGCGATCAGGAAGAAACCGGCAAAGAAAGTCCCGACGATGCTCCCCATGGTGGACAGGGCGTAGAGACGGCCTGCCGTGCTCCCGGCCTGATCCACGGCCACGATTTTGAGCCGCACCGCATAGGGTGAGATCATCCCGAGCAGGATGGAGGCCGGAGCGAAGAGGACCAGGTTGATCACCGTCGCAGCGACATAGATGGGTGTGGAATCCAATCCCCAGAAGTCCAGAATCATGGATTTGGCCACCGCGACGAGGCCGGTGCAAAGCCCCGAGAAAAGGATGATCCGCCCCAGTGTGGTCAGACTGGGATTACGGTCCGCGATGCGCCCCCCCCACCAGTATCCCAGGCTGAGGCTCGCCAGTATAGTCCCGATGAGCGCCGTCCACACCACTATGGAGGAGCCGAAATAGGGCGCCACGATTCGCGCCCCCACCATTTCCAGCACCATCACCGCCGCGCCGCACAGGAAAACGATCCATTCAAGCATTTCGCGAAGTCCACCTCACTTTACACATTCGGGGTGACGGGCCAGGGTTCGAGGGGGCAGCCGCTGCAATGGGGCTTCTTTCGGCAGTGGAGATGACCCAGCCGCACCAGGAGCCCATGATACTCCTTGAAGAGGGGAACGTCAGCCGGCAGCGCCTCCATGAAGAATCGGCGAAGCGCCTCGTAGCGCGTCTTCCCGGGAACCCAGCCATGCCTCGAAAAGATGCGAAGGGTGTAGGCGTCGACGACGAAAGAGGGCTTTTCGGCCGCGTAAAGGATGATGCTGTCCGCCGTCTCGGGACCGATTCCGTGCATCCCCAGCAGCTCGATCCGCAAGCGGTCCATGTCCTGCGAAAGAAAGCGGTTCAGATCGCCCTGCCAGTGCCTGTCGAGATGGCCGAAGAAGGCTTTCAACCGCCTGGCCTTTTGATTGAAATATCCCGAGGAGCGGATGAGAAGGGCCAGTTCGCCCTCGGGTATCGCTCTGAGTGCACCCTGGCTCAGGAGCCCGTTTTCCCTGAGGAGCGAGATGGAAATCCTGACGTTCCTCCACGCGGTGTTCTGAGTCAGAATGGCTCCCACCACCACCTCGAAGGGAGTGTCCGCAGGCCACCAGGTCTGAGGTCCCAGCGTCTGAAACAGGCGGTCGTAAAGGGTCGGGAGCAGCGCCCGGCGGGAATGGTTCAAGGAATGCGGACTCCTGCCATGGGGGCCCCGCATTGAGTGCAGGCCCCGCCCTTGACTCCTCGAATCCGGGTCGAAAAACCGTAGCGCTCGATGAGCAGCTCGCCGCAGGCATGGCAGAAGGTGCGCTCCCCCTCGTCACCCGGGATATTGCCTGTGTAGACGTAGCGCAGTCCCGCATCCAGTCCGATCCTGCGCGCCATCTGAAGAGTCTCCACCGGTGTCGGGCGACGATCCAGCAACCGATAGGTCGGGTGGAACCGGCTCACATGCCATGGGGTCTCGGGGCCGAGATCCACCAGAAACTGAGCCAGCTTTCTGAGCTCCCCCGGGTCGTCGTTGAGCCCTGGAATGAGGAGGGTGGTCACTTCCACCCAGATCCCGTAATGCTTCATGCGCTGAAGGGTGTCCAGCACCGGTTGAAGATGGGCTCCGCACTGTTCGGAGTAGAACTCATCGCTGAAAGCCTTCAAATCGACGTTGGCCGCATCCAGCTGGGGGGCGAGAATCTCCAGGGCTTCGGCGGTCATGTAGCCGTTGCTGACGAAGACGCTGCCGATACCCTCCCGATGAGCTTTCTCAGCTATATCCAGGGCGTATTCCATGAATATCGTCGGTTCGGTGTAGGTGTAGGAAATGGTCGCACATCCACTCTCCTTCGCTTCCCGAACCACGTCCTCCACAGGGACGCGCCTTCCCGGGATTGCATGGTGCTCCCGCGGAAGTTGGGAAATATCGGCATTTTGACAGAACAGGCACCTGAAATTGCATCCCGCAGTGGCAATGGAATAGCTCCGGGAGCCGGGGTGGAAATGAAAGAGCGGCTTCTTCTCGATGGGGTCGACGTGCTGAGCGATGACCTGTTCATAGACAAGGCTGAAGAGCGTTCCCTCCTCGTTCTGCCGGACTGCACACTTGCCCCGTTTTCCCGGTTTGATCCTGCACCGCTGGGCGCAAAGGAAACAGTCCACCACATCCGCATCCAGTTTTCTGTAAAACCTGGCTTCCTTCATGCGGACCTCCAATCCTTGATGGGGGTTGCAACGCCCATGACCCCAAAGTCACGGACAAAATCGGAGATCGGAAGTGCGTCCATGGTCATCGGCAGTGGCCACCGCCGGCGCTCATGCCACCCCGTGGGGATGCCCCTCGCCCGGATGAGCCTGCGGCGGAGGCGCGGAAAGCCTGCAGGAGGCGGGATAGCCGGGTCTGCTGACGGAGGATGGAAGTTCGTGCAGAATCGGGTCCTGCAAGGTCCTCATCGTGTAATACATGTCGATGCGCATGGCGATAAAGTGACCGAAGGGCTGACAATGCAGGAAGCGGGATCGCTCAATAAAACCAAGATAGCGCAGAACCATCAGGGGAAAGCAAAGGCAGGTGCGCCAACGCGTGGGAGGATGCCCCGAAAGCACCTCTTTCACCAGATGCTGCAGCTCGTGAACCCCGAAGAACTTGGCACGTCGATAAACGGAAGGACGCCAGAGACTCTCGATGAAACGCTGAGCGGATATGATAGAGTATTTGTTCAGAACGCCCAGAAGCACGTGGCGCCTCGCCACGCGACAAGCCTCCTTGAGAGCCCGCCGGGGATGGTCCACGAACTCGAGGGTGGTGATGAGAGCCACCGTGTCAAACGCATTGTCTTCATAAGGAAGATCCTCCGCGAAGCCCCGATCCAGGGTGATCCGAGGTGGGAGGCGGGTTCGGGCGATGTCCAGCATGGAGGTCGAAGGTTCGAGACCGGTGACCTGGTGGCCGAAACCGGCGAACCACTCCAGGAAGAGCCCTGTGCCGCACCCGACCTCGAGGACGCTCTGCGGCAAGACCGGAGACCACACCCGGAGGAGGACTTCCTTCTCGATGGCTGCAGCAGATTTGCCGGGTTCGGTCGAGAACCAATCCTGGTATCGATGAGCATCTTCAAGGCGAAAGACGTACCCCACAGAGGCTGATTCCTCTCTTAGCTCTTGAAAGTTTCGGGATTCGGGTCTCAAGTCTCAACTTATGGCCCCCCCTGGCGACCGACTTCTTCATCGTTCCGGGTGGCCCGAAAAAACCATGAGGGACCAGCGGGAGACATCCGGCGGGGGCTCTGCAGGGTGCAGAAGCAGGACCCCGCACCGGTCAACCATCTAAAATCTATGAATTGTCGCTGCCGATTTCAAGCACCGCTCCCCGGGCTCCCGATGTGACCAGGTGAGCATACCTTGCCAGGTACCCGGTGCTGACTCTCGGCTTCGGGCGACTCCATTTGCTGCGTCGCTCGTCCAGAACGACCGAATCGACCAGGAGCTCGATCTTCTTTGAGGGAATGTCGATCAGGATGGGGTCCCCTTCCTCGATCAAGGCAATGGGACCGCCGACGGCCGCTTCGGGCGAGATGTGCCCGATGGCCGCCCCCTGCGTGCCGCCGCTGAACCGCCCGTCCGTGATGAGGGCCACATCCTTGCCGAGACCCATCCCCATGATGGCAGCCGTGGGGGTGAGCATTTCCTGCATGCCCGGACCGCCCTTGGGCCCCTCGTACCGGATCACCACCACATCCCCTGCCTGGATCTTCCCACCGAGGATCGCGTCGGCAGCCGAAGATTCACTTTCAAAAATCCGTGCACGCCCCTGTCGCTGCAGCATCTCCGGAGCCACAGCCGACTGCTTCACCACAGCACCCTCGGGTGCGAGGTTTCCGTATAGCACGCCGATGCCCCCTTCCTCATGGTACGGGCGGCTCAATGGTCGGATCACCTCGGGGTCGGTCACCTGGAAGGGTTCCAGGTTCTCCCCAACGCTCCTGCCCGTCACCGTCAGGGCATCGAGATGAATGAGGTTTCGCTCCGAGAGCACCTTCATGACGGCTTGAACACCGCCCGCCGAATTGAGATCTTCGAGGAAATGGGGACCCGCAGGCCTCAGACTGCACAAATGAGGCGTGCGGGAGGAAACGGCATTGAACAGCTCCAGGCTCAGGTCGATACCGGCTTCATGAGCAATGGCGGGAACGTGGAGCACCGTGTTGGTCGAACACCCCAGCGCCATGTCCACCGCCATGGCATTCTCAAAGGCCTGGAGGGTCGCGATGTCCCTGGGGCATAGATTTTGTCTGACCAAATCCAGGATGCGCATTCCGGCCATCTTGGCCAGCCGAATCCTGGCCGCACTCACCGCCGGGATGGTACCGTTGCCGGGCAACCCCATCCCCAGTGCTTCGGTCAGGCAGTTCATGGAGTTGGCCGTGAACATCCCCGCGCACGAACCGCACCCCGGGCATGCCGAATCTTCCAGTTCGGTGAGCTGCTCTTCGGTGATCTGCCCCGCCTTGAGGGCACCGACTCCCTCGAAAACGGAAATGAGATCCACCGGCTTGCTGCCAACCTTTCCGGCCAGCATCGGCCCGCCGCTGATGACGATGGAGGGTATGTTCACCCGCAGGGCGGCCATGAGCATCCCGGGGATGATCTTGTCGCAATTGGGAATGAGCACCATACCGTCAAAGGGGTGAGCTGTCGCCATCACCTCCACCGAATCGGCGATGAGCTCCCGGCTGGCCAGTGAATAACGCATTCCGGCATGGTTCATGGCTATCCCGTCGCACACCCCGATGGTGCTGAATTCCATGGGGGTTCCTCCGGCATGACGAATGCCCGCCTTGACGGCCTCGGCAATCTTGTCCAGGTGAATGTGTCCGGGGATGATTTCGTTGACAGAATTCGCCACACCGATCAGGGGTCGATCCAGTTCGGCCTGGGTGTATCCCATGGCCTTCAGGAGCGACCGATGGGGCGCTTTTTCCACTCCGCTCTTCATCGCATCACTGCGCATCAGGTTTTCTCCCGCATGGCGCACGGCCAGCCTGCTTGTGCATTATGACTCGGTTGACGGTTCAGCCCTTCGACGCATAGTAAATGGATTCACGATGGGGAGACAAGGAGAAAAAGGGTTATGCTCTTCAGGAGCAGGCCAGGGAAAACATTGGACAACGTTGAGTTAAAGTTTTATAATCCGCCCCAGTTAATTGACTTTGTAAGACTGTGCTACAGGAGGTGTGCAGCCATGGAAGTTGAAACTCAGAAAGCTCTTTACCCCATCGGCATCGTCGCTGAGCTCTTGGACATTCATCCAAGAACGTTGAGGATCTATGAGCAGGAAGGCCTCATCAAGCCGGCTCGACGCGGAGGAAAGCGCTACTATTCCAACAACGATCTACAGTGGCTGAAATGCCTCCGTAAGCTCCTCTCGGATGAAGGGCTGAACATCGCCGGCATCAAGAAACTGCTGACGATCGCTCCGTGCTGGGAAATCAGGGGCTGCGGTGAAGATGCCCGCAAGGAATGCCCCGCCATCCTCAAATTCCCGGTGCCCTGCTGGGATCTCATTCCCAGGGCCTGCAAGGAAAACAATCAGGTCTGTTCGGAATGTGAAGTCTATCTGAACAAGATGAACCACGTCCTGGCTGCCAAATCCCAATACAGAAGTGACCCCCGAGGGGCATAGCTCATATCGAGAGATCACATTCCACGAACACGATCATGAACGCTCCGGTAAGCACCATCTTCGGACCGGTTCCTTCCCGGCGACTGGGGCGGTCCCTCGGTATCGATGTCATTCCACCCAAGACCTGCAGCTATGATTGCCTGTATTGCGAGTCAGGCCGGACAACCTGCCTGACGCTGGAACGGCAGGTTTTCGTCCCGCCGGAGCGCGTCATCCGGGACCTTCATATCCATTTCGCGGAGCATCCTCCCGGCGACACAGAAATCCTGACCCTCTCGAGCGCCGGTGAACCCACGCTCTATGCGGCCCTTGGGGAATTGCTCGAGATGATCAAAAAGAGCCACCCCGATCTGCCTCTCGCCGTGCTGACCAATGGATCCCTGCTTTGGGACCCATCCGTTCGAAAGGACCTGAAATGGGCGGATCTTGTCATTCCTTCCCTCGACGCGGTGTCGCCCTCTGTCTTCCGGAAAGTCAACCGTCCGCACAAAGATCTGACCATCGATACTGTACTGGAGGGTCTGCGAGCCTTCAGAAAGGAGTACCGGGGGCGATTCAACCTCGAGGTCCTGCTGGTGGCCCAGGTCAACGACCAGCCGGCTGAGCTGAGGAAAATGGCACGGGTTATTGAAGCGCTCAACCCCGATTCGGTTGAGCTCAATACGGTTGCCCGCCCACCTGCCTTTCCGGGTGTCGCCGGACTTTCCCAAGAGGCCATGGAGGAGGCGCGGTCCTACTTCCCTCTCTCGCAGACGCGCATCATCGGAGCTTTCCGGGGAAGCGGCGTTGCCCGGCCCGAAGAGCACCTGGAGCAGCGCATCCTCGAACTGGTGGGAAGACGGCCCTGCACCCTGCTCGAGATGGCTCACTCGCTCTCGGTTGCCGTGCCTCAGATGGAGCTGGCTGTTCAGAGTCTCCTGGAATCCCGTCGTATGGAAACCCATCCGCACGGCGATGCCCTCTACTATTGCCTCGGGCTGCGCGGTCATCAGCGGAACCGCGACAGCTGACCCCCCATCGAGAGTCCCCCACAAAAAAACCCTGTCCGAGATCCTCATTCATTATTACCATGAGGTGCGTTCCGGACAGGGCGTGCTTGGCATATCGTTCAATTCTGCCCGCCAGCTCAGTGAGCTCGAATCTCTTCCCCCAGGGGCTTTTCCGATTCGAACAGGACGGGCTTTTTCTCTTCTTCGGCACCCTTGAACAGATCGGACTCGTTTTGAAGGGCCAGCGCCCTCCGAAGCACTTCGTCCATGTGCTCCACGAGCTCGATGTCCACCTCCTGCAGGATCTTGGCGGGAATCTCCTTGAGATCCTTGGCATTGTCTTGGGGCACCAGCACGGTCTTGATGAGAGCCCGGTGGGCGGCCAGTATCTTTTCTTTGAGCCCGCCGATGGGCAGCACTCTTCCGCGGAGGGTGATCTCTCCGGTCATGGCCACATCGCTCAGGACGGGAATCTTCGTCAGAGCCGATACGATGGAAGTGGCCATCGTGATGCCGGCCGACGGACCGTCTTTGGGGATCGCACCCTCGGGAACGTGTACGTGTATATCCAGATTCTGGTAAAAATCGGCATCGATGCGTAACTGCTTCGACCGTGATCTCACGTAACTCAACGCCGCCTGAGCCGACTCCTGCATCACCTCGCCCAATTTCCCCGTGATGATGATCTTGCCCTTGCCGGGCATGGTCACCGTCTCAATCCCCAGGATATCTCCACCGAACTCGGTCCATGCCAGCCCCATGGCCAGACCGATCTCATCCTTCTCTTCCACCCGACCATATCGGAACTTGGTGATGCCCAGGTACTCCTGGATGAGCTCCTCGGTCAGTTCGATCCTGGTTTCCCTACCTTTGCGAACGACTTCCTTGGCCACCTTCCGGCAAACCGACGCGATCTCACGCTCAAGATTTCTCACACCCGCCTCCTTGGTGTAGTGGCGGATGATGAACAGCAGAATCTCGTCCGGAAAGACCACATTGTCAACGCTCAGACCATTGGCTTTGCACTGCTTGGTGACCAGGAAGTCCCTGGCAATGCACACCTTGTCATACTCCGTATAGCCGGCGATCTGGATGACCTCCATGCGGTCTCTCAAGGGCGGTGGAATGGCATGGAGATTGTTGGCCGTGGTGATGAAGAAGACTTCCGAGAGATCGTAATCCAGGTCAAGATAGTGGTCGTTGAATCCGCTGTTCTGCTCGGGATCGAGCACCTCAAGCAGGGCAGAGGAAGGATCCCCCCGGAAGTCCATGCTCAGCTTGTCGATTTCGTCCAGGCAGAAGACCGGGTTGTTGCTCTTGGCCTTCTTGAGGCTCTGAATGATCTTTCCCGGCAGAGCACCGATGTAGGTTCGGCGGTGGCCGCGGATCTCGGCTTCATCTCGAACCCCACCCAGAGACAGCCTGATGAAATTGCGGTTCATGGACCGGGCAATGGATTTGGCCAGGGAGGTTTTCCCCACACCCGGAGGCCCGACGAAGCACAGGATGGGCCCCTTGATCTTCTTGACCAGCGCCTGCACCGCCAGGTATTCCAGAATTCGCTCCTTGGGCTTTTCCAGGGCGTAATGGTCTTCATCCAGGATGCGGGCGGCCTCATCGATGTTGAGCTTGTCTTTGGTCTTGTCAAACCAGGGAAGCGACAGGATCCAGTCGATGTAGTTCCGAACAACCGTCGCCTCGGCACTCATGGGCGACATGAACTTGAGCTTCTTGAACTCGGCGCGCACTTTTGTGGCAGCCTCCTGGGAGAGCTTCTTCCGCTTGATGCGCTTCTCGAGCTCCTCGAGCTCAGTCTTGAAGTCGTCCTTCTCGCCCATTTCCTTCTGGATCGCGCGCATCTGCTCGTTGAGATAGTACTCACGCTGAGTCTTCTCCATCTGCTTTTTGACGCGACCCTTGATGCGCTCTTCGGTCTGAGTGATATCGATCTCAGCACGGATATGCCCGAAAAGCTTCTCGAGGCGCTGAGAGACATTGGTCATCTCCAACAGCTTCTGCTTCACCTCGATGCTGAACGGCATGTACGAGGCTACGGTATCCGCCAGCTTCGATGGATTCTGGATAACCGATACCGACTCCAGAACTTCCTGGGTGATCTTCTTGTTGTGCTTGGAATAGGCTTCGAACACCGTGTGAATGCTGCGCCTGAGCGCCTCGATGGTCGTGTTTTCGTCCACCGACTCCTCGAGGACTTCAAGCTGCACCATGAAATGGTCCGGATTCGGAATGAAATGCTGGATCTTGCAGCGGTGATCGCCTTCCACCAGAACCTTCACCGTTCCATCAGGCAGTCTGAGAATCTGAAGGATGTTGGCGACCGTACCCACCCGGTAGATGTCCGCTTCGCTGGGCGTGTCGGTCTTGGCGTTGGTCTGGGCGGCCAGAAAGATCCTCTTGTCGGCACCGGTGGCCTTCTCCAGGGCATTCACCGATTTGTCGCGCCCCACAAACAGCGGCACAACCATGGACGGGAAGACGACGATATCCCTCAAAGGCAAAAGTGGCATCACAAGAGACCCAGCGACGTTTTGCTGGTCGTCCTTATTGCGTGTCAGTTTGAACATGATTCACTCACCCTTACACTCTCGCTGGAAGGCACTCACAACCATCGGACTTCAGGATTGTTGCGGCGACTCAAAGGTCCCTGTTTCTGCAGGCCGCCCCGGCAGGCCAGCCGCATGGCTCGACCCGCCCGAAACAACCTGATCGTCTACGCCGACTCCTGGCTCTGGTTTCTGTAAAGAATCAATGGCACCGCCTGTTTCAGAATGACATCCTCATTGATGATGCATTCCTGTATCTCGGGATGCGAGGGGAGATCATACATGATGTCGAGCATGATGTTCTCCATGATGGAGCGCAATCCTCTCGCCCCCGACTTTCTCCTCAACGCTTCCTTGGATATGCCGCGCAGACTTCCCTCTGTGAACCGCAGCCTCACATCCTCGAGCTCGAAAAGCTTCTTGTACTGCTTGACGAGAGCGTTTTTGGGCTCCGTGAGAATGCTCACCAGTTCGTCTTCTGTGAGCTCGCTCAGGGTCGCCAGCACGGGAAGTCGCCCCACGAACTCCGGAATCATGCCGAACCTGATGAGATCTTCGGGCTGAACCTTACCGAGGATCTCCCCGACGTTCCTGTCATGTTTGCTGCGAATCTCCGCACCGAACCCCAGACCTTTGACTCCCACCCGCGACTGGATGATGGTCTCGAGGTAGTTGAAAGCACCTCCGCATATGAACAGGATGTTCGTCGTGTCGATTTTGATGAATTCCTGCTGCGGGTGTTTCCGCCCTCCCTTGGGGGGGACATTGGCCACCGTGCCCTCGAGAATCTTCAGAAGCGCCTGCTGGACGCCCTCACCCGACACATCCCGCGTGATGGACGGGCTGTCCGATTTCTTGGCGATCTTATCGATTTCATCGATGTAGACGATTCCCCGCGACGCCTTCTCGATGTCGTAGTCAGCGGCCTGAATGAGGCTCACCAGAATATTCTCGACATCTTCACCCACATACCCCGCTTCGGTCAGAGTGGTCGCATCCGCTATCGTGAAAGGAACATTGAGGATTCTGGCAAGCGTCTGCGCGAGCAGCGTTTTGCCCGAACCCGTCGGTCCGATCATGAGGATGTTGCTCTTCTGGAGCTCAACGTCGTTCTTGTCCAGCTTCAGCTCGATGCGCTTGTAATGGTTGTGGACCGCCACCGAAAGCACCTTCTTGGCGCGCTCCTGACCGATCACGTACTGATCGAGGATGGTTTTGATCTCCACTGGCTTGGGTATCGACGTGGCTCGTGCCGCCTCCTCCCTTTCATACTCCTCGGCGATGATGTCGTTGCAAAGCTCGACACACTCATCACAGATGTACACCGTTGGGCCAGCTATGAGCTTCTTGACTTCGTCCTGGCCCTTCCCGCAAAAGGAACATCTGAGCTCCCCGCTCCGATCGTCTCGCTTCCTCGCCATTCGAACCCTCCTCATCTATCCAGACAGCACCCTCGACGCGGGATCGTGCTGCAGCAGTCCATAACGCAAACAAAAGATTCAAGCGATTTTATTATAAACACGGGGCTCCTAATTAGCTACTTCAAATTGACTCCTGAAGTCCCGCCGCCCGGTACTCCAGACAGCTTGCCCGGCGGCCGTGCGCGAGACCATGATTCCGTTAATCGGACGAAATCGCAGACGCCTGTAGGCTTGAGATCCACCTCCAGCAAAAAGCACATCTCATGCCAGCGCGAGTCCGATTTCTGCAACACACGCCCACCGTCCCATGGCCAAAAGCCCCCACGGAAACCAGGCATGGATCGAGGCAGCATTCCGACCGCCCGGGAGGCCGATCAGCAAGCGTGAAAGCCATGGGAACACTTCAGAACGGAAAAGGCAAGTGCTTACGATTCGCAGAGGATTCCACAAAGACTCAGCCAAGAGGGGGAAGAAAGGTGTTACAGGGAATCGAGGCATGCAGGGGCATAGGTCTGCCTGGGGAAGGAGCGGCGAAATCCGCAAGCCCCGAACCGGCTCCGGCCGCCCCCCTTCCCGTGGCGAACGAGCTAGGTGACCGTCAGCTTCTGGCCCTGAGGCGCCACGAGCCGTCTGGCGATCACTTCATCCACCAAACCATATTCCTTGGCCTGCTCTCCGGACATGAAGAAATCGCGGTCGGTGTCTCGCTGGATCTGTTCGTAAGTTTTCCCGGTGTGATCAATGAGAATCCCATTCAGCTCCTCCCGCAGCCGGAGGATCTCCCGTGCCTGGATGTCCACATCCGTGGCCTGCCCCTGGAATCCACCCATGGGCTGATGCAGCATGATGCGGACGTGGGGCAGAGCGTACCGCTTCCCCTTCACTCCGGCAGCGAGCAGCACCGCAGCCATACTGGCCGCCTGGCCCATGCAGAGGGTCGAAACATCGGGCTTGATGTACTGCATCGTGTCGTAAATGGCCAGCCCTGCAGTCACCAAACCACCGGGGGAATTGATATAAAAGTAAATATCCTTGTCCGGATCCTCGGACTCCAGGAACAGCATCTGCGCGATGATCACATTGGCTACGTCATCCGTCACAGCCGTTCCCAAAAAGATGATCCGATCTCTCAACAGCCGTGAATAAATGTCGAAAGCCCGCTCTCCGCGGCTGCTCTGCTCAATGACGATAGGAATGAGCGACATCCGTCTACTCCTTTTCTGTTGATACCGCGGCCTCAGCGATTGCATCGGCTTCGGGAGGTGAATCGGATACGACTGAATGTTCTTCGATGAGACTGAGCACCTTGTCCTTGATCTTGGATTCTTTGGCCTGTTCAATCAACGGACTGTCGGCATAGTCCCGCTTGACTTCATCCAGGGGCATGCGGGCCATGCGCGCCATCCCCTGGTACACCTCATCCACTTCCTCGTCCGTGAGCGTCAAACCTTCCTGCTCCGCAATGCGGTTCAGGATCAGGCCGAGACGCACATTCTTTTCGGCCTGGGGGCGATACTCCGCCCGAATCTCAGGGGTGTCGAGGGCGCTGGGATCAATCTTGAGCCCCTGGCTCTGGAACTGGTACTGGAAGGTGCGGAGCTGCTGCTCCACTTCCTTCTCGATGACCTTGGGCGGGATCTCGAACCGCATTCTCTCCAGAAGTTGATCGGCAATCTGCCGGCGCACTTCGCCCGAGCCCTGATCATCCATCCGCCGCTGCAGCTGCCGGGATATCTCGCTCTTGAGCGCATCCAGCGTCTCGAAATCTCCCACGGTTTGAGCAAACTCGTCGTTCAGGTCCTGAACGGTCTTTTCCTTCACCTCTCGAATCGTGATCTCGTAGTGGATCCGCTGAGGGGAGGCCGGGGTGACGCCTTCCGCTTCGGGCTGATCGAGGACAAAAGTCAGACTGTCTCCCGAAAAGTGCCCGACCAGATGCTCGTCAAAGTCCGGATGGATTTTGTTCTTTCCCACCTCCACCATCTGCTCGCTGGACTCGATTTTTTCCGTGTCCGCCCCTTCAGGCCACCATCGGTATTGGATGACCGCGATATCGCCATAGCGAGCTCCTCGCTCCAGCTCGATGGTCTTCAGCTCGGCATGCTCCTCTCGGAGCCTTTCGAGCTCAGTCTGCAGCATTTCATCGGTGACTGCGGCCTCCTTGCGGTGGATGGGGAGCCCCTTGTAGTCGGCGAGATCAAAAGGCGGGCAGACTTCCACGATGGCGGCGTACACCAGCGCCCCGTTCTCATCGAATTTGCTTTCATCCACCTCGGCTTCGACAAGCGGCTTGATATCCGATTCTCGCAGAGCCTGTGGGAAGGACTCCTCGATGAATTGGGATGTGACCTCCTGCTCGATCGATTTGCCGTAATAGGATTTGAGGATATTGCGGGGGACCTTGCCAGGCCTGAAGCCTTTGATGCGCACCTGACTGGAGAGATCCCGATAGCGCTTGTCGATGGCCTGCTGCACCTTCTTGGCAGGGATCTCAATGTGGAGCCTTTTCTGGCTCGGGCTCAAATCTTCTACGGAGACGTTCAATTCCACTTCTTCAGACCTTCCTTTCAACATGGGGAAAAGCAAAACCATGAGGCCGTCGCAATGGGAGCCGACCGCTGGTGCGAGAGGGGGGAGTTGAACCCCCACGGTTGCCCGCTGGATCCTAAGTCCAGTGCGTCTGCCAGTTCCGCCACTCTCGCAGCAAAGCTCAGCGAAATCCGTAAACTTTTTTCTAAAATCACTTTTTACCGTTCAAGTCAAGGCGATTGTGGCACGATCTCTCGCCGGACTCTCACAACGGATCGTCGAACCGGCAAACCAGGTCCGCCATGTCATCCTCGGCCGTGAGCTTCACCTTGTAGGGCAACGTCTTGAAAAGACTGATCATGGGCTTGTTGTGGAGGGATGTGTAAGCCACCAGGCCTTCGATGCCATTATCTTTGGCCACTTCGGCCAGTTTGTGGAGGATGAGCCTGGACAACCCTTTCCGTTTCCATTCCTTGGTCACCGAGAACGCCACCTCGGCCAGATTCCTGCGCGCGTCCAGCACGTAGCCGCCCACCGCAATGATCTTTCCAAACCCCAGCTCACCGATCATGGCCACGATGGTCATCTCTTTCGTGTAATCGATCTGGAACATGGACGCCACGTCGTCCCGGATGAAGCTCGCCTTTTTGTGGAAGAAGCGCGACAGGATGTCGTTCTTATCGAGGTTGTAGAAATGCTCCTGCAATCTGCGCTCATCCACGGGCTTGGCGGGCCGGATGGTGATCGTCTGGTCGTCGATCTTGACCGACTCCTCGTATTTCAACGGATAGACGGCCTGAATGGACTCCTTCAGGGTTCTGTCCTTGCCGATGAGCCCCAATTCCTTGGCGCGGAAGAACAG
>JBFYYO010000078.1:0-15012 GCA_041310025.1 Syntrophobacterales bacterium
CGCCGACGAGATGGCCATCGGCGTCATCAACAAGAAGACCACGGCCACGCGGCTCATTCCCGTACCCGGAAAGAAGGCGGGCGAGAAAGCCTTTTTTGGAGGGCTCCTGGGTGAGGCCACCATCATCGGGGTTCCTGAGAACGGCGGATCCGAGGGATTCATCGCCATCGGCGGACGCATCCCCGCACCCATCCAGAGCTTGGTCAATTGAACCGGAGTCTCAAGTCTCAAGTTTCAGAGGGTGTCGAAAAAGCCCTCAGCATTGCCAATTCGTCATTCCCGCGAAGGCGGGAATCCAGGTTTTATAAAGGCCCTGGACCCCCGCCTCCGCGGGGGTGACGTTAAGGAGTGCGCTTTTTGGACAGCCTCTCAGGTTTCAGGTTTCAGGTTTCAAGCTTCAAGTTCGAGGCGATGCAGGCAATGTGGGTCCGGCGCTATCCCCAGTGGCCCGGAATCCACTCCCCCGTAGCGGTTGTAGTGCCCAGGAATTTAGACACGGTCCCGGCCAGGAAGAACTGGCTCAGGTCACCGATGAAAAGGTTGCCGGGCCCGAAGGCCAGGGAGTAGCCGATGACGACCCACTGCAGTCCGACGACGCCCAGCGCCGCCATGGAGTGCATGATGGAGCTCAGGACATTCTTGCGTTGCACCATCGCCCCATTGAAGAGCGCCAGGCCGGGGAGCATCAGCATGACCAGCGCAAAGCAGACCAGAAGCCACGCCGTGTCCCCGTTGTTGATCGCAACCGTTTCTGCGGCCATGGCGTCCCTCGCCCATGCCAGTGCGAACATCCCCGCGCATACAGCCATTCTCTTCCCTGTCTTTGATTGAAACAACGCCGCCTCCTCTGTTCTCCGTGTCCACAGATTCATCCCCCCTGCCCCGGTAGGCCCTCATGCCGAGTGAGCAACGGACATGCCAGGCAGACAAATGGAGCAAAATACCAATGAAATCAAACTACTAAATTGTGCTGCCAAGCAAAAGAAGCTGCTTGTTTCCAATATTTTTGTTGATTTCCTCAATACACTCACAACATCGTCCACGATTCCGTCAACACATGTGTCCATCCCGCCCAGACCAGCCGGTCGCCTCTGCAGATACCAATCGACTTTAACTAATAATATTCAATTGTTATGCAGCCATTCTCGTCTGGTGGGCGAGAAGGATTTCTCAAGGATGGGCCTGCAAAGCCGACACATAATTGTTATGTTGAGCTGGAAAGGGAGTGAAGGCGCATCAATGCCTCCGTCATTCCTCCCCGCCAAGGTGAGGGAGGCGAACGAGGATTCAGGATGGCCTCAACCCGGGAGATGCGAATGAACAGCGGCGTGAGGTCCTTGAAGCACGGATTGGCAAACCTCGATAAACGCACGATCTGGATTGTTCTCGTGCTCTTCTTGATGGGAGCCACCGTCTGTCCTTACGATCCTGCACAGAACCCAGCAAAGGAGATTCGCCCCATGAATGCGACCCACACCACGATGGATTCATCCTCAGCTCAAGAACAGACCCTGATGGAACCGTTGACCGGCCTGGCCGAAGCGCGTTCGCACCTGGAAACGGCCACTTTCGCCCTCGGCTGATTCTGGGGTCCAGATGCCCGGTTCGGGAGCATCCAGGGAGTTGTTCGCACGCGAGTGGGATATGCCGGTGGGACTTTGAGCTCGCCCACCTATCACCGATTGGGAGATCACACGGAGACGGTGGAGATTTTATACGACCCGTCCGAGGTCACTTACGACAAACTGCTGGAGGTTTTTTGGGCCAGCCACGACCCGTCGGGCCGTCCCTGGTCCCGGCAGTACATGTCGGCGATCTTCACCCATGGCGAGGAGCAGGAGCGCCTGGCGAGGGAATCCAAGATGCGCGAGGAGAAAAGGAGAAATCACTCCCTCTCCACGGAAATCGTTGCCGCCTCCCGCTTTTATCCGGCCGAAGAGTACCACCAGAAGTACAACCTGAGGCGGAGGGGCGATTTGACCCGGCATCTCGGCGGCACTTACGGGAGCATCCCTGAATTTCTGGATTCGACCCTGGCGGCACGCCTCAATGGACTCGCTGCCGGGTACGGCGGTGCCGAAAAGGTGAGAGATGAAATGACCCGGGCCGGCGTTCCCCCTTCGGAGGTGGATGCCATGCTCGCCACCCTGGGGTTCAGGACCGAAAAGGCGAAAACGGAAAGGTGAAGATCGGCGCTCCCCCCGAACCCTTCTGGCTAGAGGCTCAAGGGTGAATTCAGTCCTCAGTGGCCGTTCTGGCCACCCTTAACAGGGATAAAGAGTGCGGCCCGGGACGGGTTTCAACTAGAAACTCGAAACCCGAAACTCGCAACTTTTCGTAGCAGGACACCCCTCATGGAACCAAGGTCCTCCAACATCATTCTGATCGGGATGCCGGGATCCGGCAAGAGCACCATCGGTGTTGTGCTGGCCAAATGCGTACCGATGGATTTCGTGGATACGGACATCCTGATTCAGTGCTCGGTGGGCCGATCCCTCCAGGACATCGTGGACCATGAAGGCCATATGGCTTTGCGCGCCATCGAGGAGAAAGTGCTTCTGGGTCTCGAGTGCCGCCATCACGTCATCGCCACCGGCGGCAGCGCCGTCTACAGCCGGCCGGCCATGGAGCACCTCAAGGCGGACGGCTTCACCGTTTTCCTGGAGGTTGACCTGGACACGCTCAAAGCCAGAATCCACGATTATGAAACCCGGGGACTGGCCAAACGCCCCGACCAGTCCTTTGAAGAGCTGTTCGCTGAACGCTCGGCCCTCTACTCGCGCTACGCCGACCTGACCATTCAATGCTCCGGGCTGAGCGTCCCGGAAGTCTGCGCTTCCATCCTCAAGGCATGGCGGGGAGACGACCGGGTCTGCCTGTGATCGCACCAGGATTTTTCTCCCGTCCCCATTTCTGGAATTGGCCATTCGAAGGAGTGATGCCCTCTCATCAGACAGCACCTGCCAAAGCAGTGCGAGTCATTTCATGAGTCGGAAGAAACTGGGTCCGAGCTTTCGTGAACTGGAGACTATGAAAGAATGTCCACCATGCAATGCCACTCGGCGGGAATGCCCTGGCTCTCAGTGAATTCTCTTTAAATCTGAAACCAGACCATTTAAGATAAATTCACAGATTTACATTGCAGAACTGAAAAAAGGCTCACTAACCAGTCAGGAGAATCCATTGAAGAAAAATAGATTGATTGTCAATTTGACATTGGTCTTCATGGTGGCATCGGGATGCGCAAACACTCCCGGGAATGCAAAGGAAGCAGCAAAACCGGATACTGCCCTTGCTTCAGCAGTCACTACTGGAACTCCTGCTTTGGAGGTTCCTGAGTGGTATTTTGATTTCGGAGAAGTAAAAGAGGGGACCGATTACCTTCATACCTTCGTGATCAGGAACAAAGGGACCGGGGTCTTGGAAATCAAAAAAGTCCAAGCCGGGTGAGGAACCTCGGTGGCCAGTTTTGATAAGGCCATTCCCCCGGGGGCCGAGGGAAATTTAACAATAAGACTCCATCCGAGTGCATGTAAAAGCGGCAAAAGGAAGAGGTCTCTTATACATACCAATGATCCACGAGTGCCTAGATTTACCGTGGAGGTTCAAGGGATATCATACTGATGAGCTCGCTGGGCCAGCAGCGTCTTTTCCCGACCCAGAAGGACTCACCATGGGAACGTTACAAATTATGTCTTTCCTTGCCTCATGCGGCTTTCCTTGCTCAGTACCCCTGCCAAAGAGTTGAATTCTCGATATTCTAACCGATGATCGCGATATGAGGACCTGAGAAGTTGGGGGGAATGGGTTGAGGAGAGGTGTGGGGTAAAGCATGGAGCCCGCGCTTTGGCAAAGATTGCTCTCGATGGCGGCCGGGGATGGGCGGCTTGACGCGAACGTCGGGCCTTGAGCGGCTGAGGGGAATCACAGAGCGCATCCCGGCTGGCATCAGTCCTTTGCCACAGAGGGCAGAGTCTGTCAGCCTCAATAACAGAGCTCATCCAGCAGATTGATGACGTGGGGCTCGCCTTCCTGGACGATGCGGAATTTCGCCGCAAAATCATCATGATCCTGGAGAAATGCGGCCAGGCTGTGCTCTGCGGGTGACCAGTCGGGTCTGACCTCCTGGGCCGGGTTCTTTTTCCTGCGACTCCTTTCCTTCTGCTGCTCCTTTGCCCAATCCTTCTGGCGCGCGGCGTCGACCGTGTCGACGGGATAGGTGAAGTGAACCGTGTAACCCGAATTGCCGCGCGCGTTGAAGAGCATTTCCAGGGTCTCGCGCTCGGGGTTTCCGTGCTCGCCGTCGCCCGAAAAGATGTAGTGGCCGGCGATGATGCGCTCGAAGAAGTCGCGGTCCAGGTTGTTGGCGCTCCCATGGTGCGGAACCTTGAGCACATCCACCCTGATGGTGCTGCTGCCGGGGCCGAGCCGCCCCGCAAGCTGCAGCCCCTCCAGAACCTTGTCGCCGCGGGCATCGCCGGTGAGGAGGATGCTTTTGCCCCCTGCCTCGGCGAGGAGAACGATGCTCGAGAGGTTGGCAACGGATGAGTCGATGTAGGCAGCCAGGGCCGCGGAGGGTGCCTTCCCCTTTTTCTTCAGGTCTTCGAGCCACGCGATGTGCTTTTTGCGCAGCGCTTCCAGCTCCCGCTGCATGGGGCCCAGCACGGTGAACTGGAGCCCGCCTGGGATCTCGATCGCTTCGGCATCCTTGCGCGCCAGGATCAGCTTGCCCCCGAATTCGGGATTGCGGGGAAATCCCAGCCCTTCGGCATCCAGCCTGAGCCTGAAACCCTGTTCGATGCTCGCCAGGACCTTGAGAGCGCTCGTGACCACCTCCGGGTGCTCCGAGGACTCCTCTTCCACGGCCAGTCTCTCCGCGTCGGACAGCTCACTCCCCCCCGACACCGCAGCCTCACCGAACTGAGTCTTCATGGAGGCCGTGAGATCCCCGGGGTCGTGGTCGATGAGCTCGTCAAAGCTGTTGTGCCAGAAGCTCAAGACGTTGACCATTCCTGGTCTGCGGGCCTCCCTGGCTTCGATCTCCTCCCGGGTGAGGTCGAGAATGCCCCGGATGTGGTCGTCATCCACATGGCTCACCATGAGCAGGTCGAGCACCAGCGGGTCCTGCTCACCGAGCCCGCGGGCTTCCCTGATCCTCTTCAGGCGGGGCTTGAGGTGCGGCCGGTAGACGTTCCCGGGGCCGCCGTCGATCAGCACCAGACCGGGTTTGCTCTGGGCTCCGAAGTGCAGGAGCAGGCAGTCCCCCTTGCGAGCCGGCTGAATGTCCATGCTGAAGAACATGAATCCCCTCCTTCAAAGACTCTGGAAAGCTCGCAGCACGTCGAGCATGCCGTGTCCCTGGAAGCTCCGCTCACGCCCGAGATCGGTCGCGCTCTGGCACAGAATGCTCTTGATCCGCCGCGGCTGCCCGACCAGCTCGGAGTAGCGCGCCATGAGCATGGCCGCCGCCCCGCTCACGTGCGGCGCCGCCATGCTGGTGCCGTCGAGATCCCCCCAGCCCTCCCGGAACGGGGCACGAATGCGCTCACCCGGCGCCACCAGGTCAGGCTTCAGCCGGCCGTCTCCCGTCGGGCCGCGGCTGGAAAAGAAGCTCACACCGTAGGTATGCGGCGAATAACGATGCGTGGCCCCGACCGTGATCACGCCGTCGGCGTTTCCCGGATCGGTGACACTGAAGGCGGCATAGCTCTCATAGGAGCCTTCCCTGGTCTCGAAGCTCTGATAGCCGAGGTTGCCCGCCGCCGCGACCACCACCGCTCCGCTGTCCACGAGATGCTCGCATTCCACGCACACGGGAGTGCGGCCGCAGGCGTAGTTGCGCACGTCGTGGGGTATGGAGAGGCTGAGGTTGACTCCGTGGATGGTCATGTAATCGTTCAGCTGATTCATGTATCGGATGTATTGGAGCGCAGCGATGATGGCGAATTCCGTTTCCCGGATCGTCGGAGCCAGCACGCGGAAGTCATAGATTTGGATGTCCGGGCACATTCCATCGGTATATTCACTCTGAACGTCTTCATGCAGTCTCCTGGCTCCCTCCCGACTGGCGCCGAGGATCCCGGCCACGTGGGTCCCGTGGTCGCTCACCCTGGGTGCGGTCTCGATACCGATCTCCACGAACGGTCTGACGTATTCCCAATGGATGGGACGTCGGCTCCTGGCATCCTCGGCCAGTTTGGTGAGACGCTCCACGGCTTCCGTTTCGCTCAGCCGCTCCTTGAGGTTGTCGTGCAACAGCTCCTGGAGCCTCTCCGCCCTCAATCTCTCACTCCGGGAGCCCCCGCTGAGAATCCTGAGGTTGTCGAGGCTGACGATCTTGCGGAAGTTGCTGAAATCAAAGCTGGATTTTACACGCGACTTGCCGTCCGGGCCTTTGAACGCAGCGTGCTCGCCATTGATGCCGGAATCGATGACCGCCCAGGCGATCTGGCTGCACTTCACCGAGAACAGCGTGCGCGCCGCATCCGCCTTGACGGCGGGAACGGAGCGCGTGAGAGCCATGGTGGCCTCGCGGTTGAGCGAGATCTGAAACACCATAGGGTCTCTCTTCTGGGGGGATTCCACCGGGAACCGCCGGAGAATCTCGATGAAGGTGGCCCTCAGACTCTCGGCGATACCGTTCACCCCTTTCTTGATCGCATCGGCAATGGCTACTTCCACGGAAGCGAATCCCCGTTTCTTCGTTTGCGCGTCCTTCCCGCTGGCCCAAAGGATAAGGCCGGCGAGGGCCGCGTAGCGGTCAAACGCCGAAAGGTATTCGTCAACCCTCTGGTTTTTGGCCGGGGCGCTCCAGTGAGCCAACATCTTTTGGACGATACCGAGAACTCTTTCGATCCGCTTCGAACCGCTTTCCCATTCCAGGTAGATCTGCAAGTCCTTTCTGATGCGCGGGCTTTGCCACCAATCGGTCATGGGCACGATGACGGCCAGCACCTCAGTGAACCGAAGGCGCGCGGCGATGATGCCCTGCAGATAGGCGATATCGGCCGGATCTTCGGGCTCTCTTTCGATGAGCCTGTCGAGCTCCGCTGCGACAATTCCTGCCGTCTGAGCTCGATGCGGCGTGATGAGAAGCTCCTGGGGCTTGCCCGGGTCTTTTGCATAGGCGATCCAGACGTCGCCGAGAATCGGCGAGTCCTGCAGCTGGCGACGATCGCCTGCGGGCCCGAGAAGGATGTACTCGACCAGGCTGTGCGGCAGGGTGATGGGCATCGTTCACACCCCCACTGCCGGATAAGGGAAATCCGAAGGCCTGGCGGCGCTTGGGTCGACGTGCTTGCGCACTGCCGCGTCACACACCGCGTATCCCCAGTTGATGAGTCGCTTCTGCAGGCTCGCGTCGAGGCGCTTGAGCCGGGTCGGTGTCTCCGCCAGTTCCATGGTGTGCTCATGGGGACAAGGGAGGGGATCGGCGAGTTGGTAGTCTCCAATGTCGGTCCGAATGCCCCAATAAGCTCCCTGGCGGGCATCGGATTTGTAGGAATCTATCAACTGCCGCTTGCGGAGCGAGCGCACCTGGTTGTCGATCAGGTTGAGGACACGAAACGAGTGACGCGCCCAGTCGCTCTTGGGCTCCGCCTCCGGCGCCAGCTTGCCGCCGCCGTCGCTCACCAGGATGGTCTCATAGCGCTTCCACGCCGTCTCCAGACCCAGATTGTCGTAGACGCCTCCGTCCGTCAAAATCACACGCGTCGTGTAGGGCTTGCGCTGGAGATCATGCCCGGAATTGGGGGTGAATGCATTGGGATCGAGACGCATCTCGAAGGGCGACAGAACCGGCGGGAATGCCGAGGACGCTGCCACAGCCTGTGCGAGGGGGATCTTCGGGGATCTGACCTCCCCTACGCGGTAGTCCCGCATGTAAGGCTTCATGAAGCGCCAGAGCACCCCGGACTGCACGTTGGTGGCATTGATGACGAAGCGAGGCGCGTCCGGCAGATCCTGGAGCGTTGCGCCCTTGAACAGATGCTCATCGTAGGCCTCTGCCACCCGGTCGCTCACGCGGCCGGGGAGCGCCACACCCCAGATGATGGCTTCGGCATCGATGGTCTCTTCGGCGAGCCCACGAATGGGAGCAACCACCATGGGCAGGAAATCGGTCTTGAGGCGTGAAGGTTCGAAGCTGAGCCGGCTCCATTGGAGTGCGAGCACCCCGGCCGTGATGGAGCCGCCCGAGACGCTCGAAATTCTGCGGACGTCCTTGAGCAGGTTGGCCTCGTAGAGCCGCCAGATGACACCGACATGGAAAAGCATGGCCCGATAGCCTCCCCCGGAAAGGCAAAGCGCCATCCCGGGCTTAGGCTTGGCCCCCGACCTGTCGGTCACGATCGTTTCGACGGGTGCATGGCTCATGGTCATCGCCTCCTTGGAAAGGGTCATTGAAAGACATTGGAACAGCCAGTCCAATGATTGAGCTGCCTGGCGACCTGCGTGGTCGGCATTCGAGTGATGCCCAAAAGAGCATGCAAAGGAGATCAGAAGAACGGACCAACATGAGCGTTGCGGCACGAGTACTATTGATAAGGTTCTAGGGAGGGAGCCCTCTCTTGTCAATGAGAATGTTCAGTCGAGGCGTGTGACGGAGGGAATGGGCCAATGCTGTTGAATTGAGGGGTGGCACGGGCCAAGCGCAGCTTGCCCGTGAAGGAATGAGCTCGCATGGGCAAGCTCCGCTTAGCCCATGGCACCCGACCCGACGGGCAGATGAGCTATATTCAACTGCATTGAAGGAATGGGCATGCCGCAGGCCGGCCCTGATGACGCCTGTCGGGCCGGTCGGGAGAAGCGGAGGACTGGAAAGAACCCGAGGTTCCGGGGGATCCGTTGAGGAGCTTCACGTCGAAAGTCTGGCTTCGGTACGAAATGACGTTCAGGCAGCCGTAGTCCTGATCGATCCCGAAGAGATCGTCCAGGGACCTCCCCAGGGCCTGGGAGAGGAGGATCCGGTTGACGCCCGCATGGCCGACGATGAGGATGTCGCCGCGCGTGGAATGGAGGATGTCGTACAAGGCCCCCATCACCCGAAAGCTGCATTCGAGAAAGCTCTCCCCTCCGGGTGTCCGGTAGTGAAGCATGTCCCGGCCCCGCTCCCGAAATTCAAGGGCGAAATCGCGACGGACCTCCTCGAAGGTCCGACCTTCCCAACTCCCGAGGGAAATTTCCCTGAGATCGCGCCTGGCAATGCAGCCGAGGCCATGCGGGCGGGCGATTGTCTCCGCGGTATCCATGGCGCGTGCGAGATCGCTGCAGTAGACGGCCGAAAGGGGAGCTTCGCGCAGTGCCTCCCCCAGGAGATCGGCCTGCACACGTCCGAATACAGTCAACGGAAGGTCGAGCTGTCCGATGAAGCGCTTGGGATCATGCGGGGACTGAATGGCCCCGTGACGCACCAGGAAGATGGTCCTGCGGCCGCTGAGCGCCGCAGCCCGGATGCTCCTCCCGTGATGTCGCACCACGTCTTCCACCGGGGAGCCGATGGCGGCGGCTATGCGGCTTCCAATGCTTTCCGCGTCCTGGCGTCGTTTCCGAATCTTCTTCAAGACATCCGGCTGCCCCGCATGGCGGCTCATGGATCGCTCAAAACGGTCCTCGAGAGAGACGAGACGGTCCCCTTCGACGCACTTGTCGGCGAAATAGATGAGCTCCGCTTCCCCCGGCGATGCATTCGCGGGATGAATGTCCATGTGACGGGCCACCAGCACACCCACACGGGGATACCCCATTCGCACCAGAAGATCCGCTCCCGCACGGGCGTGATCCCGCTCCCGGCGGGCGATATCGTGGAGCAGGCCCGCCGCAACGATGAGAGGCAGGTCCAGATTCAGGCCGGCCCCATTGAGAAGCACCGCCAGGATCCTGGCCAGCTCCGCCACCAGCCTCGAGTGTGCCCTGATCTCCTCCGACACGCCCAGACGGGACCAGATGGCCTCGCACTCCTTCTCCGAGGGGATTCCCTCCGCGGCCCATCGCCGCTCCAGCGAGCGATAATCTTCCGGCGTGTCGCAATCCAGGAGAACGGCCTCGTCGATGACGTCCACGTCAACGGCTGCCTCCTCATGGCGGGCCAGGACAGCTCGCAGCCCGCCCGGCACATCCGCCGGGAGCTCTCCCTCCAGGAAGCTTGCCGGGATGAGCGGCGGATGTCCCCGTTTTCCCTCAAAGCGGGGATAAACGATTCCGGGACCGTGGGCTTCGCAGGCTTCGAGAAGCGCTCGAACGGTGCGAGGGCTCACCAGCGGGATGTCGGCCGGCAGGAGGAAGAAGGCCTCGACGCTGCTTTCGAAGCTCCGGACTCCCGCGAGAACCGACGAGAACATCCCCTTCTCATGGTCGGGATTGAAGACCCAGCGGACACCGATCCTTTCCAGCACGGGCTTGAGCTCCTCGGCTCGATGCCCGATCACGACCCGCACGTCTGCAATGCCCGCCCGGCGAAACCGCGCGATGGCCTCTTCGATACAGGTGGACCTTCCAAGGGGCAGAAGGGGCTTGAAGCTGCCCATGCGGGAGGAGCTGCCGGCAGCCAGGATCAGCGCCGCGATTCGAGACATTTCCGCCATCAGGACTTCCCCGCCCTCACCTGGATGAGCTCCGCCAGAATGCTCACGGCAATCTCCTCGGGCGTTTCCGCTCCGATGTCCAGCCCAATGGGGCAGTGCACCCTTTCCAGGTCACGGCGGGTGAAACCTTCCTCGAGAAGCGCTGCATAGATGGCATCCCGTTTACGTCTGCTGCCGATCATCCCGATGTATCCCGCCGTGGTCCCGAGCGCCTGCGCAAGAACCGTCCGGTCGTGGCCATGCCCCCTCGTCACCAGCACGAGAAAGCTTTCTTCGCCGATCTCCAGGCCATCCATCGCCCTCTCGAAGGACTCGAGGACATGAATCTCGTCAACCGCGGGGAAACGCTCGCGGTTGGCGAATTCCTCCCGGTCATCCAGAACGACCGTCCTGAATCCCACGCGCCCGGTGAGCGGCGCCAACTCCTGCGAGATGTGGCCCGCCCCGAAGATGACCACCGATCCCCCCATGCTGGTGGGCTCGACCAGAAACCCCTCCTCGCCATGCCAGACGACTTCGGGCTGGCGGTCTGCGAACTGAGCGACCACCTCCCGCGCGAGAACGTGGTCCAGGCTGCCCGTGTAATCCCCGTCTTTTCCCAGCAGCCCCGCTTCCGGCAGTTCCCCTGTTCCCTCGCGCCGGGGGAGTCGGGTGACGAGCCACGCTCGCCCATGCCCCTCCTGAATTCTCCCGATTTCCCCGTAAAACCTTCTCTGGTCGTCCTCCGATGCGTCCACGAAGTGGATGAGGACCCGGACCTGCCCCCCGCAGATCATGCCCATGCGCGAGGCATCCCCGGCGGTCAGGGTGAAATCGCGCACCAGGCTCGACCGTGACTTGAAGACTTCCCTGGCCAGCTCCATGACCCGGGCCTCCAGCACACCCCCACCGATGGTGCCCAGAATCGACCCATCCGAGCGCACGGCCATCCGCGACCCCACGGCCCGGGGTGCCGACCCCGATCGCTGGAGGATGGTGGCCAGCACCAGGTCTTCCCCGCTTTCGAGAAGGCCCGCTATATTCCTGAAAAAGCTCATGCATGACACCTCAGCTGATCATGGGGAATGTGAGGCCGGCCGCGCCGATCCAGTATGGCCCGTTTGGCCGGCCCTCCTGTAAAGAACGTGCCAGGATGCAGAAAACGGATCTCCAGATGGAGCACGCCCTCATCAACAGCTGCAGCAATGGCCGGAATCTCCATGAGCGCGTGCTGCACGGCCTGCACGGCCTGCACGGTCTTCCCACCCGCGGGCTCCACCACCAGGGCCTCGATCCGCAGGCGATCCACACCGGCCTGATGCAGAAGCGTCGCCTCGAAATCCAGGATACCATCTTCCGAAAAGATCGCCTCGTCAAGATCCGCCATGGTCAGAGACGTACCGGATTCCAGCAAATGAATGGAGTCCAGCCGCCCCGCAACCTTTTCCAGGGTCTTCAATGTGGAACCGCATGGACACGGCCCCGGCAGGAATCGGCTGATGTCTCCCGTGCGGTACCGAACGAGCGGCATCCCCCGGCGGGTGAGCGTGGTGAAGACCACCTCACCGGTCTCACCTGACTCCATGGGTGCGCCCGTTCGGGGATTCACCACCTCGAAATGGAAGTCCGCCTCCCGCAGGTGATAGCCGCGCCTTGCCGCGCATTCGACCCCGCCCCCAAAACCCATTTCCGTCATGCCGTAGTGAGCAAAGACCTCACAGTTCCAGGTATGGCGCAGCTCCCTCGAGACGGCTTCGGGAACATAATCGGCGCTGAGGAGCACAGCGCGGGGGGCGGCGCTTCCCCCGCTCTGTCTGCACAGGCCGAGCACCTGCACCGGGATGCCAACCAGCGCGTCGATCCGCTGGTCGTGCATGATTCTCAGCGTCTCCGGGACATCCCGGACAGGTCCGTGAGGAACGCCCACCGCGCCCAGCCGCCCGAGCCCCTTGACGAGCAAATCCCCGACGCTTCCCGGATGAGTGCCGGGCATCAGGATCAGGACACGGTCTCCGGGACCGACGAGGGTCGACATGCCATGATGAAAGAAGTCGATGGTCCGCTCCTGGTCCTCAACCGTGAAGAATACGCGCTTGGGATCTCCGGTTGTCCCCGAGGTCTGGAGCGTCACCACGCGGCTCACCTCACTCTGGGAAACGCAAAGAAACCGCTGGGGCTGCCGGCGGATTTCTTCGGCCGAAGTGAAAGGAAGATTTCTCAGGTCTTCCAGGCGGTTGAGATCGTCAGCCGAGAAGCCGGCCAGATGATCCCGGTAGAACCTGCTCCTGGTCTTGACCCAGCCGATCGTTTCCCGCAGCCTCTCGAGCTGGATGTGCTCGATGAGCTTCCTGCTCAACACAGCGCGCGCCGCGCCGAGACGTTCGGCGATCCAGTCGTCGAGCAGCGTTTTCTTCATGCCTTATCCCCGGGGCTCCATGCGGCGGATCGAGCCGCCCCAAAGCCTCCATGCCGGTAAATGGAGCTGCCGCGGCTGTCCGTCAAATTGTAAGCACAGAAGGGTACGATCCTCCCGTCCCGGTGCACCACGTGGATGCAGCAGTCCCGCAAGCGGTCCAGATCCAGATTCCAGGCATCCTGAAAGGCCATTCCCGAGATGGAAAGGGAGTGGGCTCTGGCACGATCCACGAACTCGTCCCAAACGCCCAGGCCGGGAGAGCTGCCACAGCACGAGAGCGGTTCAATCGGCTCGGGCCCGCCCCAGAAACGACTGACGAAGCGCTTTGCCCTGGCGGCGCCCTCTGCCGCCGGAGCAGGCTTGCACCCGCAGCTCTTAGCCGGATCATGGTGCGTCCTGGACTGCAGCCGGCCATCCCGCATGAGCACAAAACTCCCGTGGAACGAGCACAGGGCGTTTTCACAGGACGGCGGCCTGAAATGCTCTCTGCCCATCCGCCCTTCCGTCTGGGCTTCGATGGCCGAGATGATTTCGGGGATGGTGATCCTCCCCTCATCCCCGGGATAGGTCGGGACTCTTCCAAAATAGCTGATGGGCTGAAAGTGGACACCCCGGATCGCCGGAAGCCCCTCGATGGCGAATTGGATGATGGGTCCGATCTGGTCCACATTCACCCCGGGGACGAGTGTTGGAACCAGGAGGACACCAATCCCTCGCTCGGCGCAGCGTTCAACGGCCTGCCGCTTCTCCCTGAAAAGGTCGCGCCCCCGGAGCTTTCGATACACGCGGTCCTCGATGCCATCGAATTGGAGAAACACCGAAGCCAGACCCGCGGCTGCCAGATCATCGACATAGGATGGCTCCGAAGCGAGCCGCAGCCCATTGGTGTTGACCTGGACAAAGAGGAGCCCCATCGCCCGTGCCCTGGCCACGATTTCGGGCAAATCGTCCCGGAGCGTCGGCTCCCCGCCGGAAAACTGCACATTGCAGGGCCCCGACGCGGCCAGCAGGCAGCCGAGCTGCGCTTCGATGTCCTCCAGAGACGGGTCGGGCCCCGGTGACTTCCCGGCATCGGCAAAGCAGACCGAGCAGTTCAGGTTGCACCGCTCCGTCACCTCGATGAGCGCGGTGCACGTGTGCTGGCGGTGCTCCGGGCAGAGCCCGCAATCCCGCGGGCAGCCTTTTTCCATGCGGGTGGACGGGCTTGCGGGGTGGGATGGGATCCTGGGGCTCAGCCAGGTCTCAAGGGAGGGGGTTCCGCGCCAGACAACGGCTTCGAATGTCCCATGCTCAGGACAGGTTTTCCTGAGGAATACGTCTTCCCCTCGGCCCAGCCGCTGTGCGGGAATCGTCGCCAGGCACAAGGGGCAAACGCTTTCGGTTTCGTGGAGCAGGATTCCCTCGTTCATGCGCGAGCTGCCGCCATGTCGAATCCGTTTTCAAGCAGAAGGGCCTTCACTCTCTCGTAGACCTTCACCACCAGGGTCGGGCACCGTGCCGTGCGGTTGGAAGGATCGTCACCCAGAATCACCCTGCACTGAATGCCGCCGTAAAGCTCTCCGAATTCCTGTGCAAACCATTCCACGAGCTCGACGATCATGAGGTTGAGCCGGGGATCCTCCTCCTCGTCAGGGTCGCCTTTTCCGGCATAAAGGCCCAGAAGGCAGGCTCCACCCGTGAGGGTCCCGCAGACGTCGCCGGAGAACCCCAATCCGCCCGCCAGGCCGTTCATGGCCCGGATGACATCGGGATTGTGCTTTCCTTGCGCCTCCAGGCCCAGGGCCAGCAGAATCTGGCTGCAATGGAACCCCCGCTGCGCCAGCTCGATCATTCGGATCATCTCGTCAGTCACCGGTCAAGCTCCTCATCGGTTGTCCCGGGCCGTTCACGTGTGGGACCTGAGGGCCAAGCGCCCGTTGGCCATCAGTCTGAATCTGTAACCACGGACTGCACTGTCCTTGACCCAAAGCTCGTTGAGCCCTGGTCGGGAGGATGCCATGTGCTCAGCCAATCTCGCCCATGCGAGATCCCTCGACC
>JBFYYO010000079.1:0-14915 GCA_041310025.1 Syntrophobacterales bacterium
GCGGAGCATGCCGGCGAGCCCGCTTGTGAACGGCTTTAAGGCTTGACATAGGGCTCTCTATGATCCATCCGTATAAGATGTGGAGTTGGGATGGAGCGGCCATGACTGTTGATTCTAAAATGCTCGACATCATTCGAAAAATCGGAGAAGTCACCCCTCCTCCCGTTCGGCTGAGCAAGTTGTTCAGAAGTCCTGAGCAGGACTTCATTTCCTTCTCCCTTCACACCGCGGACACGAGCTTTCTCGCGCTGGTCTTCGACCTGCTGGCGCAGTCCTCAGCCAACATCCGGTATTTGTCCCAGCACCATGGGGGTGAAGGAGACCTGAGGGTCCAAATGTGCGTGGACAGCGTCCACGGTGCCGTTGCCCTGAAGGCTTTTCAAAGAGAGGAAGTCGTTCGGGGCGTCGTTGACATTCAGCACTGCTCCGGTGTGGTCATTCTCTCCCTTTACCCTTTTGGCGGACAGCCGCACATAGCCCAGCGCATTCTTGAAACATTGCGTGCCGAGGGGATTGAAATACTCGGAGCCGGGGCCGCAACGTCCGTTTTCTCGTGCGTGATTTTCAGCAGGAACGTGGAAATGGCTGTCTCCAAGCTGAAGCGCGCTTTTGTGCTCCCCTGACGTGATCTTGCAGCCCAAGAGCTTTGCTGCGAGCTGCTGCCTGGAATGAACACGGTGGGAACCGTCGTGGAACGCCTTGAAATATTTCCTCTGAAACTCACGGAATCCCTCGCTCTGGTCTCCATTCTCGGGATTCCAAAGCAGTCCGGTTTTGCCCAGGTCCTTTTCGGGTATCTGTATCGCCAGGGAGTCACCACCTCCTTCCTTGCGGAAACAACGGGCCAGGGAGCTTGCCGGGATCTGGTTTTTGCGGTGAGCGAGGAACAGCTGGAAGAGATCCAGGGGGATCTGGAATCGTTGCGGGTGGCGCTCCAGGCCGAAACGGTGAAAGTGGAAAGGCCGGTGGCTCTCGTTCGAATTCTGGGCCCTCACTTCGATATCCGCCCCGGCGTCGCCGGATACCTGTTCGGCCGAATGGCGAAGGAAGGAATTGGGGCTCTCGCCAGCTCCACAACCATCACCACCACCCTCCTTGTTGTGCCCCAAGCGCAGGCCGAGCAATTGATGCGGCTTCTCAAATCGGTCTTCGTCGTGCCAGGAAGGAAATAGGGGAAAGTGGTCACCGCTCATCGGGGGTTTTGGGGACAGGAGCTCTCCGCGAGCTGAATCGACCGGGAGACCTGATCGACCTTTGCCCTCAGCATGCTCCACCCTTCGAGAACCGATTCCTGCTCCCCTCCTGCCAACGCCTGATCAAACATGGATACCGCAAGGCTCAAATCATCCATGGCTTCTCTCGCCTTGGAGGCGATGCCCTTCAGGGTCTTTTCGATGCTGAGCAAACGAGTGCCCTGGAGCCTGATTTCGGTGAGGTCCTTGAAGTAGCCGACCGTGGCGATCTCCTGCCCACCTTCGTGAATCAGCGTCGCCGAGAGCAAGATGGGCGTCAGAGTCTTTTCCTTCGTGAGTGCCTGGGCTTCGTAATTGATGAGAAGTCCCGGCCCTCCATATTCCTCGCTGTAGATCTGCTTTTTGATCCTGCGGGCCTCGCCCTCGGGGTAAAGCTGCGTAACATGAAGCTGTGAAAGCGCCTCCTCGCGTGTGTAGCCATAAATGCGGGAGGCACCGTCATTGAATACCAGGATGTTGCCCTTGCGATCGTTGGCAATGATGCCGTCCATGGAGGTGAGGATCAACTTGTGCTCGAAGTCATGGCGCTTCTGGATCTCATCGATGGCATCCTTGAGCCTGGCGCGCGTCCATATCTTTTCTTTGGCGCGTCTGAGGGCCACATCCAGAGCCCGCCGACTCAGAGATCTCGAGACACAATCCGAGGCGCCGAGCTCCAGGGCCTCCAGGGAGCCCTGCGTATCGTGCTGCCCAACGATCACGATGACTTCCAGGTCCGGATCGATTTCCTTCAGGTGTCGCAGGACTTCGATGTTGTCCTTGTCGGGCGCGCTGACATCCAGGATTGCCAGTGAGGGGCGGATGGCTTCGATGAGATCGAGAGCCTCAAATCCGTTCTCCACCACACGGGGCTGGAAATCGCACCCTTCGGGAGAGGCTTCAAACCATTCCAGGACCTCGGCTTCCGAATCGATGATCAAGGCTGAATGCATGTCTCGTTCTCTCCAGACTTCGATGGGCCTAAGAGCGTGTCGAAAAAGTGCACTCCGCAACGTCACCCCCGCAAAGGTGGGGGTCCAGATTCCTCATGAAGTCTGGATTCCCGCCTTCGCGGGAATGACGAACTATCTCCCCTTCAGACTTCTTGGAGACCCTCTAAAGTTGCGCGATCTTTGTCAACAGCGACGGGGTGGAGGCATTGCCGGCTCATTGAGCTTCAGGACCGTCTGCCGCCGATGGTCGCACGCGCCTTGATGGTATGCGAACCGTAAAGGTGGAGCCTCTTCGGGGCTCCGAGCGGACATGGATCGACCCGCCATGGTCGGAGATGATGCGCTGGGTGATCGCAAGTCCAAGGCCTGTCCCGCGTGCTCCCTTGCTGGAAAAGAATGGATTGAAGATCTTTTCGAGCATGTCCGAGGTCATGCCTTTTCCATTGTCGGTGACTTCAAGGCAGATACTGCCGTCGTCGACCATGGAAGTCTTCACCCTCACCTCACCCTCTTCGACATTTTCGGGGAAGGCTTCCAGAGCGTTGGTCACCAGGTTCAAAATGCAGGTGTGCAGACCTTCGCTGTCAGCCGCTATGCAGGGAAGCTGCGAGTCCAGCTCCGCTTCAACGCGGATGCCTCGGCTTTCGGCTTGCGCCCCCAACGAGACGCAAACCTCCTGGACCAACTGGTTGATGGAAACGATCTGCTGTATTCCAGGATCCCTGCGCGCATAGCTCAGCATGTCCAGGCTGAATTTCGAAATGCGGTCGATGTTCCGGTGAACCATCTGCCAGCCTTTGCTCACCCCTTCAAAGTCTCTCCTCGTCAGCGCCCTGGTCAGCACAAAGGCACCCAGTTTCATGCCGTGGAGAATGTTTTTCACACCATGGGCCACTTCCGCCATGGCCACTCCGAGGGCGGCCATCCGCGTCTTTTCGAGCAATTCCTGCTGGAGCTGCTTGATTTCTGTGAGGTCTTTGAAATAGCCGACCGTGGCCACCTCGGTGTCGCCTTCGCTGATCACCCTGGCAGAAAGCAGGATGGGGACCGGGGTGCCGTCTTTTCGGAGGACCCGGGTGTCGAAGTTGATGAGACGGTCGGGTCCGCCGTATTCCGGGCTTCGGATTCTCTTTTTCACCTCCTGGGCTCCGCCCGGAGGATACAGATCAGCGACGTTGAGCTTGCAGAGGGCTTCCTCACGCCTATAGCCGCAGATCCTTGATGCCCCCTCATTGAAGATGATGATGTTTCCCTGGGGATCGTTGGCGATGATCCCGTCCATGGAGGTTTGAATCAGCTGGTGCTCGAAATCGTGACGCCTCTGAATTTCCACGGTGGCGTCTTTGAGCATGCACTCGAGGTTTTCCGTGTATTCCCTGAGCTTGCCGCGCATCCAGATCTTCTGCCCGGCACGCCACAGGGCCACACCGAGGGCCTTATCGCTGATGGGCTTGTTGATGAAATCCGATGCTTCCAGCTGAAGGGCCCTGATGGCCAGTTCCATTTCACCATGTCCGGTGATGACGATGACTTCCACGTCCGGGTTGAGCTCCTTGAGTCTGCGCAGCACCTCGATACCGTCCAGTCCGGGCATTTTGATATCGGTCAGGACAACCTCGGGCCGGACCTGCTCAAACGTTGCCAGGCCCCTGATCCCATCTTCAGCCACGAAGATCTCATAGCCGTCAACTTCGAGCGAAAGTCTGAGGAGCTCCCTGGCGCTCTCCTCGTCATCGATGATCAAGATCCTTCGAATCATGGCTCGCAACCTCAAGAGCCCACGGTACCGGGATTGCACCGTCGGCCGGCAGCATCAGGTGTGCTCGACCGCAGGCCACAAGGATTCCTCTCTTGCGACCGGGAAGCGAAGGGCGAAGGTCGTCCCCATACCCTCCTGGCTCTTCACTTCCATCTCCCCCCCCACGTCCTTCACGATTCCGTAGCTTATGGACAGCCCCAGGCCTGTTCCCTTTCCAACCTCCTTGGTCGTGAAGAAAGGCTCGAAAATGCGCTCCCTGATGGACTCGGGGATTCCAGTGCCCGTATCGGAAAAGGTTGCAACCACGTCATTTCCCTCACGGTACGCTCGAACCGTCAGTCGGGACTCCAAAGCCATTCCGCCGCTTTGCTCCCGCTTCTCCTCGATGGCATCCCGTGCGTTCATGACCAGATTGAGAAACACCTGCTCAAGCCGGTTGCACACCCCATGGACCGGAGGAAGATCCGGGCTGATCTCGAGCTCCACCTGGATGTCCCTGAGCTTGAGCTGCTGGCCCAGAACCGTGAAGACACCGCGGATCGGTTCCTCGATATTCAGCAGCCCCATCTCGTCGGATTCAGATTTTCGCCCGAATTCGCGCAGGTGGTTGATAATGCTCGATGCCCGCTCCACCTGATGAACCAGTTCCCTGGAGACCCGAGCCAGGGTGTCTTCGGGGATCGGTCGTTTTCGCGTGAGCATCTTCAGGAAGTACTCGCACCCCACACGAATGGCGTTGAGGGGCTGATTCAGCTCGTGGGCCATGCCGGCTGACATCTCCCCGAGCGTCGCCATTTTGCCGGCCTGGATGAGCTGCGCTTCAACCTGGATCCGATGCGTGATGTCAGCAATGTTGGCAATGATCACATCCTTGCCGATGTGCAGCCTTGGGCAGGAGTGGATATTCACGTAGAGGGGGCTGCCGTCTTTTCGATGATGCCTGACTTTGGGGAGGAAGATGCAGCTCTTGGCGGCCAGTGACCTTATCCTCTCCGCATCCTTGGTCTCACCCAGTTCCAGAAACGACATCCTCAGGAGCTCTTCACGGCTGTAGCCGTAGGTTTCCACGGTGCGGATGTTCGCGTCCAGAATCTGGAAGGAATCCAGGTCCAGGACCAAAATGGGGTTGGGATCGTTTTCAAAGAGCGAGCGGTATTTCTCCTCAGAAGCCCTGAGCTCCTGTTCGGAAGCTTTGAGGCGCTGGGTCATCTGGTTGAAGGAGCGGGCGAGAGTGCCGATCTCGTCCCTCGATCTGATGGAGATGGGTGATTCCAGATCTCCGGCGGTGACCCGTTCCATTCCCTCCAGGAGCCCCATGAGCGGTCGGCTGATCAGGCGATTGATGAGCAGAGCGATGATGCAGGCGATGCCGCAGATGGCCCCTACGGTAAACAGGATCGTCTTCCGCTCGCTATCCTCGATCGTACGATCGATTTCACGGAGCTCCACGTCGATGTCCAGAACGCCCAGCACCTTCTTGTCTTCTCGATGCTCGTGGCAGGCGGCCGTGTAGCAGTCGGGCTCATTGTAGATCGGGTTGATCATTCCCAGGACGCGATATCCGCGGGAGGACCGAAAGGTTCTGGAACGGGCGGACGTGGTGATCCTCTCGAAGGGTTCCTCCTTTGCGTGGCAGGCATAGCACTGCTCCGCCGACTTATCCAGCATGGTCCCCATTTCGTCCCTGTCCGAGGAGTAGATGATCTCCCCAAGCGCGTTGAAGATCCGCACCTTTTCGATGCCCTCCTGAGCCCCGATGGTGTCGATGGCCTTGTGAAGCCGTTGCGGCTGGTATTCAAGCATGTCGTAGCGCAGGCTTCGCCTGATGACCTCGCTCGTGAGATGCACGTTGCGAAGCATTTCCTGGAGGAGTCGCTCCCGCTGGGACTGGAGATTCACGTACGAAAAAAAACCCATCACCAGAACGGCCACAACTCCCACGGAAGCGATCAGCTTGAATCCGATGCTTCGATACCACACCCCTGTTCCTCCCGAGAATAAAGGTGGAAAAGGCGGCAAAGGCAGCAATATTCTTTCTTGGAGAACCTTGTTCGAGCTAGCGAGTGTCTTTCAGCAGGATCTGGACGTTCTTGATGAGATCTTCGGGATCGACGGGTTTTTCCATGAAGATATCGGCGTGGATCCAATCGAGGTCCTGGTCAACGGATCGGGAGTAGCCCTTTTCCACAGGGGGCCGTGCAGAAACGATGAGGATGGGAATGCCCCAGACACCTTCTTTCTGCTTGATTCTGCTGGCAAAACGGAGGCCGTCGTCCATGGTCGCCATCATGATATCCAGAATGAGCAGATTCGGGCGTTGTTCCTCCACGAGTTGACCGGCGGTGACGGTGTCCTGTGCTGTCAGGACATGGTAATCGTAATCCGTGAGGATCTCCTGCAGGGCTTCACAGATCTCGGGGTCATCGTCGACAATCAAAATGGTCTTCTTATCCGGCATGGCTTTTTCCTCCATTTCCTTTCCCGGACCAATCCGGAGGTTGAATGTGAGGTCTTCAAAGACCCAATCATGGGCCAGCAGCCCCGCTTTGGAGCTGATTCTTGAACGCCGGTCAGGATTTGATCTGTCAAGCTTTATTTTGAGTTTACTATAAAACCGAAGACGAAAAAATCGCAAATGCGAAATCGAAGCCAGCGATTGCAGGGTCAGTGAAAATCAAGCACTTCTCTCGCTGTATGCTGCACTTCGAAACCGAGCAGTGACGACTGGATCCAGGCGAGCCGCCGCGTTGATGAGGCAATTTCAGACTTCGGGCTTCAGATGTTTTGAAATGGAGATGCTGAAGGTGGTGCCCTTTTCGCCGGGTGGCTCCAGCCAGACCTTTCCGCCGTGGCGCTCGGCAATTTCCTTCACCGTTGCCAGACCCAGACCGGTGCCTTCGATGCCCCTGGCGGTCTGATCCCGATGAAAGAGCTGAAACAGCACTGCCTGATCTTCCACCTTCAGGCCGACGCCGTCATCCCCCACCGACATCACGTGGTGATCCGGCTCCTCGCGGCAGCTGATCCGGATCTCGTGGAGGTCGCTCCCGCCGTATTTCAGGGCATTGTCCACCAGATTGCGAAGAACTCGAAGCAGAGAAAGCCGGTCCGCCACCAGGGTCGGAAAAGTCTCGTCCTCGCTCCAGGCCACGCCTCGCCGCGTCAGGGCCCCCGAAAACTCGATGCGGATGGCTTCGGTGAGCTCCTTCACGGGGATGGCTTCGAACCGCAGCTGCGATTCCTTGGCCATGACATAGGCATTGATGCGGTCCACCAGACGGACCACCTGCTCGGCCGCCTTGACGATCTGATCACAGACCGTCCGCCCCCGATCGTCCAGAAGCTCCCCGTAATTTTTGTGCAGAAGGCTGGTCAAACCATGGATCCCAATGGCGGGGCTCTTGAGATCGTGGGAAATGGAGTAGGCGAAAAACTCGATGGATTCCTTCTGCAGCTTGAGCTCCTTCACCTTCCGCTGCAGGTCGTCGTAGAGCCTCGCGTTGTTGACGGCCACGGCAATCTGGTTGCCGATGGAGATGAGCAGGTCGATCTGGGCCGAATCGAATTCTATGGCGCGGTTGGTGGCCAGGTTCATGACCCCGAGGACTCTGTCCATGGCGATGAGGGGCACGCAGACGATGACCTCGAAGCCTTTGCTGAGCAGGAGCTCGGACCTGGCCTTGTCACCCAGCTCGGACACATGTTGGGCAATGAAGGAGCGGGTTCGGGCGGCTTTTCCCGAAAAGCCCTCACCCATCTTCAGCCGCTCCAGCCCGACGGAATCCACGCCGATGCAGGCTCCGAGCACCAGATTCTCCTCCGAGTCGTCCACCAGGTAGATCCGGCCCGCTTCCATCTCAAAGAATTCCAGGACCTTGGCGAGTGCACCTTCCAGGATCTCCTGGATTCCCCTGGTGGTCGTGAGGAAACTGCTCATGTCGAGCAGAACGGACAGTGCCCAATTCCGCTCGCGGAGCTGGGGCTCGCTGACTTTTACGGAGACATAGGTCTTTTCAATGGGCTGCGGCATGCTCGACGGTGGCCAGGTTAGGGTTGATGATGGCATCGATGTCCTGCATCATCTTCGATCGATGGTGATGGTAGGCGGCATCGTTGGCCATGATCATGTCCAGCTGCCGCGTGTGCATCAAAAGATAGCCCAGCATCCTGAGGCGTGCTTTCATGAACTCTTCATCAAAGCCTTCCATGCGGGCGAACACCCCGTCATCCTTGACCTCGACCCGGAATCCGTACTCCTCGAGGAGGCTCGCCACGAACTGGGCGCGCCTGAGCCGCCGTTGGTAGTCCGCCGCCCCGCCCTTGAACTGGAAGCTGATGTAGTTCTCATGGGCCCGATCTCCCACCAGGGTCTCCACCGTCGAAAAATGAAAGCCGAATCGAGAGCTGAGACTGCAGAAGTTCTTGGAAATCATGAAATAGTTTCGGTTGGTGTAGTGCGACGGCATGGAGGGATCCAGCGCCGGGTTGGCGCTCGCCTCCAGCAGCACGGCCATGAATCCCCTGGCGTCCATCGGGGGGGGCCCTTCCCAGGGAACGGCGTTGATGCCCTCCCAGAGCGCCAGCACCGGGATGGAGACGATGTTGTCCAGAAGCACGAACTTCCCCGGCACATCCTCCTTGAACCCGTCATCCAGGTTGATGAACCACCACTGCATGGGCACATCGCAATACAGCTGCTTGCTCGCCCTCTCGGAGAAGTGATGGTCCTTGCCGAAGCTGAACATCTCCTGGACCGACTTCTCGTGACAGAAACGGGTGATGTCGTGCATGGTGCGGCAGTTCCGGGGCCGGAATTCCGTAGAATCCGGGTCCAGCAGGTACAGGGGCACGATGTGCTGGATCACCTCCCTCAAAACCTCGTGGACCGGGCTGCCCTCCATGAGATTCTTTTTGGGAGCCTCCTGGCCCAGGAGCGATTCGATGCGCCCGCGGTAGATCCTGAGTCCGTCGGCATCCACCGTGACTTCCTGGTCGGTCTCCAGGGCGGCGGTCGCCCCGGCCACCCCGAAAAGCGCCGGAACCCCGAATTCCCGGGCCACATTGGCCAGATGCCCGGCCACGCTGCCCTGCTCGGTGACCACGGCGGCAGCACGGTTCAGGAGGGCTGCCCACCGCGGCAGGGCCTGGGCCGTGACCAGGACGGCGCCCTTCGGAAACTGCAGAGCATCGCTGTTCTTGCGCAAGACAAAAGCGGGGGCGCAGGCCACCCCCGCACTGGCCGTTTCCCCGCCTTCCAGCAGGAGAGACTCCCGCCCCGCTGCATCATGGGACCGGCCATAGGCCTTCTCGGCCACCTCCGTCTGCTTCAGTGGACGGCACTGGAGAACGTAAATCTCTCCTTCGCCATCGATGGCCCACTCCACATCCTGAGGCGTTCCGTAATAATCCTCGAGCTGCAGAGCGATCCGAGCCAGCTCAATGGCCTCCTCATCCCGAATCGACGGGAGCTCGCGGCCTTCCCCCGTCAGGTCCAGGCGGCACACGCCTTCGTCCTGATAGCAGACGAACTTGTAATCCTTGACCTTGATATCCTTGTGGACGACGGACAGAGGCTCCCGGCGCGAAATGATGAAGGTGTCGGGAGCCACGCTGCCGTCCACCACCGATTTGGGCAGTCCCCACACCGCGTTGATGATGACGGAGTCGTCCCGGATATTGAGGGGATTCCTGGAATAGATCACTCCGCCGGCCACGGCGTTGACCATCACCATGCACCCGACGCACATGGAGATGTCCTCGTCCAGGATGCCCCGGCTGTGGCGGTAGGCAACGGCCTGCAGGCTGTATTTGCTGGCCACGATGTCCTTGTACGCATCGATGAGGTAATCGGGGCTCACGTTGAGCTCGGAGCGGTATTGCCCGGCAAAGGATGTGTCGGCGGCATCCTCGCCGAGGGCACTGCTCCGCACGGAAACCCGGACTTCCTTTTCCCCCGCCTCTTCTTCCAGCGCGCGGTAGGCGTCCAGGATCTCCCGCTCGAGGTCCTCCGGGACCCTGGATCGGATGATCAACTGCTGGATGTCGGCGCTCAAGGCATAATACTGATCCAGCTCGTCGGCCTCGGACGCCTGGAGCCTCCGATCGATCTCGTTCTGGAGCTCGTTGGCCTCAAAGAAGCGCTGATAGCCTGCGGAGGTGACCACAAACCCTCCGGGGACTTTCAGTTTGAGCCGATTCTTCACCTCCCCGATGTTGGCCATCTTGCTCCCCACCAGGTCCGCCTTGTCCTTGTCGATTTCGGCGAAGGGCAGCACCAGCCGATCCCCTCGGGGGATGGTGCGCTTGGAGAGAACGCCGTTGATCTGATCCTGAATGTCCCGGAAACGATCGAACAGATTCTGGTACCTTTCGGGGGCCAGCTCATCCAGGTGCTTGATGATCCGGAAGACGTTGACTCCGACGGCCGTGCTGTTGGCGCGAACGAAGGACATGCTGAAGGGGCGGCTGCCTCTCAGGGCCGTCTCCATCTCCGACATGATCTCGAGGGCTTTGTTGTTGGCGTTCAGCAGGAGTTTGAAGCTGTGATAGCGAGCCTTGAAAGCCGTCCGGAGCGCTTCGGCATCCACGGCCTCATGGCCTTCACTTCGCTTCCAGAAGGCAATCTTTCGGAAAACTTCGCCAAGCCTGGGCATGACCTCATCCCCCGTGGCCCAGCTACGGCCACCCGGCTCGAGAAGACCTTCGAAGCTACCTTGCGAGCTCTCTCAAAGTCTTCTTCTTGTAGGCATCTTGGAGCTTATAGAGCAGTTCGTCGATGTCCATGGGCTTCATGAGATAGTCGAAGGCGCCCAGCTCCATGCCCTGCATGGCAGCCTCCATGTTGGCATGCCCGGTCAGCATGATCACTTCCACATCGGGACTGGTGCTCTTGATCTGCCTCAGGGCCTCCATGCCATCCATGCCGGGCATCTTCACATCCAGTACCACGATGTCGACGGGCTTCTCTTTCAGTACCCGAATGGCATCCAGTGCGCTGGTGACCCCCGTGACATCGAGCTTTCGCTTGGTAAGCCGCTTGACCAGAGTCTCCAGGAACTCCTCTTCGTCATCCACAAGAAGGACGCTGAATGCTTCCACTCCTTCAACCTCCCGACCGTAAGAATACCGTCGCCTTTTTAAAAGCTTCGAGGAACGTGCGGTTCGCAGTCCCCAAACGCCGATCCCCTCAAACGGACCCTGCTCCCCCCGCTTCTCAGCATTCGCCGGAAATCAGGGAGCTTGCCTGTAGGATAGCACAGTCCCCACGCAAACCCAAGGTTCATTGTGTGGGCTCCCGCAAGGTCGCGGAGGGCTGATCAAAGGGCTGTGGGCGGTTGCGACCGGCAGGCGCTGACGAAAGGGAGGCGGGATTCCCGCGATCTAAGTACATCTCTACAGAATTGAAGACCGGTTGCGTCGTCATTCCCGCGTGTCCCTGGCGGGAATCCAGAGGTTTCCAAATCCCTGGATCCCCGCCAGAAGCATGCGGGGATGACGTGCTTATTCAATGGGCACTTTGTTCTGTGGATGTGGCTAAGGGCGGCCCCCCTCAAGGCGATCGGGGTAGGTCTTCGCCAGGACTTCACGAACCATGGTCTTCAGACGATCCGTATTCTCACTTTTTTCCAGGAAGGCCGCCGTTGGGACGGATATGGACGGCCCACCATCTTCCGGCGAGAAACTGTGAATGATAACGGGCAATTCGGGTCTAAGCTGGCCCAGCTTCCTGAGGAGCCCCACCTCCGCCACGTAGGGGATTTCGAGATCCAGGATCAACAGGTCCACCGTCGCCACATGATAGAGGAACCCGAGGACCTCCCGCCCATCCCTGGCTGTTTCAACCCGATAGCCTTCACCGGACAATTCGCGCCGCAGCAGTTCACGAACATGCCGGTTTCGATCGGTCAAAAGGATGGAAAAAGACGACTCCATGAGGTTCCCGTGAAATCCTGATCCATCATGCCGTCGAGAAGGCGGCAGACCCAGGGATCGGAGATGGACGGCCGTCTGGATGGCATGTTGATCGCACGTCGTCCCCGCATGTTTTTGGCGGGGATCCAGGCCTCTGAGCGGCTCTGGATTCCCGCCAGGGACATGCGGAAGGGACGATTGATGCGGTCACTCAATCGGGTCGAGGTGTGTTAGGCCGTCACTTTGACCAGGTAAATCGAACAGGGGCTGTATTTCACCACCTGGGATGCCACGCTTCCCAGCTTGAAACGGGTGGAGGCGCTGAGACCCCGGCTGCCCATAACGATGAGGTCGATTTTTTCATTCTCCGAGAATTCAATGATGGCGTCGGGCACGGAAACCGAGGTCAGGATGGTCTTCGAGCAGCTGGCTGTCACGCCCTCTTTGAACAGCAGCTCGCAGGCCTCCTTGACCGCATCCTCGCACACCCTGGTATAGCCTTCCATATGCCGCTCCCTGCGGGAGGGCGAGATCTCATGACCCTCCATGCCGCTGATGTAAGGAACCACGCTGATCACCAGCACCTCGGCCCCCTTGAGCTTCGCGAAATCCACCGCTGTCTTCACTGCTTCCATCGAATGCGTCGAGCCGTCAACCGGTACCAATATTTTCATCTCTTCCTCCTAGATTTCTTTTCTCACTTTGGCCTTCTTCATGCTCAGCCCTATTCCCTCGAACATGTAGAAAATCGCGTATCCCCACCACATGGTGTAGGCCACGTAGAAGGAGAGCAGCGCGATGACGATTCCCGCCTTGTCGCCGATGTTCTGGGCTTCGATGCCGAAGAAATTGTAGGCGGGCTCGACTCCCCTTTTCAGCACCTGGTTGACCATGTTGGCTTCTTCGATCTTTTTGGCCTTCTGGAGCTCTTTCATGCCCTTGGTGAGGACCCCGTGCCAGAGTCTCAAGACCTCTCTGGCATCCATCCCGTGCCGTGCCGATACTTCCCCCTCATCGTTTCTGAACATGGCGTCGGAGTCCTTCAACAGGCTGGAGAGGAGTTTCCCGAGGTCGCCGCTCACCTTCAGGGTACCCTCCGAGACCCCCACCTGGGCACCGCCTGTGATGAACACCCTGACCGCTCTTTCGGCTTCTTCCGGATTGTCCATCTTGACGGCGAAATCGAAGGGTCTCCCCATGAACGCCTCGTTGCTCTTGACAATGGCCGGAATGAAGTAGGAGGAACCCTTGGACAGCTTGTTGAACAGGTTGTCGGAATACACCAGGCCGTTCTTGCCGTCTCCGAAGATCGGTGCGAAGATAATTAGGAGTACTCCGGCGAATGAAATGGCCAGTATCAATCCTATAATGAACGGTTGCTTATGTCTGATGAGCATGATTACCCCTCCTCTCGCAGAGCGCCGACATTGCCGAAGAATTTTGCAAAGATCCAGATACCGAAGATCGCGACGACAACCCAGAAGAGATAGTTCCCGACCGTCTCGATGCTGTTTACGACATTCTTGGGCATGTCAAGCACCTCGAGCTCAACGAGCTTCTTGGGCAGTGTGGCGGCGCGGTTGACGAAGCCGGCGAGGATCGACATGGCGTAAAAACCGCGGATGTGGATTCCCTTCACCACCTTGGTGGTGAGGGCGCCGACCTGGATGCCCAGCAGCGAGCCGATGAGCATTCCCATGGCCAGGGTGTAGAACACGTACCCGTGGATGGCGTATTGCAAGATGGCGGCCAGGCCGGCCGTGAAGATGATCTGCAGGATGTCGGTGCCCACCGTCGTCATGGAGGAAACGCCGAAAATGTACACGAACATGGGGAAGGTGATGAACCCGCCGCCCACACCCATGATGGCGGCCATGATGCCGACCACGACGCCGCCCATGGCGATGATGACACCGGAGAGCTTCTTGCCGCCGGGCACGAAGTCTTCATCGAAAGTGATCATGGGCGGGATGTTCAAATTCTGCAGCTTGGTGGCCAGGGCGGGCGTTCCACCGGCTGGTCCGCCGTGTGCGTCGCCGCCTCCGGGTCCTCTGCTGGACTTGATGAAGTCGATGAGGGCGTAGAACCCCAGGAAGCCCAGCAGGATGGCGTACACGCCGCTGATGAACGCCTCGCTCAGAAGCGGATCTTTGTTGTAGAGGCCCTTGTTGATGGCCCCCCCGATGAAGGTACCGCCCGCCGAGCCGACCAGGAACGCCACGGCCAGCTTCACCGAAACGTTGCCGAGCTTCTTGTGGACCGTCGTGCCCATGATGGCCTTGGCGAAAATGTGGAACAGGTCGGTCCCGACGGCCAGGATGCCTTTGACACCCGCTGCCATGAGGGCCGGTGTGATGATGAAGCCGCCGCCCGCACCGATGCACCCCGTGATGAGCCCGGCCGCCAGGCCCACGGCTATGGACACTATGAAGATGGTCGTGGTGTAAAACGCCGGGGCGAAAGCCGTCTTGCCGCCCAGCATCGATGCCGCCTCCAGAAAGGAGACCGCGAAAATGGGCAGGGTCAGAACGAGCAGGATGAGAAGTTTCTTTCGATTCTTCACAATCGACATGGAGACTTCATAATCCCATCTCGCATGCATCACCGCTGATGCTTTTAGAAATTCATAAACCTTCCTCGGACCACTCATCGATAAGACCTCCTTTGATTGAACCATCCCTGATGAAGACCATGATCCATGAAACCGGATGCCAGTGCCCGGTTATTCAATGGCAAGGCCTGTGCCAGGGTGCACAAGGAGGATCTGTTGTTTTTAATGAATTGAAATAGCTAGATAAACTTCATTTGAAGAATTCCGGTGGGGATGCGGTGAAAACGATCTCCTGTCGATGGTTTTTACAAAGTGTAAAATCTCGCAATGATCATCATAGAATCGATGAGCTGCTCAGGAGATCGTTTTCGGGGCTCCGGGAGCTCAGGAGACAGGTGAAATCTGCAAGCACCCGTGCACTGGCAGACCATTCGATGGATGCCGCGGCAAGGTCAAGCCAGGCGCTCGACGCATCGATGACAGCCTGGTCGCTGCTTGCGGCCACGCAT
>JBFYYO010000080.1:0-14589 GCA_041310025.1 Syntrophobacterales bacterium
GGGGGCCTCCAAAGTGGAAGGGTTTGAATCACCAAACCTGGTGCTCTACCGAAGCGAGGGATTCGGATCGCCTCTTCATCGTGATGAGGGAATCACGCCTCCGGTGTCGGACATCTGATTTTGCGTGGAAGGAACGGGACTGAATGGACAAACGGGATTATTATGAAGTCTTGGGCGTTTCCAAGCAGGCGGGTGAGGAGGATGTCAAGAAATCGTACCGAAAACTCGCCCTCAAATACCACCCAGACAGGAATCCGGGGGACAAGGAAGCCGAGGAGCACTTCAAGGAGGCTGCCGAAGCTTACGAGGTTTTGAGGGATCCCCAAAAGCGTCGTATTTATGACACCTACGGGCATGAAGGGTTGCGGGGGGCCGGCTTCAGCGGCTTCGGTGGATTCGAGGACATATTCAGTTCCTTCGGCGATATTTTTCAGGATTTCTTCTCGTTTGGTTTTGGGGGAAGTGGCGGGGGCCGACCCCGCACAGCTGCCCGTCCCGGCGATGACCTGCTTTTTGACATGTCACTGACCTTCGAAGAAGCGATCTTTGGAACTGAGAAAGAGATCCAGATCGACACGATGGACGGGTGCGATCACTGCGACGGATCCGGCGCTGAGCCAGGGACACTGGAGAGCACCTGCCCCCAGTGCCAGGGGAGAGGACAGGTCGTGCAGTCCCAGGGGTTTTTCAGGATCAGCACCACCTGCCCGCGCTGTCAGGGTTCCGGGAGGGTTCTCAATTCGCCTTGCGGTGAATGTCAGGGGCAGGGGCGCACAAGGAAGCGAAAGAAGGTTCAGGTCAAAGTTCCTGCGGGTGTCGATGCGGGGACACGGTTGAGGTTGAGGGGCGAAGGCGAGAGCGGATTCAGGCGGGGGCAGGCGGGAGACCTCTATGTGCGTCTCAACGTAAAGCCGCATGAATTCTTCGATCGGGACGGCGACAACCTCTATGGCAAGATCTCCGTCTCCTTCGTGCAGGCTACCCTCGGCGATGAGATCGAGGTTCCCACGCTGGATTCCAACAAGACCCTGAAGGTGGAAGCCGGCACTCAGCCGGGGACGGTTGTCCGTTTTCCGGGAGAGGGGGCTCCGCGACTTCGTGGATACGGGCGGGGTGATCTTTATATCGAGATAGACGTCAGGATTCCCACCCAGGTCACGTCCAAGCAGGAGCAGCTCCTGCGGGAATTCGCCGAGCTCGACAGAGAGAAGGGAGAACAGAAGGTCAGGAAGTGGCCGTGGAATCGTCGCAAGGAACGCAGCCAGGAGAGTGCCCAGGATGCGTCGCGGCAGGCTCATAACTGACCCAACGAAATGCGGCGAGGAGTTCATGCATGTTTGCCGAAGCGAGACCGCGCCGTCAGCGCCAGTTCGAAGACTTCACCGCATCCGAGCTTTATTGTCCCCGATGCAGGCGGGCCATGCCGGTTCGGAGCCGACTCCTTTTGGTTCTTCCCGACGGGGAGCTGCACGAGTATTTGTGTCAGGCTTGCGCCACCTCGGTGGGCACCAAAACGGTTCGTGAAAACCGCCCATCGCAAGTTTTCATTCCGTGATCCCCTGAAAGATTAACGCTTGAAGTACGGGGAGATTATGCCAGGATCTGGCTTCTCTCATTGCGTGGAGCGCACCATGTGCTCCGGAGACCCCAACCGGCTGCACAAACTAGAAACTAGAAACTAGAAACTAGAAGCCAGAAACACCATTCTTGAGCACGAGGGCGTACCAGTCATGATTGAGGCGGAAGGATTGACCAAGTTTTATGGCCCCCTTGCGGCCATACGCGATGTGACCTTCCAGGTGGAAAAGGGAGAGGTGGTGGGATTTCTCGGACCCAACGGCGCCGGGAAATCCACAACGATCCGGATTCTGACGTGCTTCATGCCTCCCAGCATGGGGGTGGCGCGTGTCGACGGCCTGGATTGCTTTGAGCGCTCCCTGGAAGTGCGGCGCAAAGTGGGGTACCTGCCTGAGAATGTACCCCTCTATACAGATCTGACGGTGCGCCGCTTCCTGCGTTTTTCCGCCGGGGCCAAGGCGGTGGAAGCCAGGAATATGGAGAGCGAGATACGTCGTGTGATCGGGATTTGCGGACTGGAAAAGGTCTCCAACCGGATCATCGGGCATCTGTCCAAAGGTTACCGGCAGCGTGTGGGGCTGGCTCAGGCGCTTGTCAACAACCCGCCGGTCCTGGTTCTGGATGAGCCGACCATCGGTCTCGATCCGTCGCAGATCATCGAAATCCGGCGCCTCATCCAGGAGCTGCGCGAGGAGCACACGGTGCTGCTGAGCAGTCATATCCTGCCCGAGGTGGCCCAGATCTGCCAGAGGGTCTTGATCATCAACAAAGGCATGATTGTGGCGACCGACTCTCCGTTGAATCTCACCCATCAGTTGCAGCGATCAGCCCAGATCATTGTCGAAGTCGAGGACGGTGCCGCTCAGGCCCTGACCCAAGTGGTACAAGGGATTGATGGGGTTCAGAGCGTGAGCGTTCAGGACGAGAAGGGCAGCCGTTTGCTGGTGGAGTCCGATCGTTCGCGCGAGCTGCGGCCCGAGATTGCCAGGCTGGTCGTCGAAAAGGGGCTGAAACTGCTCGAGCTGAAGCTGGTGGATTTGAGCCTTGAAGACATTTTCATGCAGTTGGTCACCGAGGAGTCGTCCCAGACCTCTTCGGAGGAGGAGGCTCAGTCATGAAAGGATTCGCAGCGATATACAGGAAGGAGCTCTACAGCCTCTTCGCCTCACCGATCTTCTACGTGGTGGCTGTGGTGTTCCTGTTGATATCGGGTTATTTTTTGTACAGTGCGGTGGCGTATTATAATATCCTGAGCTTTCAGGCGAGCCAGAATCCCATGGCTCTCAAGCAGCTGAACACCACCGACATGGTGATCCGTCCCTTCCTCATGGACGTCAGCATCGTTCTGCTGCTCATCTCGCCGCTTCTGACCATGCGGCTCTACGCCGAAGAGCGGAAGTCGGGAACCATAGAGCTCCTCTTCACCTATCCCGTTTCGGACCTGTCCACTTTGCTGGCCAAGTTTTTGGCGGTCCTGAGCGCCTTCCTCATCATCCTGGCCGGCACGCTGCCGGGAATGTTTCTGCTTGGCTATGTCGGAGACCCCAACTGGAAGGCGCTTCTGTGCGGGTACCTTGGGGTGGCGCTGCTGGGTGGAGCCTTTCTCGCCCTCGGGCTTTTCACTTCTTCTCTGACCCAGAACCAGATCGTTGCCGCAGTCCTGTCTTTCGGAGCCCTGCTCATGTTCTGGATCATCGGCTGGCTGAAGAATCTGGTGGACCCCGGCATGGCCCGGTTCGTCGAGTACATTTCGATCACCAGGCACTTTGAGAGCTTCACCAAGGGGGTGCTGGACACCCGGGACCTGATCTACTACCTGCTCTTCATCGTGCTGTTTCTCTTCTTCACCCTCAGGCAGATGGAATCCTATCGCTGGCGCGGTTAAGCCATTCGATTGAGCGGAGGTTGCATTCATGGCAGCTCAAGGGAAAGGGCCTAAAAAGTGGGCCTACGGTTCCAATACGGTCGTGGTGACACTGGTGTTCATCGGGATCGCGGTTTTCATTGCGCTCATTGCGGAGCGCCATTTCTGGCGTCTCGATCTCTCGGAAGGCGGCAGTTTCAGTCTTTCCGAACAGACTCAGAAGATCCTGGAGACGCTGGACCAGCCGGTTTCAGTCAAAGCTTTTTTTGCCACGGCGGCCCCGGAGCAGTCCAAGGCTCGGGATCTTCTGGATACCTTCCGGTACCACAGCAAGAACATTGAATACGAGCTCATCGATCCGGACCGGAATCCCGAGGCGGCCAAGAGGTATGAAGTGAGAACTTACGGGACCCTGGTCCTGGAGGGCTTCGGAAAGAAGCAGTCGATCCCGACGGCGGATGAGGAAAGCATGGCCAATGCCCTGCTGAAGCTCAGCCGCAAGGAGCAGAAGAAGATCTATTTCCTCATGGGTCACGGGGAGCGCTCCATCGATGACGCGGAGCGGGAGGGTTATTCCACCGTGCGGGCTGCGCTGCAGAAGGAGAACCATGCCGTCGAGGAGCTCAACCTCATGCAGGAGACTCAGGTTCCCCAGGATGCGGCGGCGGTCATCGTGGCCGGCCCCCGGAAGAAGCTTTTCGAGCAGGAGATTGCCAGTCTGGAGAACTATTTGAAGCAGGGCGGAAGGGTAGCACTGTTTCTGGACCCGCACCACGATGCGGGTCTGAAGGATTTCCTGAAGCGCCACGGAGTCGACCTGGGGGACAACATCATCATTGACAAGCTGAGCCGTGTTTTTGGAGGGAGCTATTTGATGCCCGTGGTCACGGAATACGGGCTCCACAAGATCAGCGAGGGGTTTTCGTTGATGACTTTCTTCTCGGAAGCTCGAACGGTCGATGCCCTGAAGGAAGCCCCCGAGGGGGTTCATGTGGAAGTCCTGGCTTCCACATCGCCCAATGCGTGGGGGGAGACCAACTTCGACCTCCTGAACCAGGGACAGGCCATGCAGGATGAGAAGGAGGATCTGCCGGGTCCTGTTTCCATCGCCGTGATCTCAGAGATCGAGGCTTCGGACCCGGCCAAAGCTGCTGAAGGGAAGCCGGAGGAGAAGGAAGCCGGTTCTGAAAAAGTGGAGAAGCCTCGTGCGGAGCCCAGGAAAAAGGGACAGCTTCTCGTGGTGGGAGATTCGGACTTCATTTCCAACAGCCATTTCGAGCTTTCGGGCAACGGGGATCTGTTCCTGAACATGGCCAATTTCCTGGCGGAGGAAGCGCACCTGATCACCATCGGGTCACGTGAGCCGGGCGGGCGGCCCATGCTGATGACCCCGGGGCAGGCGAACCTCTTCCTCCTGACGGTGATGGTGTTTGTTCCGCTGGCTGTGATCCTGGCGGGATTGGGCGTTTACCGGGTGCGGAGGTCTCAGCGATGAAGTTTCGCCATTCGCTGATCTATCTGTCGGTGCTGGCTTTGATCGCCGGCTATTACACCTATTTCGAGGTCGTGAAGAAGGCGGAGAAAGAGGCGGCCGAGAAGGAAGCCAAGAAGGTTTTTGCACTCCAAGCCGATCAAGTCACTTCCATGGAGGTCATGGCGCGGGATAAGGATCCCCTTCAGCTCAAGAGAAACGGCAGCTGGAAGATCACCAGCCCCTTGGAAGCAGATGTCGAGAAGACTTCGGTCGAGTCTTTCGTCAACACGCTGGCAAACCTCTCCTGGGAAATCGAAGTCAGCAAGGAATCGCAGGATCTCAAGCCGTTCGGCCTACACGAGCCTGTCCCGCTCAAGATTCGATTCCAGGCCGCTGACCAGTCCCTGGAGCTTCTCGTCGGGGACAAGAACCCGGTGGGGCGCGGCTACTACGCCAGGCGTGCGGACAGTGCCCAGGTCTTCCTGTTGGAGGCTTCCAACTGGTCCCTTCTCAACAAGGGTCTGGACGAGCTGCGGCGGCGCTCCCTTTTCACCTTCCAGCCCGAAGACGTTCTCGAGCTTTCCGTTGAATGGAAGGATGGCTCCGCAGTTCAGGTGATGCGGGAAGAGGGGGCGAGTGTCTGGCAGGCCCCCGGACAGGCTGACCTGAAAGTCAAGGCCGGCAAGGTTCAGAATGTGATTGAACAGGTGCAATGGCTGCGCGCCCAGGGTTTTGTGGAGAACAGACCCGAGAATCTGGAATCCCATGGGCTGAAACCTCCTCACGCAAGAGTCAGTCTCAAGCTGAAGGGTGACCAGACGGCGGAGCTCACTCTGGCCGCCAGGGACAAGGAGGAGGCCAGGCAGATCCTGGCGCTGAGCTCGGAGCTGCCCGCCGTCGTTCAGGTGGATGCCGGCATCCTGGAGGATCTGCCGGGGAATCCGGGGGCTCTCGAGGACCGCTCGTTGATCGGCTTCAAGAGCCAGGACGTGACGGAGGTCCGGTGGGGGCTGGGTGAATCGCAGGGACATGTTGTGCAGATCGAGCCCAACAAATGGGGCCTCAAGAAAGAGAGCGGCAGCCCCGAGCCCCTCAAAGAACCATGGCATGTCAGCTCGCTCCTCTGGGATCTGCAGCAGGTCGAGTACGAGCGGAAGGTCGATCCCGGGCCGGAAGCCCCCGAAAAGCCGTATGGACGCCTGGAAATGTCGAATGCGGCAAAGCCCCTCGCCACACTGAGCTGGGAGAAGAGTCCTGGGGAGGATGCGGCTGCCGCGAGGGTCTGGGTTGAAGAAGGGGGCCAGGTGAAGGTCTTTGAGATATCCGGCGAGACGCTTCGAAAAGCCCAGGAGAATCTCGGCCGAATCCTGGGGCCGGAAACAGCAAATCCTTAGCACGAGCATCGAAACGGTGCGAGACCCGGTCCCCTCAGGAAATCCATACACCGATCATAACACCCCCTATCCATGCCGCGACTGCGAGAACATGCCCCAATGGAATCGGCTCGGCCGGAATGGGCAAATCGTCGCGGTAGCCGCGAGCTGCCAGGGCGTAAGCCAGCTCCTCTGCTCGGACCAGCGATTTTCGCAGGATGGGGACGGCATAGAATCGCAGCCTTGCCAGGGGGTTCCTGCGCTTTCCTCCCAGCCGCGACCGGAATGCCAGCCGCACCTCTTCGGCCTGATGCAGCAGGAGGGGCAGGAAGCGGAGCGTCAGGCTCACCATGATGCCGATCCGTCGTGCCGGAAGAAAGGGAATGAACCGCAGGATCTGCCCCACAGCCCCTTCCAGTTGACGGGGTGACGTGACCAGGGTGAAGAGCGTGGCGTAGGCAATGAGTGTGGCAAGTCTCCAGCAGGAGAGCAGGGCGATTTCCAGGCTGGCTTCGGTTGCGGGAATGGACGGAATGGGCCGCAGACCAGGCTCCAGCGAGAAGGCCTGTATGGCAAAAAGCATGAGAAGAAAGGGTCCCCAGCCCTTGAGTGCTCGGAAGACCATTCGCTTCCATCTGCCCAGGGTGAGGGTGAGGACCAGGAAGAGGCCGCAGAAAGCACTGAGTCCCATCCCGTTCATGTGCAGGATCCCGATGCTGCAGGCACAGAGAGCCAGCAGCTTGCAGCGCGTGTCGAACCGGTGAAGCGGGGAATTTGAAGGAATGTACTGAAGGGTCAGCTTCTGAGCCATGAGACGACCGGGAATCCCAACAGGTGGTGACAGGGCGGCCGCACGCCGTAGACGGCCAGCTCGGGGAGAACGGCTTCCGGCGCTCCGAGGAGCTTCAATTCTCCGGCTGCGAGGACCGCGATTCGATCGACATGGGCCACCACCTTCTCGATATCGTGAGTGGAGAGCAGGATGGTGTGTCCCGCTGCGTGAAGTCGGACGATCTGGGTGAGAACCTGTTGGGTGCTGGGGTAGTCCAGGTTGGCGAAGGGCTCGTCCAGCACCAGCGTCTCGGGCCCGAGGGCGAGGATCCCTGCAATGGCCAGGCGCTTTCTCTCGCCTCCGGAGAGCCAGAGGCAGGATTTGTGAGCCATGGCCTGAAGCTCGGTGAGCTCGAGAGCGGTCTGAACGCGAGCGTGGACTTCATCTCTCGGCAGTCCGAGGTTTTCCGGCCCGAAGGCGATGTCCTCCCAGACCGTCTCCCCAAGGATCTGGCTGTCGGGGTCCTGAAACACCATCCCCACCCGGGTGACAACCTCCCTCGAATGGTCGGACACCTCCATGCCGTCCAGGAGAACCCTCCCCCTGGTGGGTTTGAGGAGTCCGTTCAGGTGTCGGAGCAGGGTGGTCTTCCCGCTGCCGTTGGATCCGCAGAATAGCAGAAGCTCGCCTCTCGGGATTTGGAGAGAGATGGATCGCAGAGCCTCGGTGCCGTCCGGGTAGATGTGGGAGAGCTCCTCGATCGTGATCATGCCGAGACGCTTTGGATCTGCCGCCAGACGATGAGGCGGGCGGGTCTTGCCAGAAGCACCGCGGCGGCGGCTTTGAGGATGTCTCCGGGAAGGAAGGGGAGCATGCCGACGGTGAAGGCCTTGGCCCAGGTCATCTGGGTCACCATTTTCAGCCAGGGAACGCCCATCAGGTAAATGATGAGGGACCCCGCTGCAACGGCCAGGATATCCGTCACCAGCCCGCGCGGCAGCCGCTCGGATATGAGGCCGGCTATGAAGGCGGCCGCGGCAAACCCCACGAGGAATCCCCCCGTGGGCCCCATGAAATGTGCGATCCCCCCCTTTCCCCCTGCGAACACCGGAAGGCCCATGGAGCCGATGAGCAGATACAGCAGGACACTGGCAAGCCCGTACCGGCTGCCCAGCAGGAGGCCCGCCAGCAGCACGAAGAGATTCTGGAGCACAACGGGCACGGGTCCGATGGGGAGGTGAATGAGGGCGCCGACTCCGATGAGAGCAGCCATCAGCGAGGTATGAGCCATTCGGTTCAACATGAAAAGCGACATCGCGAGATCCCCTTGCAGTGTTCAGATGGTCAGCCGGACATTGACCGTCCATCAGTTGGTTAACTGATGAGGCCAAAAGAGGTTAACCAAGTGGGTGGCCCTGTGTCAAGCTCAATCGCCAACCCCCTTCAAACCCTTTCTCAGCAAACTTGTTCAGCTTTTTTCTTATTGTCCTTGGGATTTGTGTGCTAAAAGGCATAATCGTGTTCCTGCCCGCACTGCGTGCGGTTTGGAGCACGCGACTCATTGCGGGATCACATAAGCTGGGCGTTGACGGGAACAAGAAGGAGGATTCTATGAAGCGTAAGGCAACCTATCGATTGATGGTAACGCGCCGCGAAATGCTCTACGTGCACGACGAGTTTGACCATTCTCTCATGCTGGTGGAGATGGAAGGGGAGCCTATCGAATACCAGGTCGGGATCGCCGGTCCGTTCGTGTCGAGGCGCAGTGTCACCTTCCACGACCGCGCCCGGGGCGCCGGGTCCATGAAGGGCTATGCCATCACGAACTTCGAAGAGGGTTCCATCTGCAGTGTCTATGAGGGAACTCGTGATCAGGCGACCAAACTGACGAATGGAACCTGGAAAATATACAAGGGCATGGGTAAGCTGAAAACGATCAAAGGCGGCGGGAAGTTCACGGTCAAGACCGGCGAGCGGGACCGCGAGTACATTCTGGATATGGACGGCGAATATGAGCTTTAGCGGATCCTGCCTTTATTAGGGCAGTATCGAAGAACTGACGCGAAGAGCGAGCGCATTCAAAAGCCCCCGCGGCCAATCCAGGCCGCGGGGGCTTTCTTTTAGGGCTTCATGAAGTGTGGTCAAACCCCGCGAGAAATTTGCTTCTCAATCATCAGGGTTTCTTGGCTGCCGTCCGGGGAGTCTGGGAAACTTTCAGGTCATAGCTGAAAATCGTGCTCTTGGAGTCCCCGAGCTTGAGGAAATCCTTGGCATGAACCATACTCGCCACCAGCTCCGGCGTCCCGCTGTTGTCGAGATCCCCCACCCGGATGCTGGTGACCATTCCTTCGATTTCACGGGTCTTCCAGTTCTCGATCAATCCCATATTGTCCCACGAAAGGGAGATGATCTCACCTCGATCAAAATACTGCATGGCATTGGGCATGAATCGACCCATGGAGTCGAGGTTCCGGTTCAGGACGATTTCGACGATACCGTCCTTGTTGATGTCCGTGACAACGATGGGGGATGGAATGGAGTACATCTCGACCAGATTGTACCTGCGGTCCTCCACCCTGCCTTCGAAAGAGTTGGTCGTGGCCGAAAACACCTTGTTGCTCTTCCAGATCTGCTCTCCGGATGAGCTCAGAACGACCAGGGAGTTCTCAGAGTCGATGAGGATGGTTTCTTCGCTGCGGTCATTGTTGAGATCCGCTCTGGCAAAATTGAACACGTTGCATCGCGTGGAAAGGTTTACCGGAGCACCAGTGACCAGGGCGTTCCCACTCATCCGGATTTCGACGATCTCCGAATCGAAGGGACGGTCGCCGTGTGCTCCCTTCTTCTGCCCCAGGAGAACCTTGCCCCGGTCCGGAAACTCGACCCCGTTGAGGAAGTGAGGCAGCCTGTTGCTCGTGCGTTGAAGCTTATTGTTGACCAGGGTCAACCCGAAGGAAGATAGTCCCTCAGTAAAGCCGAGGTCGCCTTGGATGCTTTCGCTCATTTGCGGGCTGCTGCTGTTGGCCCTGCGCATATTGGTGACAAAGATCTCGCCGACGCCATCGCTGTCAGTGTCGGTCACCGATACCCAGACGAAGTTGTCCATCAGGTCACCGGAGTAAGTGGCCAGAAGGCGCAATCCGTTGGCTTCCCGCTGGTGGACCCACACCTTGTCGGAAGTCACGGTGACGACATCTATCTTCCTGTCTCCGTTCACGTCCCCCAGATCCATTCCAAGAATCCCCCCTTTGAAGCTCTGGCTTGTCCAAAGGCCAGGCTTTCGAAGCGCCGCGTCGGGGGTGATTTCAAGAAAATTGGGGTTGAGATAGGAGATTCGATCACTGCTCGTCATATCATTCGGGAGCAGAAGCTCAGGGTTTCTGGTGGTGGATCCATCGTCACTGGAGGAGGCCAGCCCCTGCTCAGGGGCTCTTCCGAAGATCTTCTGATTGATCTCTTGAGAGAAAAGGTTGACTTTGGGTATGACCTCGTCAAGGGTCTGCGTCTGAGCGAACAGGTTGAGGGGCTCCCTGTCCCCGGAAACGGCGGCCATCTTTGCGTCGATGCTGACGGCCTGACCGAGGGAAGTCACGCTCCCGAAGAGGACGTAGTCAGCGCCCAGGGTCTTGCCGACGCGGAGGGCGTCGTTGAGGGCGATTTCCGACTTGATGCCGGACAGGGTCTGGTTGACGACGCTTTTGTCAAAGACTTGAACCTGTCCTTGCTGAGCGAGCCTTGAAGCCAGCATGTCCCGGATTCCGTCCTGGAGGTAGGAAAGCTGGCTTGGTGTGTGCATGCTGAAGGGCAATACGGCGACCTTCTTGACCGTGTTGCTGGGCGCCGGAAGGGCGCGGGAAGGCAGGGAAATGAAAAAGAAAGCCTGCACGGCGCAAAACGCTGCAAAAAGCCTGAATGTTTTCATGGTTTGTGAAGCTCCTCTGTGCTTGCCTCAAGGGCTGAAGTGCCCTCTTGTGGGGCAGGCGAGCAAGCTCACTGCCCCGCGAATCCACTTGTTTTCAACAATAGCGGATTGTTACATCTTTGGAAACGTTAAAAGTCACGTTAAAAGTCATGGAGAGAGAGCCATCAAGGGAGGTCCGCTGGGGGTCTGCCAGGCGATGTGCGGTACAATGGCGCGAAAGGCCCTCGTCAACGGTGCTCATCTTCTTGAGGGCATGGGCCAATTTGGTCTTGGGTACACCGGGGTGGGCTGCCGATACAGCAACTGACGGGATAATTACAATTTTCGTTTTTTTTTCATTGACAGATCAATTCCTTCTGCTGTAGACGGCATCCATGAGGTATGAGGGGCGAAATGTTAACCTTATGGACCAGGATGGAAGGGGGTGATGTTCGAGAGTGATTGAAGTCATTGGGGCAATGGGGCGTTTTACAAAGAGAGAGTTGGTTAGCTGTTGAGGAGGACAGAGATGAAAAAGTTTCTCGTGGTTGGTTTCATTGTGTTTGTGGCGATCGCCGTTGCGGCTCCCGCTATGGCGGCGACGAAGATCGACTTCAGCTATGGCGGCGTGATTCGTACGAGAGTCTTCAACCAGAGCAATTTCAGCGGATTGGATGGCGGCGATAGCCTCCGCTGGGACTATCGTATGAGGCTCTATCTCACCTTCGCCGCCAGTGAAAACCTCAAGCTGGTTACCAAGTTTGAAGTTGGCGACGTCGTGGCGGGCGGTCCGAACACGACGGGCCGCGTGGGCGCTGACGGCAAGGACATCGAAGTCAAGAACGCCTACGTTGACTTCAATATCCCCAACGGGCTCCTCCCGCTGAATTTGAAGGCCGGTACCCAGGGGCTTGTGTTTTTCGATTCCTGGGTCATCGACGACGATTTCACTGCCGCCTACCTCAGCTCGACCGTGACGGGGGTGGCGGGGGGTGGGACCAAGGTCGGCCTGGGTTTCATCAAGGCACAGGAGCCTAACACTTTCAATAGCGAGCTTGATATTGATCAGTACTTTGTGCACGTCGATTACCCTTGCAAACCCTGGTTCCTTTCGGCCATAGGTTTCTGGCAGTATGGCAATGGCACCGCTGTAAGTGCTGACCCTCAAACGCTGAACACTCCTGTTGTGGGCGTCATCCAGAGGACCATCGACAGCGAGATCGATGGCCCCACCAACTACTTCAGAAGGGCTCTCCTGGCCCCGAATTCCCTGAGACCTGCGGCTTTCGTCAAGGGAGGCCAAAACAACCTGATCGATCTGGGGGTTACGGGCAAATACAAAACGGATGTGTGGAGCGCCTACCTGACCTTCGTGAAGAACTTGGGTAGCGTGGATTTCAAGCGCTATGATGAGGATGGCAGGGCCATCGATACGGTGACCTCCGATTACACGGGTTGGATGGTCGATGCCGGTGGTAGCTACTATTGTGGACCCTGGACCTTCAGCCTGGCTGGCTTCTACACCTCGGGTCCTGAAGAAGTCGAGTCCGCATTCAGTGGACGCAGGCCCAATGTCGACGTCGACACGTTCACCTATCCGCTGGCGACCTCCAAGTACTTCTCGGAAATCATCGGTGGCGGTATCTTCGACAATACGGCTCCTTCCCATGATGACCTGCAGTGGAGGGGCTATGGGTTCCCCACCAACCTGTGGACGGTCAATCTCGGCGCCGCGTGGCAGGTGCTGCCCGACACCAAGTTGGGCTTCGGCTACTGGTACTTTTCAACGGCCGAGGACGTGATCTCCGAAGTCCGTGGTTTTAATGCCAATGGTTTCCTGAATGTCAACCTCGACACGACCATCGGTCATGAGTTCAACCTGAATCTCACCCAGAAGGTGGTTGACGGCCTGATGCTGGATGTCGTGGGGGCCTATCTGATCACCGACGATGCTTACAGCAGCGCGATCGACGAGGACGATGTCTTCGAGATTGGCGCCAGGCTGCAGTGGTCTTTCTAGTGCCTGCTTGAGGGTCCCGGCCGCGGGTCGGGATCGTTCTTGAGTGTTGCAGCCCGGGGGAGCAATCCCCCGGGTTTTTTTATTCGAGCTCCCGTGCTCACCACCTGTTCTCTGCCCCTATCCGGGTTAAAATGCTTCAAACACCCAAGGGAAGGAGCCGGTTGCCTTGTATCTTCGACGCATGCGTCAACCCGCTGGAATGCGGTATGTCCTGAAGGAATCCATCCTCGAAAACGGGTCCTGGGTTTCCAGGGATCTGATGGATCTGGGGGATGACCCCGCGCGATTCATCATCTATCCGGGTGGAAAGGGGTATTACTTCAGCCCCGAACTGGAGGAAATCCTCGAGGTGAAGGGGGTGGAATACCACGCTGAAGAGCTCGAGGATGTATTCCTGCCCTTTCTGCGCCACGACATCCGCCGTGTGGTCGAAATGTTTTCACATCGGCAGTCTGCTGAAATGCGAGCCCGCCAGGCTTCCGTGTCGGATGCCGAGTTGTCGGAGCACCACCTGGAGCTTCATGGTTTCGATAAACGTCGGCTGCATTTCCTGAGGTTTGGACGCATCGACAATGGAGGACTGGATGCCCGCCCCTGGAAATTCCTGAAGGTGCTGTTCCACCGCAGCCGGGATGAAGTGGAGCATGTGATCGAAGGAATGGAGACTCACCTGAGGTCCCATGAACTGAAGACCTATTTGTACGCAGCCTTCAATCTGCAAAGCTACTTTCAGGGACACCTCCTGAAGCACCATCCCATAGGATTGGATCCTGAGAAACTGGATGCTTGCTATGTGGACGAAATCTGCCAGCTCAACCGTGACCGAAGGTTCTTCACGGGTGTCCGGGAGCACGAGGCGGATTCGTTGCACCGTTATCTCCAGAAGTACGTCGTTCTGTATTTCGACAGCGACTTTGGGTCACCGCGCCTGGATCCATCATTCTACAAGGAATTCGTGAACAGGCGAAAAGCTTATGCGCAAGCTGCCATGGCTGGAAGATCGCTGCACCAGGACGAGGCTCTCACGATTCTGGGAATAGCTCGCGAGGATCTGAAATCCATGAGCCAGGATGATCTGGCCAGGCACTATCGCAGGATCGCCAAGCGGGCGCATCCCGACCGCGGAGGGGATCACGAGGATTTCATCAAGATTACCGAGGCCTATGAAGTGTTGAGATGTCGGCTTCCTTAGGACACGTCCACGCAATTAAGGGCTCGAATTCGCAAACGTCATCCCGGCAGTCTCCCGGCTTAGATCCTGCCGGGACAAGCTTCAGCCGGGATCCAGGTTTTCTCTGATCTGCCTGGATTCCGGCTTGAAAACCGCCGGAATGACGTGCTGCGGAGCCCCGCAGTCGCTATTGGAAACTCTAATGTTTGCGCGTGTACTTAAGGACTGCAACGAGAAATGAAGCCGGATGGCCTTCCAATGTAGGGTGGGCAAGGGTTCCAGGTTGCCCGCCGTGGGTCGTGAAGCTGCGTTTTTCGGTGGGCAGCGCTACCGCTTTTGCCCACCCTGCAATGAAATCTCGATTGATGCGGTACCTCTGATGTGAGGTGGTCCTGGAGGTGCTGGCGTCCGCGGCTCGGGGCCGCGGACTGCTGGG
>JBFYYO010000081.1:0-23707 GCA_041310025.1 Syntrophobacterales bacterium
CTCTGGTCGGCGTCACCCGGCGGCAGATGACCTTCGCGGGGGGAACGGTGATCTTCGGCCGGTCGAGCCCTGCTCCTGCCGACATTTTTATCCCTTCGGGCACACGGCTGTCGACCACCGAGCCGCCGGCGGTGATGTTTGAAACCACTGAAGACCAGACGCTGCATCGCGGCAACCTCAGCGTCGAAGTCGCGGTCCAGGCCATGGTATCCGGCTCGAGCGGCGTCGTGGCTGCCGACACGATACGCGCGATCCACCGCCCCATCCTGGGTGTCGAAAATGTGTCCAACCCGCTCGCAACCCGGTTTGCCGGCGAGAATGAAACCGATGAAGCCTTGCGCTCACGTGCGCGCCGGGCCCTCGAGGGGGCGGGCAAGGCGACGACCGGGGCCGTCATGGCAGCACTGACCACCATCCCTGGGCTGCGCGAAAAGGATGTGCGCGTCAGCGAAGATGCCATCGCCCACCCCGGCGTCGTCAATCTGAACGTCGCTTTGCCCGGCATGTCCGCCGAAGAGCAGCAGCGGACCATCGAGCGGGTGGTGGCCCTGATCGAGGACACGCGGCCCGTGGGGGTGCGCATCCTCCACAACATCGCCGCGCCGCGCCCGAGCGGGGCGGCGGCCCCGGGCGGCGGCGCGGTGCCCGACGAAGGGCCGGACCCGGCAGTCATCGGCGTCACCTCGAACCCCGATGAGCTCTTCCTTCCCGTGGATGTCCAGGTGGAGGTCGCACCGGCAACGCTGTCCCTCACTCCGCAGGAGAAGTCGGACCTCGAGTCCAGGACCCGTGCTGCCGTGAAGGCTTACCTGGACGATGCCGGCATTGGCGAGATCCTGGTCTACAACAGGCTTGTGGCCAAACTGATGGGGCTGGATGGAGTGATTGACGTGGTGGTCGAGATGTGGCCCCAGAATGCGCCGGGCTCGGCGAAGCGCAAGAACCTGGTGCCCGACAACCCGGGTGTGCGGCCCGTGGCGGGAGTCATCACGGTCAATGTGGGCGGCTCCCTCGTCATGCTCGACGTGACCGTGGCCATTGCCCTCAAAGGCGCGGGCCTGCTCGGCGACCCCACCACGGCGCGGGCTGCGGCTCAGGCCGAAATGGAGCAGCAGTTCAAGGACAAGCTGCCGACGTTCGGCAGTGCGTCGCTCAGCGTTTCCGCTCTCAAGGGTCTGCTGACCGATTCGGAGAGCTACAATGTGCTCGACCTGCACTACAAGGCCGAGTACACCGATGCCGGCGTGCGGATCCATCAGCAGGATGTGCCACTCACCCTCACGGGCCTGGAACGTTTGTGGGTGCGGAAGGTCAGCCTCAGTGACGGGGGGGCGGCATGAGCGGTCGGGCGCTGAAGATCCTGAGCCGGCTGCCCGCGCATCTCGATGCGGCCAGGCCGGGCAAACAGATCGTCGAAGTCACCGAGGCGCTGGCGCGCGATCTTGACGTGCAGTCGGCCGTCATGGCGGCGATCCGCCGTTCCCATCGGCTGGCGGACGCGGACGAGCGCATCGATCTATTGCTCATTGCGGACCGCCACGGGATGGTTCTGAGCGACTTCGCGATCCTGCTCGCCCGTTTCGATCGTGCGGAGGAGCTGGTCGCGAGGCTGGCTGCCGCAGGCGACGACAATGAGCGCAACGAGCGAGCGGAGGAATTGCTCGATCTCTGGTCCGTCGCCGCCGCCCGACCGCGCCTGCCGCTGTTCGGCGATACTGCCGAGGCCGCGAGCGCAGCGCTGCAGAAAGCGGTGACAGCGCACCTGGCCACCCGGGAGCTGCTCGACGCCATGCGGCGCCGTGTGGCGGAGGCCGCAGCGGTCCATGCCCAGGGCAACGGCACGGTGCGGTCGCTCATGGCCGGAGCGGCCAGCACCCTCGATCTCGATCTCGGAACCATCGTCCACAGTGAAGACCGTTTCTGGCACGCTGCCGAGGTCTCCGACCGTCTTCGCCTCGGGGGGCTCGCACCCGCCCGCGAATTGCTGGGCATCGAGGAGAATCCGCTCTTCCGCTTTGAAACCGACCAGTCTGGCCGCAAGGACGGCGAGCTATTCAGCACGCTCCGGCGCGGGTTCGAGCGTGCGTTGCTGCAGGTCCGTGTCACCGGAAAGGAGATTCTGACCGTCGGGCCGATGGTGGTCAACCGAGACGAGGGGCACGGCGTCGGCTATTCGGGTGCAGTGCCGCCCGGACAGATGCTGCAGTTCACCGAAGAGGGGCGCGTTTTGCTCGATGGAGCCGATGTCACGGCCAACAGCTACGCCTGGAAGGGCGCCTGCTTTGCGGGCACGGACAAGCGCGCTGCCGACTTCGTCTTTGACGGACCGCAGACGGTCTTCGCCGTCGCCTATCCCGAAGAGGCGCTGGACTCCGATTTCGTCTTTCCTCATGCCGGTGAAAGCCTGCCCGTGGCGGGCATTGCGGTGGGTGAGACGCGGTTTGCCTACTTCGCACACGATGCCTTCTACTCGGGCACGCGCCGTGTGGCGCCGCGACCCGCGGTGGGTTTTGCGGATCTCAGCGTCTTCGCGGCCGGTGTCGGGGAAGAGCCCCCCGTATCGGCGCTGATTTCCTTCTCCTGGCTGGAGCATCGAGCGTTCACGGTCCGGGTGCTGATCCCTTCAAGGTTCCGGGCTCTGACCCCCGACGACCCCGAAGGGCTCGACACGCGCCGCCGTGTGGCTCAGTCGCTCCAACGTTTCAAGCCTGCGGGGGTCGAAGTGACCGTCGAATTTGTCGAAAACCGCTGGGAGCTGGGCAAGGGCGTCCTGCTCTCGGGGGAAGCCGAAGATCCCGTTGCCGAGCTGCGGGCCGGCACCACACTGTGGTCCGCCCCGACGAGTGAGAACGCATGAGGTCCCGGAAGGAGTCCTGACCATGGCGATCCATCCCTATGTTCCCAAAGAGGTGAAGGCCGGGGAGCCGGTCACGGCCCAAGGCTGGAATGAAATCGTGAAGGCGGTCCTCGCCCTCGCGCAGTACCTTGAAACCAGTGAAGCCACCAGCCTGAAAGTCAAGGTGACCAATGCCGATGCCGACCCGCTCCGAACCCGTGTCACCGCGGTGCGGGACGACGGGCTCAGTGCCGAGGCCGTCGCACCGGTCACCCCGGGGGGCGACTTCCTGTTCGGCGCGCTGAAACCGGGCTCTTACACGGTGAGAGCCTCGGCGCCCGGCTTCGAAGAGGTCTCGGCGCCCGTCACCATCCCGTCCGGCACGGCGGTCAGCCTGACCATGAAGGCTTCGGCCGTGAAAATGCCGTCGATCTTCGGCCTGGAGCTGCCGGCAGCTCTGGCGACCCTCAAGACAGCGCAGGTCAACGTGTCGCGTGTGGTGGACGTGGCGGGCCGGGACGTCGCCCCCGCCAATCCCGGGGCGGAGTACAGCACGGCGCCCGTGCTGGTCCAACTGCCGGCTGAAGGCGAATATGTCCAGCCCTCGATGACCGCCCAGCTCGTGGTGGCCGCCCCGCTGGTGGCCGAGGCGGCCGTCGAGATGCCGTCTCTTGTCGGTCTCACCCAGACGGAAGCCCAGAAAGCCCTCGAGAACATCGGGCTGGTGCTCGGAAAAGTGGTCGTCAAACAACCCAGGCAGTAAGAGGGAAGGCGTTAGCTGTTGGCCGTTGGCTATTAGCTGTTTTCTTGGATGAGCTCTGCGGACTGCAGGGACAAAGTCATCTCCATCGTGCTCTTGAGCTAAACGCTGACAGCTAAGAGCTAACAGCTTCATTGAACAAGGAGGTCCGCGCATGGCCACGAAGTCGTTTTCAGCCAGAGATGCCGCCGAAAACACGGTCTTCATCGATCTCACCGAAAAGACGGCCAAGGCGAAGGTGGTCCGGGAGGGCTACCAGGTCCCGGCGACCGCTTTCGACAAGAACAAGGCGCAGTTTGCATTCGACCAATTTGAGGTCCTTCCTCAGAAATCCCTGCCGCGCGTGGTGTCCCAGAGCATTCCAGAGGGCACCAAGGTGACCCGGGGTACCGTGGTGGATCTCGTTCTGGTCCCGCGCACCAGTGTACCCTTCGACATTTTCGACGGGGTCCACGCCGACTTCAAGGGCAAGAACGTCGAGTTCATGACCGAGGGCATGCTGTCCGACGCCAAGACCCGTCAGATTTTTCTCACCTACGAGAGTGCGGACGATATCCCCGCGGCTGACAAGGCATTCCTTCAGGAGCGATTCGCCGGGAACGACATCGCGCTGGACGAATCGACGGAGGACAAGAGCTTCAAGTCGGCCTACAACACGGCGCGCGGAGCGCTGGCTTTCAGGTAACGGTGCATCATGGCGCAGCAGATGGGCGAAGAAGCCAAAAAGATCCGGGCCGAGGGCCAGGGGATCGCAGCAGTCCAGATGGTCACGCAGGGGCAGATCCAGTTCCTCGGCGACTTCAAGGTCGGGATGTTCTATGTCGGAGCCCAGCAGATCGCCAATGGCATCTCCACCTTCTCATTTCCGGTCACGCTGCCGCGGAATGCGGTGGTGAGCCAGTACGACGTGGCGGTCAAGGCCGACCGGGCCGGAGCGGCTCTTGCGGCCAATGTCGCCCAGATGAGGGTGAACGACGCCACTTCCTTTGCCCTGAGCGGCAACGGGCTCTCGGTGGTCATCGACTTCGGCACCCTGCGCACCGTGAGCGCCGTCCAGGTGGACAACGTGAACCTGGCCATCACCAGCGTGACGCCCTGGACCGGCGCGGGGTTTGCCCCGTCGCCCGTTTATGCTTCGAAGCTCGCTTCGGTGCTGACCCCGGGCAACAAGCCCGTCACCCAGTCCACTCCCACGCCGCCTTCGGACAACCAGAACGTCATCCTGCCGTCGGAGATCCGCACCGAACGTCTCCTGGTGGAAATCCTCGGCAAAGTCTCCGCCGACACCCTGGCGGGGCAGCTGGCGGTCATTCTGCCGGAGCCGCCCGCCGATCTCGAGCTCACCGTCGATGGCGGAGCGCCGGTCTGGAAATCCCCCGGCCCCGCCATTGCCGGCACAGAGAGCGCCCTCGTGGAGGGGAGCTTCAACAGCGACGGCGAGCAGCTCGTCAAGCTCGGCGACGCTCTGGCCGCACTCACGGGAGACCCGCTCCAATCCGGTGACGTCACGTTCAACCTCGAGCTCTCCACCCGAGTGCCGGGAGTACTCGAAATCAAGCCCAAGACCTCGGTGCTCCGCAGGATTTGGCGCTTGAAGTTCGGGTCCGAGACGGAACGGAGGCTCGATTTCTCCGGCGAGGGGCTGAGCGAGGTCCCCATCGAGCTGCCGGCGGCGCCGGAGGCTCAGAACCGGACCATCCAGGAGATCCGCTTCACGGCTTTGGGCAATCTGGGGCCCGAGCGGGTGCTGCCGCCCATCGGTCCAGATCCCGGAAGCATCGCGGATATTGACCTGAGCTCGGCCCGCGCGGCACTGGTGCGGCTCGCTCCCGGCGGGGCACTGGCCGAATTGTCGGGGGTGCGGTTGCCCCTCGCCATCGGCGCCGGAGGTGCTGAGGCACGGGTCGTTTTGTGGGGGAACAAGGGCGGGGGCTTCGATGAGCCTCTGGATGTCCTGCCGGGCGGCACGAGTGAGCCCGCGACACTGGAGGCCGGTGCGGAAGCCTGGGTGACGTTTTCTTTCAAGAAACCGGTGAAGCTGGATCCGACCAATGCACCCTGGGCTGCCATCGTCGTGGCACGCGGCCAGGTGACCTGGAATCTCGGGCTCTCGAGCGGATCCGACGCGCTCTCCGGGAATGTCCTGCGCACCGGCGCGCCGGCGGGGCCGTGGAAGCCCCTTCCACCGCCGTTCCTCGACGCCGGGAGTGCGCTTTCGGCCTGTCGCGGGAGGATCCGAGCCGTCGGGAACGCTCTGAAGGAGAACCCCCTGGCGCCCCTGCTGGTGAGTCTCAGCACTTCCAGCCAGGCCCCCCGGGCCGTCACTCCCGATGCCAGGGGAGCGGCGTCGATCCTGACTTTCGCTACGCCCGCAGCCGCTGCCGGGGCCGTTTTGCGGGTGGTGAGCCATCTCGCCGGAACGGTGACGTTGCGCGACATCGATGTGATCTCCAACGTGTGAAGGATTGCTGACCCCTGGATGCTTGCGAGCAGGGGGTGGAGGTTTGTATGGCCGACGATGCAAGAGCGCGATTTGTCGATGGGCTGAGAGTCACGGCCGACCACCTGCAGCACCTGCAGGATCGGCTGCGCGAAGCGGTGCTCGATGTGCGCCGAACCATCGGATTGGGGCGGATCGGCTGGGGCCTGCGCGCCGCGCTGAGCGCCGGCACGGTTTCGGTTGAGCCCGGGGTTGCCTTCGCACCGGGAGGCGTGCGGCTCAATCTGGACACGGCCGTGAACCTTCCGGTGCCCGCCGGAGCGGGGCCCTTCCGCGTCGTGCTGCGGGCCGTGGAAAGCGACCGGCAGGCGCTGCGTGTCGGCAACACGCCCACCTACTACACGCTGGTCACAACCCCCGTGGTTGAGCCCGACGACAACAGTGCGGTGGGTCCGGATGGACTGGTCATCGGCAGAATTGACTCAGGCAGCGGCGGGCCGATATTGACCCAGGATCCGGCCCTCTTTGCGGCGGCTGGCCACCATGCTCATACGGGGCAGTTTTCCCGGGACGCCGATGGACGCTGGCACTATGACGGTCCGGAATTGCAGGGACCGCCGGGGCCGGAGGGGCCCCGGGGGCTTCCCGGTCCGCCTGGACCGCAGGGAGCTCCAGGGACTCCAGGTCCGCCCGGCCAGAATGGTCCTCCCGGTGCTCCCGGCCCCGAGGGGCCTCGAGGTCTGCAAGGGGAGACGGGTGCTCCAGGTACTCCCGGGCCGCCGGGGGCTCCCGGAGCGCCGGGTGAGCGCGGCCCGCAGGGCATTCAGGGTTCTCCAGGGGAGCGTGGTCCCCAAGGCATCCAGGGGCCCCCCGGCGAACGCGGCCCTCAGGGGCTGCAGGGACAGCCGGGAGCTCAGGGGCAGCCGGGGGTGCCGGGTCCCCAGGGCCTGCAAGGGGTTCAAGGACCGCAAGGGTCCCCCGGTCGCGGCATCGACGAGAAATGGGGCTTCATCGCCGACATCGGATGGCCTCACGAGGGGCGCATCCGCGCTGCTGAAGCGGTGAGGCTCCTGCACGGGCTCAAAATGGCGTTTTCAAAGCCTTTCCATCCTTTGGTGCGTGAGACGGCTCCACAAACCGTCCAGGTTTGGTTCGAGCCGGCCGGCGCCGCTTCCGCGACCGCCCAGAGCGCACCGAGACAGGTCATGACCCTGCATGGCAAACTGAGCTACGACCTGCGAAGCCTCGCGTGGGAGCTTGTGGACGATGATGCCGTTGTCACCCGGCTGTTTGTGGCCGGCGGCCGGGTCATCATTCGCGTCCACTGCGGCGTCCTCGGCGACGAGGATGGGCGCGCATTCTCATCGGCTCAAACGGCGCTGGCGCGGTGGGAAACGCTCCCGGTCCCGGGCGGCATCTTCGAGAGCTGGTTTTTCACAACGGAGTGACCCAATGCCACTCGAATACGACGGCCGGAGGGTCGACAATCCCGAGGGCCGCGAGGATCATAACGCCGAGGTGCTCGGCAGTATCGACCGCACGGTCTTCAGGGGCGTCCTCGACGATGCCATCAATCATGCCGCACTGCCGGCCCGAGTGGACGGAGCCGTGCAGCCGTGGGTGCCCCTCGGACCGCGAAATGTCGGCGGACGCATTCGGGTGCTCGCCCAGGATCCCGAAAATGCCAACACCCTTTACGCAGGCAGTGCTTTCGGCGGTCTCTGGCGGACCGACGACAGTGGGGACACCTGGCACCCTCTGGACGATTTCCGCCCGCCCAATCCACCCAATGCAGTCCGCCAGGCTCCACCCATCGGCGCCGTTGCCATCGCACCCGGCAACCGGCGCATCCTTTACGTGGGCACCGGTGAGCCTCCGCTCCGGGTCGACGGAACCGAGTATCACTTCCCGGGTCTCGGGCTCTATCGATCCACCGACGGCGGTGCCACCTTCCAACAGATCGACCCGCCCGACGCACCCGCCGGTCCCCCGCCCCTGAATCCGCAGATCAATGCCCGTCGTTATGAGCGCATCGTGGTCGACCCGGTGGACCCGGAACGATGCTGGATTGCCTGCCACCGGGGGCTCTGGCGTCGTGAAGCCGGCGCGGTGGAATTTCGGCAGGACGTGATCGATGCCGCCACAGCACCGGCTGCTGCGGCGCAGAACGCCACGGACATTGCCGTTGATTTCGGGAGCGATCCGGCAAGCGCTGCCACCTACACCGTCTATGTCGCCTTGCACAGCGTTGGGATCTTCCGTGCCACCTTCAACCGCGCCACAGCCGATTACGCCGTCCCGGCAGGCGGACAGGCCTGGACGCACCTCTCCGACGGCATCGATGTGGCCACCTTCAACAGGATCAAGATCGCCGTCTGCCGCAGCCAGCCCAGCAGGCTCTATGCGGTGTTCGGCCTGCCGGATCGCAGCGCTTCGGATGTCTTTCGCAGTGTCGACAAGGGTGATCATTGGGTGAAGACCTCCACCCGCACCGACGACGATGGAAAACAGGCCAACTACGATCTCGTCCTCGAGGTTCACCCCGAACGGCCCGAAATCGTCTTCACGGGAAGCGTGGAGCTGTTCCGGAGCACCGACTCCGGGGGCAGCTGGACGAAGGTCATCGAATGGACTCAATACGACCTGGGTGATCGGGCCCAGCACGCCGACCAGCACGCATTTCTCTTCGACGGGCTCAACCCGCGCAAAATCTGGGTTGGCAACGACGGCGGCATTTCCATGAGCCCCGACCTTGGCGCAACCTGGCGCAAGCGCAGCCACGGCATTTTGGCCGGCCAGTTCTACGATGTCACGGTGAACCCCGGTCTCGCCTTCATCACGGGAGGGGGACTTCAGGACAACGGCTCCTGGGTTGGCTTGGGCGGCCCCACCTGGTTTCATCTCTACGGCGGTGATGGCGGCGCCATGGCTTTCGAGTCCGGCAATCCGCAGCGCATCTACGCCACGGTGCAGGGCAGCTCGAGCGATCAGCGCGGTGTCAACCGGTGCGACCTCCAACTGCAGGCACCGGCGGCGCCTCTGCCGGCCAATCCGAGATACATGAACCGGCTGCCCGATCTTGCCGCCGGCCCGGGCTCAATTCCCAAACTCTGGTCGAACCCCCAGCGCCTCATGGCGAACTTCGCGCATCAGGGGCCTTTCGTCGGCATCATCGAGCATCACCCCACCGTCGCCAACCATTTGCTGGTCGGCCGCATTGGGGACGCCTACGTCTCCACCGACGGCACCACTTTCAATGCCGCCGGACTTGCCGGTCTTGCCGCCAACGAGGAGGTTTCCGCGCTTGCCTACTCACCTTCGGACGCGACCAACCAGATCTGGTGGGCCGGGACTTCACGAGGCCAGCTTTTCCGAACCGGCGATGGAGGTGCCAGCTGGAACCCCATTGCCCTGCCCGGCATCGGCAATCGTTGGATCTCCAGGGTGGCCGTGCATCCGGCCGATGCCCGGATCGTCGCCGTTGCCGTGGCGCGCAGCCCCGGGAGGGTTTACCTCACCGGGGACAACGGCCTCACCTGGGAAGAGATCTCGGGCCGCTCTGCGCCTGCGGGAGTGCCGCCGGGTCCCACTTCGGCGGGTCCCAACGACGACCTCAACCCTTCCCCCATCACCAGCCTGGTGTTCGATCCCCGCAGCGCCGCTCCGGCTCCGGGCGCGCCCGTCACGCTCTATGTGGGCACCCTGGCCGGTGTTTATGTCATCCGCAATGCCGTACCGCCGCCCATGCCTGCGCCACCGCCACCTCCTCCCCCTGCGCCGCCTCCTCCCCCACCGGCGTCCCCGGCGCCCGTCTGGCGCACGTTCAACCTGGGACTCCCTCTCACGCTCATCTACGACCTGGACACGGTCACCGAGATGCTCGGCACAGCGCCGGCCATCACCCAGCGTGCCGCCATCCGTTGCGGGACACACGGCAGGGGCGTCTGGGAATGCGATCTCGACGGCCTGCCGGATGTGCGCCTGCTGATCCGTGACACTCCCATCGATGACGGTCGCATCCGGCCTGCACCGTTCACCCGGGACCCGCGGCAGACACCGATGCCGCCCCTTCGATTCGACCAGGCCTTCGACATCCGCGTGGATGCGCCGCCGTTCTCCTTCTTCGAGGAGACCATGGACGGCGTGGAGTTCGACGAAGACCTCATCAATGATGCCGCCGTCGCCGGCGAGCGCAATCTCGTTTATGTGCAGATCCACCAGACCGGTAGTCGGCCGGTCGTGAATGATGCCAAGGTGAACCTCTATTATGCCTTTTCGCCCGGCGTGTCCCCGCCTTTGCAGGCCAATTTCTGGGATACTTTTCCGGACGGCGATCCTCCGGCTGCCGGGCCGTGGCATCGAGCGGCACCCCAGAGAACGACACGCCGGCTGGCACCGGGGCAGCCCGAAGTGCTTCGATTCGAGTGGACGCCGCCTGCTGACGCACCGGCCCAGGTTGCCCTGCTGGCGCTCTGCACCCAGGCGGCCGACGATCTCAAGAATCCCGTGCCGACCCTCACCGTTGATCCCGCCGCTGCTCCCAGCCTCGTTGCAGATCGTCGTGCGGCTTTGCGGCTGGTCAGTGTCCAGCCCTTTTCACCGCAGGTCTTCGTCCGGGACGGCGCCGACGACTCCGGTGACCCCGGAGCCACGGCCTGGGGCGGCCGCAGCCCCGATATCATCCCCAGTGAAGACGAGGTGGTCAATCCAGATGAGGAGCTCAAGGACCTCGCAGACCTGCGCGTGGAAGACACCCTTGTCGGGGGCAAAAAGAACTTCATGTACGTGCGGGTTCACAACCGCAAGAACGTGAAGCTCACCGCCGAGGTTGAGCTCTATCGCGTGCCGTACGACACGCTGCATCAGCCCCTGACCTGGCAGCAGGTGGGAGCTAAAGTCACGGTGACCGACGTCCCTGAAAAGGGCTGGAAGTTCGCTCCCAAGATCGAATGGGACGGTCCGCCGCCCGAGGATCCGGGTCCTTCCAAAGTGCACCTCGTCGTGGCGCTCATCAGCCGCGCCGGGGACCCCAAACCCGACACGGCTTCCATCACGGACCTCGACACCTTCTGGCAATTCTTCCTCCAGGGAGGAAGGGCCAACAACGCCGCGCTGCGCGCCCTGCGCTGGCGTCCCTGAGCATCCTTGACTTGTATACGCTCCGTTCAAAAGATTTCACCGGAACGTGCTCAACAGCCGCTCGGCGGTGGTTGAGGTCTAACGAAAAAGAGTTTTTGCGTCGCGTAGCCGACGAAAGAACTCTTTTTTGTTGGCTCGAAAACTGCAAAAGGGTATGTATCTCGGACCCGTAACCGGCAGAGTGTCTTTTCATCGTCATCACCACGAAGCGAGAGTGCAGCGCGAGCGATAACGTGATCTCAACATTCCTCATCAGCAATAACCCTCACTGACGGGATGCCGCTCTCCGCTGCATCCATTCGACCGGTTGCGGTAAGTAATGGAATTCGCATTGTGGAAAAACAGCCATTTCTATTGTACCAGGCGGGTGCGGGGAGGAACTAATGCTGGTCTCGAAGATTGTGCCCAGGAAGTTCGGCACCAGATTGATCATCATGATCATTTTGGCGGGGCTGATCCCGATAGTGATCTTTGGGCTGATGCTGAAAGTGTTTGGAAATCGCCTCACTGCCGAGGTGAGCAATGCCCTTGCACAGGGAGAAGAGCGGCTGATCCAGGGTGGTGAAGTGCTGCTGCAAAGGATGGCTGAGAACCACTTCCGCCAGAAGACCATCGACGTTGCCCTTCAACTGGACCTCTACCTTCAAGCCCACCCGGAAAAGACCTTGAACGACCTGCAGAACGATGTCAACTTCCGGGAGATTGCCATCCAGCCCGTGGGTGAAACGGGGTATACGGCCATCCAGGAGTCGAATACAGCGATCAATCGCTTTCACAAGAATCCTGATATAGAGAACCTGGATCTCCACACACTGGCAAGTAAGTTGCCGGATTTCTGGGCTATTATGGAGGCCAGTCTCGGGGGTGCGCTCTCCGGCGGCCACTATCAGTGGCAGGAAGCAGACGGAACGTTACGCGAAAAGTTCATGTACATTGTGCCGCTCAGAGAGAGAACCGCAGACGAAATTCCGCTGAGTGTAGCCGCAACCACTTACTTCGACGAGTTTACACAGCCCATCATTGCGGCCAAAGCCGTGTTTGGAGACACAACCCTGCACCTCAGAAACACCGTCGACAGCTTGATCGTGTCTTCCATAGAGCACGGACTGGGCTTGATGGGGGCGAGCATTATCCTTGTGTCGATGATGGCTTACTGGCTTGGGGCCTATTTTTCCAGAGGTATTTGTCAGCTCAAGGAGGCAACTCGGGCAGTCAATCAGGGGAAAATGGACGTGGACCTGAAATCTTCCATGTCTGGCGAGATCGGAGATTTGATAAGTGATTTCAAAGAGATGGTAGCTCACCTGGCGGAAACGACGGTCTCGAAAGAGCGCCTGGAAGATAGTGAGCAAAAGCTCCGTACCATCGTCGAGCACAGCACCAACCTCTTCTACTCCCATACGCCCGATCATATTCTCACGTACATGAGTCCAAGGACGAGGGACTTTTTTGAATGTGAGCCGGAAGAAGCGCTGATCAGGTGGACGGAGTTTATTTCTGACAACCCGATCAATCAGCAAGGATTCGAGCAGACCCAGAGGGCAATAGACACGGGAGAGCGCCAGCCCCCCTTTGAACTTCAGCTGAAAGGCAAAAAAGGTCGTGAGATCTGGGTGGAGGTGAACGAGAGCCCAGTCGTGCAAGGAGGAAGAACTGTAGCCATTGTGGGTGCCTTAATCGACATCACCGAACGCAAGCGGGCAGAGGAGGAGCTCAAAAGATCCCACCAGACTCTCCTGACCATACTCGACGGAATAGACTCCACTGTCTACGTGGCTCCTATGGACACCCATGAGATTCTATTCATGAACAAGCACATGATCGACGACTTTGGCGCGGATCTGACCGGCAAGTCCTGCTATGAGGCGTTCCGGGGGGAAAGCGCCCCATGTGCCCACTGCACCAATGACCAATTGCTGGACACCAAGGGCAACCCCGCAAGTGTCTGTGTCTGGGAGACCAGGAACCCGGTCACAGGGAAATGGTACATCAATCATGATCGGGCCATACGTTGGGTGGACGGCCGCATGGTGAAGCTGCAGATTGCCATGGACATAACCAGGCTCAAGGAGCTTGAACAGGAGCGGATCAGGGCCGAAGAACAGCTCCAGCAGGCGAACAAGATGGAGTCGGTGGGGCGATTGGCCGGAGGGGTGGCCCACGATTTCAACAACAAAATACAGGCGATTTTCGGCTACACGTCTCTCGCGCTTTCCGAGACTGACCCGGTTAGCCCTGTTTATCCATGGTTGCAGGAAATCGAGAAGGCCGCACAGCAGTCTGCAGACCTCACTCGCCAACTCCTGGCTTTTGCCCGAAAGCAGACCATCAGACTACAGGTGCTGAACCTCAATGAGACCATCTCGGGAATGCTGAACATGCTTCGGCGGATTGTCGGCGAGAACATCGAGCTGCAATGGACGGGCGGAAGGGCTCTGTGGAATGTGAAAATGGACCCCGCTCAAATCGACCAGATTGTTGTCAACCTGGTTGTGAATGGCCGCGACGCCATTTCGGGTTTTGGCCAAATCAGCTTGAAAGCTGAAAATACCAGCCTGGATGTTCCCCTCTTACCATCGCATGCCGGGGCAGCGCCTGGCGACTACATCCTTTTGAGAGTCAGCGACAACGGTTCCGGTATGAGCCGAGAGACTATCGGAAGCATTTTCGAGCCGTTCTTCACCACCAAGGAACTGGGCAAGGGCACCGGGCTCGGGCTTGCAACGGTCTACGGGATCGTGAGACAGAATGGGGGCTTCATTGACGTACAGAGTGAACTGGGATCTGGAGCGACCTTCAACATCTATTTGCCCAGGCATGAAGGCAGCGAAATTGAGATCATGCCGAAACCCCTGAGCGACCATCCGCTGGAGGGAACGGAAACGGTGTTGATTGTCGAAGATGAGGAAAACATTCTGAACTTGGGCAAAACGATACTCCAGCGGTTGGGCTACAAAGTCCTGACGTCCAGCAAACCTTCGGAAGCGATCCAATTGGCCGAGGTGCAAGATGGGCATATCCATTTGTTGATCACCGACGTGGTCATGCCCGAGATGCATGGTCGGGACCTGGCCGAACGTCTTACCCACATCAAGCCGGGCATGAAATGCCTCTTCATGTCCGGCTATACACTTCGTCCCCAAACCCTTCTCGGTGAGGGAACTGTCCGAAACGGTTCGCAAGATACTGCAGGGATAAGTTCATATTCGCGGGGTCACACCTACACATTTCACATTGTCAAGTGTGTAGGTGTGACCCCATTCCTTTCCGCAAAGGCAGCCAAAAAAGATTCAGCCGGTCAACACCTGACCGGCTGAAATCATTGACCAGATTGGTCGGGACGACTGGATTCGAACCAGCGGCCTCTGCGTCCCGAACGCAGCGCTCTACCAGGCTGAGCCACGTCCCGTTTGGGTGATCGAAATCTATACCAGAATCGCATGAGGCTGTCCATCGATTTCCTCGGTGTGATTCCGCCACAGTCACAAACCATCGGCAGGTGGATGGGCAGCAGCTGCTCATGCCGCTTCGAGGCACCCCAGACCGGTTGAGCAAGCGAGGCCGATGCCCCTTTACACCTTGAACCCCAGCCCTGTGATCTCTGAGAGCAGAGAGGCAGTTGATCTACCTCCGTGAATGGGTGAGAATGCTTGGACTATGAAGGTTTTGTGACGACGGCATGTCTCTCACCCCTTGATGCAAGAGCGCCATGGCGGATCAAGAACAGCTCATGTCTGCAGACCGGACAAAGTCCTCCTCCGGGGCGGATTCCCGCACAGAAGGCGCATCCCTTCAGGACCGGACCACTTCGTTTCCGCACCTGCCCGGGGTTTACCTGTTTCGGGATGCCGACCGGACCATCTTGTACGTGGGGAAGGCCAGGGATCTCAAGAAACGTATAGGCAGTTATTTCAAGAGTGCCGGCGATCCCAACATCAAAACCCGGGCACTCCTGGGCCGGGCCTCGGATCTGGAGTACGTGGTCACCTCCACCGAAAAGGAGGCGCTGCTCCTCGAATCCAGCCTCATCAAGAAGCACCGGCCCCGCTACAACGTGTTGCTCCGGGACGACAAGACCTACCCTTCTCTCCGGATCGATCCCCGCGAACCCTTCCCTCGCCTGGACATGGTTAGGCGCTACCAGCGGGACGGCGCCCTCTATTTCGGCCCCTACCCGTCGGGCTATGCCGTGCGTGAAAACCTGCGGCTCCTGAACCAGCTCTTCCCGCTCAGACTCTGCAAGGGCAAAAAGCTCGTGCCCCGGGAGCGCCCGTGCCTCAACCACACGCTGGGCCGCTGTCTCGGTGCGTGCGCCGGCAAGGTGAGCCGGGAGGAGTACGCCAAAGTGGTCGAGGAGCTGGTTCTTTTCCTGCAAGGCAAAAACGATGTGCTGGAGCGGGAGCTCCAGAATCGCATGGAGGACGCTGCCGCCGGCCTCGAGTTCGAGCGGGCCGCTTTCTACCGGGATCGCATCCGGACCCTGCGCTCCATGCTCGAAAAGCAGACCGTCGTCTCCGACAAAGCGCTGAACCAGGACGTGATCGGGATATACCAGGACGGCGACACCACCGAAATCGCCGTTCTCTTCGTGCGCAACGGTGTGCTCGTCGGACAGCGCAGCTTCGATCTCTCGTCCGTTCAGGGGAGCCTGGACGACCTGGTGACGTCATTCATTCAGCAGTACTACAAGGAAGGCAGGACCATTCCCGACGAGGTGGTGCTGCCGCTCGACCTGGAGTCCGAGGCCATCCTGGAGGAGCGGCTTTGGGAGCTCAAGGGGAGGCGCGTTCACCTCTGGCCTGCCAAAAGGGGTGACCGCAGGCATCTCCTCGATCTGGCCCGCAAGAACGCCAAGGAGCGCCAGGCGAGCCGTCGCAGGCGGCATGAGCGTGACGAAGCCCTCCTGCAGAGTCTGCAGCGCATCCTGAAACTTCCCCGGCTGCCGAACCGGATGGCCTGTATCGACATCTCGAACATCCAGGGCCAGCACGCCGTGGGGGGGCTGGTGGTCTTCACGGGGGGGAAGCCGGACAAGGAGTCCTACCGTCACTACCGTATCGAAGAGACGAGCGAGCCCGACGACCCGGCCATGATGAGCGAGGTGGTGCGCCGCCTGGTGAGGAACGATCCCGAATTCTTCAGGAGCCTCGACCTGATCATGCTGGACGGCGGAAAAGGGCAGCTCAACACCATCTTTCACGTGCTGAAGGCAGAGCAGGTCGACCACCTGGTGCCCCTCATCTCCATTGCCAAGGAGCGGGAGGCCGACCGGGGCGAGGCGGGACGTGGACTCTACGAGAAGATTTACATCCCGGGCCGCAAGAATCCTCTCTTTCTGTCGCGGTTCCCCGACATCCTCCACCTGCTGCAGCGCCTCCGGGACGAGACCCACCGGTTCGCCATCTCCTACTATCAGAGCCTCCACCGGGCAGATTTGGTGAGCTCGGTCCTGGACACGATTCCGGGTGTGGGAGCCAAACGGCGGCAGCTCCTTTTGCAGCATTTCCCGAGTATCGACAGCCTTCGGTCGGCCGATGCCGAGGCCATCCAGCAGGTTCCCGGGATTTCGAGGGAGCTCGCCCTGAGGATTATCGAGTCGCTTCGCGGGATGGTTTCATCAGAAATGGCGGAGAATGGAGGCACTGAATACGGCCATGGAATGCCGCCGGACCATCAGGAGTGACGGACTGGCAGGCTGCAGCTCTCCTTGTCCGCCCGGAGGTCTGAAAAACCTCGAAGCGAAAGAAATCCATCGGTGGCAGGCGCCCTGGTAAGCTCGAGAGTCGAACGTCCATTTTCGACAGGGTCATTCCCTCGGCTTTCCCGAGGCACGGACACTGAATGAGCGCCCACCTTGAACTGCCCCGCCGAAGCGGCCAATTCCTCCGCGGTTGCCGCATAATGCTGGGTTGCCCTATCCATCTCCACAACGGCTCTGTTGATCTGCTCAATACCGAGAGCCTGCTCCTTGGTGGCCGCGGCAATGGCCCCAACCAGCTCGGCCGTTTGGGAAATCGTGCTCTCGACCTCCGAAAAGGCCTTGGCTGTCTGCGAGACCAGCTCTGATCCTTCATTCACGCTTCTGGCCGTGGCGGAAATCAGGTCGGACGTGGTCTTGGCGGCTTCGGCGGCACGTATGGCAAGGGAGCGCACTTCATCGGCCACAACGGCAAATCCGGCTCCGGCACTCCCTGCCCTGGCAGCCTCCACTGCGGCGTTGAGCGCCAGTAGGTTGGTCTGAAAGGCGATTTCGTCGATGGTCTTGATGATCTTTGATGCCTCTTCACTGACCTCCGTGATGTGCGCCATGGATTCGGTGAGCTCGGACATGGTCTGGCCGGCGCTGGACGTCACCTGCCTGGCGGAGCTCATGAGATGATCCGCCGAGTCGGCATCACCCGCATTTCTGTTCGTCATGGACGACATCTCTTCGAGTGAAGCGCTGGTCTCCTCCAGGGCCGCCGCCTGCTGGCTTGCCGAGGAGGACAGCAGACTCGAGGCTGAGATGATCTCTTTGATCATCTCACGCAGGTTTTCGTTAACCATGTTCATGCGTGCAGTCATGTGACTGATCTCGGTCCGCCCGCGCACATCGACGGAATGACTGAGGTCACCCTGGCGCATATGGCCGGTCAGAACGAGCAATGCATTTATCGGCCGGTTGACCATGCGCTGGAAGAGGAAGTATACGGCCAAAATAAAGGCCACACATCCGATGCCGGCAATCAGAAGGCTTTCATTGCGGGCCATGCGACCCGATTGAACGGCCTCGTCGGTGGAGGCTCTCACGTGCAGACCGCCCAGCACTTTTCGGGAGCCGCCGTGACAGTGGTGGCACTGTTTTTCATTCAGAATAGGTTTGAAGACGCTGACATAAGAGGTCCCGTTGATTTGCTCCTCGAAGATCTCCTCTAGCTCTTGGCCGTCTTGCAGCATGCGGACTACGGCGCCGGGTGCGGAGGCGTTGTGGAGAAAACCGCTGAGCTCCTTTCCGGTCGCTTCGGACATGGTTGTGAACGAAATGCTCCCTTTGAAATCAAAAATGTTCACTTCCAGGGACGGAACCTTCTCCTTGAGATGTCCCAGCTGGAGGACCACGTCATTGTTGCGCCCTGCCGCCAGGGCATCAAAGGTGCTGCCCTCGATAGCCGCCATGAGCATATTGCTGTTCCTGCGGCTCTCTCTCTGGATGGATGAATTCTGTGAGTGAATGTTCAGGCCCACAATGGAGCCTATGACCGCGAGGAGGATCAGGGTCATGATGCCGACTACCCGAACCCACAATTTGTCCTGGAATCGCGCGATTCCTCTGATTTTCCCTGAGATCTCCATCTAGCTCTCTCCTCGAATGGCCGCCATCAGTGGGCGCCCGCGAAAAGCATCGGCTTGAAGCGAAATGTCGCCACTCTATCGTTGTTGTGGCACTTCGCGCATGTCTGCAAAGAGACTTTGACGGTGAGATCGACCGGATCTCCACTTTCGGCATGGAGACTTCCGGGACCATGGCACACTTCGCAGCCGGGATTCTTCATGCCTGGGGTCTCCTCGGCTGACCTGAATCCCCCCGGCTCCTCGAATCCGGTGGTGTGGCACTTGAAGCACCCCTGCATTTCGGTCGGCTCCAGTTTCTTCTGCATCTTCCGGATATGCTCGTAGGATTGAGCTTTCTTGGAATTCGCAGAGAAGTTGGCATACTGGGCATCATGGCAGCCTTGGCAGGTTTCGGACCCGACATAGACTGCTTTCCGCTCGTCAGCCTCCACGTGATAAGCCATTAGGGCGACTCCAAGCATCAATATGCAGATGTAACCGGTGGACTTCGGCTTGATCATGGCACTCGAATCTCCTGACAATGATTTCATTATCTATAGTTGCAGAACAATGGACCCAAGTCTTGTGGGCTCGGTCATGAAGCAATCCCCTTCGCCGCCCGGTTGCCCCCAGGGTCTTGATGGCCCCTGCCCGGGCGGAGTTTCCCCGAAAGTGCCGCGCGTTTCTAACCTCGGTATATTTGCGTGGGGCTTGAAATAAAAAACCGCTTGTTGCCTCGAGGATTTCATTCAAATCCGGTATGAAGGGACAGAGCGCGGAATCGTATGCCGATGATCAACGTTCACTCAAAATGCTGTTCTGCTTGGCGCTCAAGACTCATCGAGGCGGGTGTGCTTGAGCAGGCGTGTGCCCATGGCCCGGAGCTCGGGGTCGGGGATGGTCTTCAGGAATGCCTTCTCTTCCGGCGTCAGGGGGCGGGTTTTTCCCTTCCTGGGCTTCTGCGGTTTGTGCTTCTGTGGGCGGATCTTATCGAGCTTCTTGTGCTCGGGGTTCAGTACGGGGGCGGTCTCGGGAAGGTCCCCGATGCGGATCACGATCTTGTGGACGATGGGCTCGGAACACCTGGCGTTGATGAAATCCATCAGCGCGGTCTTGTGCAGTTCCAGATGATGCCTCCATACGGGATCCTCCGTCACAATCACCAGCACGCCTTTTCGCAGGGATACGGGCTGAGAAGCCCTGGCGGCATCGGCTCCCACCACATCCTGCCAGTCCCCGAGGGGATTGGCCTTGAAAGCGGGGTGGTCCTGCATCACATGCCGGACCACCGAATCCAGTGGGAGGTCTTTTCCCCTCTTCAAATGGAAGAATCCTCCGGGTCTTTCGACTCCCCCGCAGATTTCTCGAATCTCCGCAAGACCACCCTCAGCTCCTGAAAATGGCGCTGCATGGCCTCGAGCAGGATGAGCGTGTCGCCGCTCTGAAGCGGCAGTCGGGACAGGAATTGATCGTAGAGCAGCCCGTCCACCGTCGCCAGGTAGACGTTGTCGATCCGTTTGAGCAGCCCGGCTGCGATGTTCAGCAGGACCGTCAGGACCGCGATCTGAACCAGGGGGACAAAGCTCCCGGTCAAGGGCAGGATGTACGCCTGAAAATCCTGATGGCCGTTCACGAGGGGCTGAAGCCGCCCGTAAAACATCCAGCTGGACTGAAAGAGCGCCAGAAAAGGCAAGGGCCAAAGGACCCATCGGAACGGGCCCCAGGATGCCGAAAGAATCTGCCAGTCCGATTCGGACACCCTGCGCTCCTTTTCCATGAGCTGCTCGGCGGGAAGGGCGCTCTGAGGGTTCTGAAGCATGAGGCGAAGCCGCTGAAACGGGTGCAAAATCAGAGAGAAGGGAAACCGGTTCGCCTTCCGGTAAAGCTCATCCGAAGGGAAAAGCTTTTCAATCGCCGCCGGGGAGCTCGCCACCGACATCTTCGACTGGCTCGAGGTGCTCGACAGGGTTGTGGTCAGCACGTGCTTGACGATGAAAGTGCCGATGAACTGGAGGAAAAGCCAGATGAAGCGGGCGGCCAGAAAGAGGACTTCGGTGCTGATGAGGTAGAGGATGGCGAAGTTGACCACGGACTTCGTGCTCAGCCACTGCGCCTGCTTCCAGAAATCCGCCGATTTGTAGGCATCTGACTGCTGGGTGGAAGCGACGGGCTTGAGCGATGCGAACTGTGCCTGGTAGCTCTTGGCCGTCGGATAGGCCAGAATCAGGCAGAGCAGGAAGAGTGAAAACCAGAACAGGCGTTGTACCGCCTCGTAATGCCGCAGACCGTATTCCATGGGCGCCGTTTCCAGGAGGCGGGGTTGGACGGAAAGGACCCCGGACGCAGGCCAGATTCTCAGTAACGCCGGCGCCGGGGAGATTCTTGAAGCGACTGTCTTCCCGTCAGCGTCTTGGGAATCCTTCACAAATGGGCGCATACCGCACGGAGCCGCCTCCCCCCGATCCGCCCGCTCATGCGTCCAATCTTGATGACCTTGCCCACCGGAGGGCTAAGCCGCACTTCTGGGTGGGCAACGCTGCCGCTATTGCCCACCCTACGTGAGAAATCTCATTGTCGTACCGAGACCATCCACACGAGGTTGTGCGGCTGCCCGTGCCGATTGCCATCGGGATGTACTTCTCGCACATTTTCGGCTGTTCGTCCAGGGAAGTTCCCGAGTTGATGAGCTTGTGAAGATCGTTGGCGGAGGCCGCGAAAGGCGTATAGACCGGCAATAAGCATGTGGACATAAAAACAAACAGGGGGAGCTCCGTGCTCCCCCTGTCGGCAACTGTCAATCTCCTATTTCTTCCAGATCGGATCCTCAGGACCGTATTTATCGGGCAGAGCCGCCTTCCCGCCCCAGCCTTCGGGAAGCTTGGCGCCCGCTTTCTCGCCCAGCTTTTCTTTCCTCTTGCCAAGGCCCGGACGGGCGAACTTCATGTGCCCCTCTTTCAGCGTCCGGCCGTTGACGATCGCTTCCGAGCGAAGCCGCATGCCGGCGGTCTTCTCCATCTTCCGGCCGAGCCACAGGATGCGGTCCACGTCGTAGCCGTGCTCGATTCCCAGCTCATCGATCTGAACGAGCAGGTCTTCCGTGCAGATCAGGCCGACGTAGCGGGGATCGTCATAGTAATACTCGCCGGTGCCCTTGATGGGACAGTCGTCGAGGAAGTTCGCAGGCTGGCCGCCAAGGCCGCCCAGGGTCGATTCAAAACGGCAGATGCCCGCCTGAAGTGCCGCCAGAATGGACGAGGAGGCAATGCGCTTCGTTTCGTGCAGGTGGCAGAGGTGCGCCTCGGGATTCGGCATGGCATCCAGGATCATGGAGAAGTAGCGGTACACATCAGCGGCGTTGGCCGAACCGTCGTGGTCCGCGTGCTCGATGTCGTGGGCCCCGATTTCGAGCCAGCGCCTGGTGAACTCGACGGCGTCCTCGAGCTTCGTGGCGCCGCTGATGGGGCTTCCCCAGATGGTGCTCACGGTGCCGCACATCTTGATGCCCACGTCGCGGGCCTTCTTGATGCACCGCTCGGCCTCCTTCCAGTAGTCGGGAAGCGTCGTACCCGAATTGGCGAAATGGTGCTCCTCATCGGTGGAGACCATCATGAGGATGCGGTCGGGTCCGTAACCCTTCTGCTTCATCGCGATGGCGCGGTCAACGGCCGTCTCACGGATGGACACGCAGGTGAGCGTTACATCCCTGTCAATGTCGATGCCCTTCTTGGCGGCGCGCTTCCTGAACTCGTCGCTGCGCATGGCCTGCATGACCTCGTCGGCGTCGACGAACTGCGGCGTGGTCGCGATAGCCCCCAGGTTCGTCACTTCCAGCTCGCGACAGCCGGCCAGAATCAACTCCTGGCCGTAGAAGATCTTCGCGTTGGTGGAAACGAACTTCTCGAGGTGCTGAAAGCCGTCTCGGATCGTGATATCGCCGATGGTGACCTTCCTCGGCATTTTCGGGAAGATTTTCCAGTAATCATATTCGGTCTTGTTGGCCATGGTACGATTCCTTTCTATCTCCGGTGTTTCTGAGTTTTCATCAAAATACTGGCTTCCCTGAGCGTTTCCCTTTCCTACTTCCGATTTCTGATTTCCGCTCCCTAGAACCTCAGGTTGCCGAATGCCGGATCCCCGATGGGCTTCAGCAGGCTCACTTCAAAGGCCATGGCCAGCCAGTCGCGGATCTCGCGGAATTTGAGGACCCGATCGCTCAGCAGTCGCGCCGCGCAGTAGAACGGGTGAGCCTCACCGTCGTACTTATCCATCATCTGCTGGCGGAAGGCCTGCTTTTCGCCTTCGCTCATGGGATTCCCCTGTCCCGTCCGCTTGCGCTCCTCGATGCTGAGCAGCACTTCAGCCGCCGACCGACCACTCATGACCGAAGTCCGCGACCGCATGGTGTGAAAGAGGAAGTGGGGCCGATAAGCCCGGCCGCACATGCCGTAATTGGCGGCTCCGTTGTCGGGGCCGATGACCAGCTGGATCCGCGGGACCTGGGCGCACGAAACCGAGCGCACCATGTCGGCCCCGTATTTGCCGATGCCCATGTGCTCGGACTCAGAGCCCACCATGTATCCCGGGGAGCTCTGAACGAAGAGCAGGGGCACCTTCTCCTGAGAGCAGCGGATGATCCATTCCGTGGCCTTGCGGGCGGCCTCGGCGAAGATGATCCCCAGGGCGTTGGAGGCGATGATCCCGACGGGAATCCCCTTGATGCGCAGCTTGCCCGCTACGATGTTGTCCCCGCGGCCGGGAGCGTACTGACTCTTGTATTCGATGAAATGACTGTCGTCGGCGATGGCTTCCAGGAAGCTCCGGGTGTTGATGCCCTGATGGATCTTGGCCGGGAGCATCTCATAAATGGACTCGACCGGCACCCGCGGGGGCACCTCGGCGTAGCGGTGCGAATGCATCTTCTGGGGGCGCTCCAGGGACAGGATCTCGCGAACCTTGGCGACCGCCTCGTCCTGGTTGGGGCAGAAATGGTCGGCGCCGCCGGAGATCTGGGTGTGCACCCGTGCCCCGCCCAGGTCCTCCGCCGAAATCACCTCGCCCGTGGCAGCCTTCACCAGGGGTGGACCTCCCAGAAAGGAGTAGGACATCTTGTCGATCATGATGGACTGGCAGGCCATGAAGACAATGTATGCCCCGCCGGCCGTGTTGCCCCCCGTGCTGAGGGTGATCTGCTTCAGCCCCATGGCCGACATGCGGGCCATGT
>JBFYYO010000082.1:0-14297 GCA_041310025.1 Syntrophobacterales bacterium
GATGCTGACCCTGAGTCTGAAGGAATAGCTGTCGATGGTGTGATCCGCGCTCCACATACGCCAACTGTCCTCCCCTCCATGACGGGGAGGGCGGTTGGCAGTCGAGCATTCTTTCTCCTAATGATCCGGCAAGTCCTACGCTCCTGCCGAGAATTTGGCCGGGATGTACCCGGAGGGGGCTGTTTCCTCGCTGACTTCGGGCCTGGTGGAGAGCAGACGCTCAAGTTTGAGAAATCCGCTGCAGCCTGGGCACTTGGTGACGACATTGGGCTTCCTGGTGCCGCCTTTGCCCTCCAGGAAAGGGTCCATCCCATCTATGAAGAACATCTCCGCCACCGGACCGACCGACTTCTTCACCAGAATGATGGAATGACCGCACTTGTGATAAAGCTGTTCCAGTTTCATCGTTCTCTCCTGCTTGATCTCTTCTATTCACGGCAACCGGGACCGGTTGCCAGTCTGTCCTGAGAATTCACGCCTTCAACAACCGATGTCGTGTTATCGGCATTTGAGGCAGGGTCTTGAAAGGATCATGGGAGTAAGCCTCAAAAATAATTCGAAGAGTCGCCGCGGATTTACTTTGTGAAAATAATTTTCTTGACCTGAAGCGGTGAAATCACTTTTTGTTTAAGCACGATAGTTAATTGGGCTTGTGGAGCATGGCATCGGCGTGAATGGAATCACCCCTCTCTCCGCGTTCCGGCTGAACCTGGTAAGTCTTCGAGCGGCGTCTTCCTGCGGCACGTCCTCGAGCTTTCCTCTGCTCATCGATTCCTCTGCCGACCAGTCCAAGTACTACAACGAGAAATGAGACCAGATGCTATTTCAGGGTAGGGTGGGCAAGATCCTTGTTTTGCCCTCCGGAAGGTAAAGCCTCGGTTCTTCGGTGGGCAACGCTACCGCTCTTGCCCACCCTACCTGACAAATCTCGTTGTCGTATCTGGATTTCTCCTGGTCATCAGCACCCGGGAGCTGCCTGGCGAGGCGATAGGGGCTCCCGACCAGCAGCAGCATGAACCATTTTTCAACGGACCATCGAAAGGGAATCGTGATGGCGTCACTATCCCACTGTTCAGAGGCCGGACCCTCCGAGGAAATGCTTGAAAGGGTTGGCTCGCTCCAGGCGAGCTCCGCCGATGGCTGGCTTATTCAGGAGGAGCGCTCGACGGCCTGCACGCTGGCCAGAGTTGGCGGGCGGTTTTATCGACTCGTCCAGTTCGAGCCGGCCGGCCCGGGCTTCCATCTGGGAACGCTTGGCGCGCAATATGCCGGGGACTGTCGCCTCCATTCCACTTCGGATCCCTGGAAGACCCTCTGGGAATCGGCAACTTCAACGGGGCGGACCCTTCTGCTGGCGTGTCGGCAGGCTCAGGGACAGCGCTCCTACATTCCTGTATGCACCATCCTGGCGGACAACCGGGGAAATTATCACGCCATTGAAGCCGCTGAAGGGGATTCGGAGGATCTTTGGGTCCTTTTCACCCTGGGAATCCATGGCCTGGTCCAACAGGCCGCTGACCCGGCACGGCTGGACGACACGGGCGACTTCCAGATCCTCGGCGCGCCCTCCATTGTCCAGCGGCACAGCACCGAGCGACTGCAGAAGTATCTCTCCCGTCGTGTTCTCGTGGACCATCGACTCTGCAATCACTGCCTTCGCTGTGTCACCAGCTGCAGCGAAATGATGGCCATGGTGAGTCCGGAGGGGGCCCGCCTGTTGGGCCCGGCGGAAGACTACTGCACCAACTGCGGTCTGTGCAGAAAACGGTGCGCCCTCCTCCAGGCCCACGCCAAGCAGCCTGCAGGCGACCCGGACGACCTGCCGATCCGGATTGACGAGGGCGGAAGCAGCGTCTCCATATATGGGGAGATGGCGGATGGTTTTCTGGCCTTTCTGGACAAAATCCGTCGGCATGCCTCCAACGGATTTTGCTACAGACTGGAAGACGTGCTGGCGAAGACACGGGACCTGGAGGTCCCGGGAGCCATCGTGCGTCAGATCCGGCTGACATTCAACGAAGAGAAGGCTCGCAGCGGCAGACGGCCTCTGATGGTCAGCGTATTTGAAGGGGGGGAAGAGGGCGGTATCCGGCTATTAGTCCGGGAGGAGGTTCGGGCGGCCGTTGTCCTCCAGACCGAGACCGGGCAAGTCGAAATGGACCTGGCTGCTTCGGCCCTGAGAAGAGGCCTGCAGGTCTCACTCGTGCTCGACTGGCAGAGTCCTGCTGCGACACTGGACGGAGCCGCCACGAGCGAAGCGGCAACACTTTTCGACTCCCTCGGGCGCTATCGCAGGGGTTCTCTCGTGGCTCTCTGGGATCGTCGCGAAGTGGATGTGTTTCTGGCGCCCCGTGAGGAGGAATTGCCCTCGGCCCTGCAGCAGCGAGTTCTGGATGAAACGGGCCGGAGAGCGCATATCCTCGCGCCGCATGTGGTGCAGGCGTTGCCGGTGGGCCGCAGCCCGCTGCTGGGTGAGCTCAACCGGGACCTGCAGACCATCTTTTTGGACCACCCTGAGCTCATGGAGGCGGAAGCCCGGTTCGCCCGAACCCTCCTGGCCGATATTCCGCGGAATCACCGGCTGATCCATGCGCGTTACCGAAACATGGCCCTCGCCAGTGGTCACACCGCCTGCCCCACCTGCGCGGAAGTCCAGGTGCTGGCGATCCCGGCAACCATGGCCATCGCCATGAGCCTGGCACGCGGTGAGGCGCCTGGTGTGTCCCTGACCCTCGAAACCGGGTGCATGTCCGAAACCCTGAACAAAGTCGGGGAAGTGGCCCAGAAGGTGCCGGGCGGCAGAACGGTCTTCGGGGGCGGCTTCGCTTTCGGCGAGGCCATCACCATGGCTCAGGACCATTCCATACGCCGGGGCCACCTGCCCAAGGCGCGTCGCTATGTGGTCAGTCAAGGGGGCGACGGTGGGGCGGTCATCGGGCTTCCGGCGTGGCTCAACGCCCTTCGCCAGCAGTCGACGCTCATTAGGCGTCGGAACCCCAACGTGCTGCACTTCATCGTCATCACCGACACGCAGGTCTACTCGAACACCGGGGGAGAGAGCTCGGCCACCTCGCTCCTCGGCATGGGGACGCTCACCACGCCCATCGGGAAGTTTCTCCTCGGAAACCAGAACGTTCAGTGGAGCCTCATCAACCTGGCGGCTGAGTTTCCCAACATCCTGGTGGGGTGCGGCCACAGTGCCAATCGAGTGGCGATGCAGGAGTTCTGGCATCAGGCTGACCAGCTGGGTCAGTCGGGCATCAGGTGGGATGTGACCCCATGTCCCGAAACGGGCAAATTCTTTGGTGAGGACCCGGACGATCTCGCCGAAGTCATGGCCAACGCGGGCATGCTGCCTGAGCTGGTGTTTGTGGGCCGTTTTCGCAAGCGCGTGGGGCCTTATCATCCGGAAGACCGTGAAAAGCCATGGGAGGAGTGGCGGCGAGCCCCCAAGCCGATTCTCTCCTGGCTCGAGCGTGACCCCCGGTACAAAGCGTTCCTGCGGCGCAATCCACAAACGGGGCGGGGCGAGCCGCGCAATCTGGCCGCCCATTTTCTCATCACCCAACTCGAGAGCTATCGGGATCAGATGAACTGGCAGATCGATCTCGAAACGCACCTGATCCGAAAAGCGGAAGATAAGGTCAGGGCATTCCTGGATGAGCTCAAGGCTTCACGGCTTCACTATCGCCATCGACTGGAGCAGTTTCCTCATGCGATGCTCTTCAATGCCGACGGCGATTGGAAGCCTCAGCTGGCGGCAACTCTCGAGCACGAGATGGTGAGGCGACTGGTCGGTTCCGAGGAGCTTCAGCGCTATGCCAGCGCGCGTGACCGAGTACTCGCGGAGGAAGATGGGCACCTGACCCGGTATGCCCTTGCGGCCGACCGGCTGGCTCAGCTTCTGGATCCCTTGACTGAAGAAATGGACTCAGTCGATGGGGCCATCCGGGAGATTCTGACCCGGATCGAAACGCTGCAGAAAGATCTAGCCCAGCAGGTGCGCAGGCTTCAGTCCGCAGCCGGGCCGTTGATGGTTGAAGACCCCGTGGAGCAGGAGCTGTTCCGTCGGGGAGAGGTGGCTGCCCCCAGTGAGGCTGAAGCGAGGCGTCGGCAGTTGACGCAGCTTCTGGACCGGATACTCGAGGAGCGGGTGCTGGGGGAGTACACCGAGCTCCAGCAGCACCGACTGTCGGTCCAGCTCCGGAAGGAATTCCTCGAGACAGGCGGTGTCATCAGGGTGAGCCATGCCGTGACGGCAGCACGGGAGCGGGCCGAACTGCGGGGCAGGATTGCGGCCTTCGGTCCCTTCGCCATCGGAGTGGCCAGCCTGGCCGGAGACCGGGGCATCGCCATCAACCGTATTTTCGCCAGTTTCTTCACCGCCAAGGGTGCCTGGGCCGGCATGGCCTGGCAGTTCGGGTCGTCCAAGCGCGGAACACCCGTCCTTTCAGCCACCTTCGTGGACTCCCGCCCCCTTCAGCGCAAAGACGCCATGCACAGCCTGCCGGTGGCCGTTCTGGGTGTCACCAACTTCGAAGAGATGAAGCGCCAGCCTGACCTTTTCTTCGGCCAGCTGCGTCCGGGCGGGTTTCTGATCATCAATCAGACGCTGCCAGGCGAGGATCTTTGGCGGGATCTCATGGAGCAGGCTCCCGACGACATCCGTCGCCTGGTCGTGCCGCTGCGCGAGGAGAGAATGGCCTGCACGGGTCCGTTCGCCGATTCGGATATTGGCCCCATGGAAGCTTTCTCGGAATCCCGGGAGAGTATCATGACGCTCCAGGGTTTGAGGAAGCGCATAGCCATCTCCGTCTGGGCCAGACCTCTCGCCGAGTTGAGCCCCGACCAGCGGCGCCACCTTGAGAAGCTGGCGGCCATGGTGACGGCGCGGGTCATCAGCATCGACATGGACGGCATCATGCAGGAGGTGACCGGATCCGCCAACGTCGTTTCGAATCTCGTGGCCGTTGGCCCCATGTTCCAGGCTCTCGTGGCCCTGGGGTTCCCCTTCGACTGGGAATCCGACTTGAAGCTCCTCAGCCAGGGTTTTCCCGAGGCCGTGCTCCGAAACGCCAGGCTGCTTCAGCACTATTACCGGGCCATGGAGTGCGCCCGGGATCGTTGCGGGCCGGTCATCGAGGAGTCCTGCCGGGTTCTCCTGGAAACGCCCGCTTCCGAGCCCCATGAATCCACAAGGCTGGATGCAGCCGCCAGGGAGACGACGGGTGAAGACCCGGGCGATTCGCTCATGATCATGGGTGGAACCATCGCGGGCATGGTCCTGAGCCAGGTGGCGATCCCCGAGCATCCTCTCTTCTACATCGGCTTCCCCATCACTCCTGCGGGGAATCCCTTTTATGCCATGGCGGACGCCTATGCCAACGGGCATCCGTACATCGTGGTCGATGAAGTCAATCCCTCTGAAAAGGTCGCAGCCGAGAAGCTCATCGGTGTCGCCCGGGCGGGAGGCTTCCTGCCGGTCACTTTCACCGCCTCCCAGGGATGGCGGCTATTCACCGAGATCATCCCGCAGTTCGTGGGGGCGAGGCTCGAGGGCCTCTTCCTCATCACCAAACGGGCTCTCGCGGCCCCCAATCTGAATATCGAGGAGAGCCACACGGACTTCATGAGCTTCCGGGATGACGGGGGCATCATGCTGGCTCCCAAGTCCATCCAGGAGTACGTGGCGACGCTCTACCTGGCACGGCTGCTGACCCATTTTGCCAGGCTGCCCGTCATCGTCGGGATCGGGGGAATCACGGACACGCACAAGATCGGCCTGGTCAAAGTTCCGCCCGATGAGCGGGTGAGGAGCTGGCTGCGAAAGACCCTCGAGGGATTTGACTTCCTGGAGCACAAGCTGATCAACCGGCAGGGGGACATCGTCGTCCACGGCCCCAGCGGGACCTCAGCCGTTTACCAGGAAACCCAGTCGGAGCTCGAAAAGGCCCATCAGGCGGCAGTGCGTATTTACCCATACGCGGTCCGGGCCGTCGAGGAGCTCACGGGCCTGAGGATCGCCGAGCTCGAGGTGGCGTGCCAGAGCGTCCCGGCCGATCCCGGCGCGATTTCCGCCCTGCCGGGTAACACTTTTCAGGCAGGTGTCTGCCCTGCGGTCGACGCCACCGGCCGGCCCTCCGTCCTGGAGACCGTCATGATCCTCGAAGGGTCCCTGGTCCCCAATGCAGTGGAAGCGCTTCGCGAACTGGAAGAATCCGGGTGGAGCGGCATGGCATGCCTTTCGGTGAGGCTTTTCAACCCGTTTCCGGAAGAGCAGCTCGCTCCGTGGCTGGATCAGGCGCGGCGGATCGTGGTGCTGGATCGCTCCAACAGCTTTGGATCTGTCCCGCCCCTGGCCAGCCGGGTCATGGGGACTCTCGCCAGGTCTGCAGCGCGCGAAGGAAACCGGACTCCCAAAACCCTCCGCACGCTGGTGGGAGGGCTGGGGGGGCGAGAGATCCTCGTACGCGAAATGAAGGAGATCCTGCTTTCAACGCACCTGCTCTTTTCCCCGCTGGAGGAGTGGGAGGGGCCTCTCATCGCCCGGTGGACGGCCGATGACCCGATTCTCAAGACCCTCCTGCAGGAGGCTGCCGCGCTCGATCTGCGGAGTACCAATCGCCACACCCGTGTGCCCACGCACCTGCGACCTCGGGAGGCCGAATCGGAGGAATACGCCCAGCGGCTCGCTGGACTCTCGCGCCTGCTTTCGATCCGCGACTATCCAACCCTCCTGAGCCACTATTCCCGAGTGGAGATCATCGGTCCACGCGAAGTACTGGGAGAGACGTCCCTCCTGCAGCAGATCGTGATCCATGTGGAGATCGGACTGGCACGCGAGGCCCTGAAACGCTCGCAGGCAACCTGGCGCCATGCCGCGGTTCTCCTGGTTTACAGCCAGGATCCGACCGACCATGATTTGGCGCGGCGATCATTGCAGGATTTGAAAGATCCTCTGCCGCTCGCTCCGCGTCTCCTCGAACACTGGGGAGTGCCCGTCCGGGTGTGCGAGGCTCTTTCGGGAACGACCCCGGCGAATCCCGATTCGGGATGCGGGGAGCCTGACGACGCTTCCATGCCCATGGCGGTCCAGGAAGAGCCTCCACTTGAGGAAATTCCTTTCGACCCGTATGAAGTGGAGCGGATCGAGCTCATCCTGAAGGATCTGATTCGGCTCCAGGGGGAGAGACCGCTGCACTACAACCCCGAGGACTATGAGCGCGACCTGCTGGAGCGGCTTCAGCGGGAGCCAGCATCCGGGCTTCACGGACTGGCCGGTCGGCTGCCTCCTGAGGAGGTGGAACGAACGCTCTGGAGCTACCAGTGCCGCTATCGTGATGTCATCGATCGGACGCTGCAATGGGAGGTCCTTGTTCAGCACCACCTGCCCGAGCTCAAGACCCTCTTCACCGGGGCCAACCGGGAACGCCTGAAAGACCTCATCGACGAATTCAAGCAGGTGATGGCCGGGCTGACGCCGGAAGAGCTGCGTATTTCCATCATGGAGGAGCTCGAGCGCTATCTGCTGGACCGATGCCTGGTCGGAGCGCCGAAGAACCCCATGGTTTATCTGGAGCTCTTCAGAAGCTGGGTGGCTCCGGAATTGCTCCGCGAATCCGGCCTGTCGCCCTGAGCTTCGGCTCCTCCGCAGAGCGCCCGCCCTTCTTGGTGAGCTTTCTGCTTCCCCGCGTCGCTGCGCGAGAAGGGCATTCCGATCCACAGAAAGTGAGCGATTCCCATGATCACTGAGAGCCAGCGCGAACAGATTTATCGGGGTATCGAGGCCCGTACCCCGATTTGGCGTCTATCCTGTGCCGGGGTCGGTCCCGCAGCGGGACCGGCATCGAGGCGTCACGGTGTGGCAGTTGGCGTTCCGGATGACCTGGCGGCCCTCAAGGATGCGGAATTCAGAGCGCTGAAGGATCGCGTCCTGGATGCGATCCTGTTCGAGCTGCACACGGTCTTTGAAATACCCGCCGAGGCTTCGGAAGTGGAGGCGGCGGTCCGGCAAATCCTTGATGAGCGGTTTGCTTCAGAGTTGGCCTGCGGAGCCCACGGCGCCTACGATGCGGGTGCGTACGCACGATGTCTTTTTTTCGATCGCTGGAGCCAAACGGCAGCGGCTGCGGGAAACGGGGGCGAAACGGAATCTTCACAGTGGCTAACGGCTCTGCAACATATTCAGGGGGTCGGCTTCTTCCACAAAACGCCCCTGGAGATCCTGGCCTGGGCGAAGCGCTTTCTCGAGGTGGAGGGCTATCATCGGCTGGATCCCGTCCGCAACGAAGAACGCCTCGACCGTTACCGGGTCCTCCGCAACGTGGGAGCGGCCCGCGGTATCACCCATTTCGAGGACGTTCTCATCTGGCTCGAGATGCGGTTGATGGGGCAACCTGGAGGCGCCGAGGGCGGTATCGGGCGTCTGAGTCACGAGATTGCCCTCGAGCTCGAGGGGGTCGAGTGGGATGTTCTGCTTCCGGACTGGCCGGTGCAGCCTGCCCTCTATGTGCTGCTGCGCTGCCACCAGCTTTGTTTGATGGAAACGCTCGACGCCAGGGAGCAAAAAAGGCTTGTTCAGATCCAGGCCAACCGCCAGATCGACAGCGTGCTCGATCTGATGCGGCTGATCCTGCACAAAACAGTGGGCGAAGCGCATCTTCCGGAGCCTTCCGCGCTTCTCGATCAGCTCCAGTCTGAAGGCTTCAATGTCGATCATGAAAGATTTCGGGATCCCTACGAGGTGCTGCTTGTCCCGCTCGCCGACACCGAGCGTTTTGAGGAGGCGTCGCTGAGGCTTCTGGTTCCCCTGGAGAATCTCTCTGGCGACTGGGAGCGTGACAGAGCCATCGGATTGGAGCAAATCACAGGATGGTACCAGAGACTGGTCCGTGAAGCCTTGCAGGATCTGGAGAGCTATCTTCAAGCCGACAGGCAGCCTTTGCCTCAGACGGGGCTGCTGCGCCGGCTCATCAGGATGGCGGCGACTCATGTCCTGGCGCGCCGATCCTGGCCGTTTGAGGCAGACGAGGCCGAGGACACGCAGGAGGCCGTACGGAAAGCCCTTCCCGAAGGAACCGTACGTTACCTGATCAGGCCACGCAAAGGCTATGAGCTGAAGGGCAAGGGAGACCTGGGTGCTCTCATACAGGCTGAGTGGGGCCGGCAGTGCGAAGCGATGGTGCGGATTGCGGCAGGGTATTCCATCAATGGTCTCCACGATTTTCGGCATTTCATACGATACCTGCTGTTTCAGCACTGGATGGAGCGTTTCGGACCCGATCCCAAAGGCTGGGATAGCCCCCTGAAGAGGGGTGAGCTGGCCGGTGGGAAGATACGGACCATGGCCTGGGTCGAGGAGACCGCCGCAACGTGGTCCGTGGATCTGCACCGGGCGGTTCCCCACAGCCTGGAGGCCGTTCGGGATCATCTGGAGGAGATCTGCCCCAGATCGTCCGTGATCGATCGGATGACGGATGGCTTTGTACTGTCTCAGGGTGAGAAAGGCAGGATCTACCGGGGGCTCATGGAAGAGCTCACACCCGCCTGCCACAAGATGCTGGTGGCTTGTGGGCGTTCGCGGTTGGGCCTTGGAAGACTGGTCTTGTCGTCCAGTTGGCGCCAGGAGCTCGAATCCGCAATCGGGCTTCTTGCGCCCACTGTGAGCCGTCTCCAGGAGGGCGCTCGCATCAAGGTGGAGCAATATCTGGAAAAATTCTCAGGCCCCCTCTACCGTCGGCAATTGAGACGGTGCATACGCAGCGTACCGGAATGGAAGGCTTTTCTGGCCTGGGAGCTGCATGGATGGATGGAGGCAAACGCCGGGGAGCTGCAGGATCCGGAGAGCCTTGAAAGGCTGCGAGCCCGTCTGGAATCGTCGATGGAAAACGTCGACCTGCCGCCGAGAACCCTCTTCACGGAGTCGGTCCAAGAGGTCCTGGTGGAGCTCATCAACCCCGACGGGACCGCCGGGGAAATTCCGCGCGAACATGCGGAGGCGGTCTTGAGCATGCTGCCGCGACTCGACTGTGGAGCCTGCGGCCGCAGCAGTTGCAGGACCTTTGCGCTATCTCTCGCGGCAGGCCTGATGAATCCCGAAAGCTGTCTTCATCTGGCTCCCCACCAGGTTGCGGCGTTGAAGACCAGACTGCTTGAGGTGCAGCGGATGGCTCTGCCCAGGGGGACCGAATCTCTTCTCGATGTGCTGCGAGACCAGACCCGCTGGCGTGCATCACCCGAGAGAGCGCGTTTTCAGAAGATCCTGTCGGTCACGGAGCAGCAGAGCCGCAAGCTGTTCCGTGACCGGGTGCAGGCGCTTTGGGAGCGATTGAGCCCGAAGCCCCGCATTTTCAAGGCTCCGAGCGGCGAGGAGCTCTATCAGGGGCTTTGCCAGTATCTCGGATACGAGGCTGCTGAAAGGCTGCAGCGTGATGAACGGCAGCTGCTGGTGGATCATGGGAGTCTTCGTCTGGCTGCGGAGTGGGAGAGGGTGATCCAGAACAGCGACTGGCTGGTGCTGGCCCGCCGCCAGCGTCAAAGCCAGCCGCTGACCCGCACTCAGGACCCCATGTGGAAGGCCCGGGAGGCGTACCAGAGAGTGCTCTTTCTGCATCAGTTGGGGGATCACGACCGAGATCTGGTTCTCCGGCACAGGCTGGAGCGGTTTCAGGATGGGTTCAGCCATTGGTGGAACGAAGACCTCCTGGATATGAACCTTCCCGACTTCTCCATCCGCGACTGGGAGGATTTCTCCAAAATCATCAAGAATGCCTATTGGCATCAGGAGACGTCCCTGGCGGCCGGCCGCGTCTTGACCATGCTGCAGGAGGCGGGGCAGCGTGGTACGGCTCTTTTCCCTCCCGAGGTAGCCCCGGTTCAGATGCTGGAGGCCTATCTCGAGCGGCTGATTCGCCAGGAGCAGGCCCAGGTTGCCAGCAGGCGGGAGGTCCTCGCCCGTCATCGAGAGGGCGTTCCCGTGGGGGATACCGGTCAGTTGCGGGAGCTCTTTGAGGCTTGCATCGACGAAATCGACCTGGGTGAGCCCTCCGAGACGTCCGAGGATCAGCTGAAACTTTGGCTGGAAAAGGTCTGGAGTCGTTTCCAGCGGGCGGGTTTTACCATCTCTCCGGGGTTTTCGTGCCGGCTGGAGGATCTGCTTCCGGAAGAGCAGGATGCAATCGACGAGGAGCTCAGCCGAGTGGGGAAGGCGGTCTCCCGGCGGGATCGCGATGCTCTGGTGATCGATTCCTGGGAGCAGACCCTTCAGGTCCGCTCGAGCTTTCTCCGCGCACTGCTCAGCACGGCTCTGCTGCGACGCGAGCAGGAAAGGATGGAATCGGCCTGGCTCGAGAGCAAGTTGAGGGAGCGTTCCCCGGGTCGACCGCCCCTCGGTCTCATACGGCTGCTCATCAGGGACCGGGTGCGCCGGGGAATCGATCGGGCGGCTATCGAGGGGGAGCTGAAGGCCCATCTTCGCGGCGCGGCAGCTTACCCGGGCCTGATCGACGCATGGTGCGAAGACCTGGTCCATCACCTGGCCTGCAAGCGGCAGTATCAGCTCTCGCTGGGTATTCCGGCGCTGATCCCGGGGCAGATCGAGGAGGACGACATGGATTCGGTGCTGTACCGATTCCCTGTCTTCACGTCTTTTCTGGACCGGTTGCTGGACCGCTATCAGCCCGCGGATCGCGATCGACTGCTCCATTACCTGTTTCTGGTGGCCAAGATGGAGGGAAACCTGGACGCCTTGACGGCGCTCCTCCGCGAGATCAGGGAAACTTCGGACGTCATTGAGGCGGCCTGGCTCCGTTTCACGGAAGAGCGGCTTCAGGAGGGGCCGACCCCCAAACAGATCCCCGGCGCCACCCTGGGAATACCGCTGCTGGCTTCGGGCCTCAAGGACAAGGAAGTCATCAATCGCGGGCTCCGGGACGGCATGGGGCGCGGGGAAAAGCGACAAAATTTGGCCGCCTATCGCGAGCTGCTGCAGGTGGTGCGCTACCATGTTCTCCTTCAGGACGACCAGCACGGCGGTCTGGAAGAAGTGCTGAGCGATATCACGCGCTCGGGCTACGATCTGGCAGGCATCGAGGAAGCCGCACTCGCCATGGCGGCGGAGCGCGAGTGGAACCGCCGGGAGCATCTCAGGGATCAGAAGATTTGGATCTACGCGAGCGTGACGGCGCGACTTTTTGCCGCGCAGCATGCAGAGCTCCAGGAGGTGGACCGTGCTTTCCACAAGGTGCGGATGGAGCTCCTCAAGGACAACGACGGAAGATTCCCGGGCCGGTCCGAAACCTCGGCCCGATCCATGTTCGCCGTGGAATCGACTGAAGTTGAAAGCCGAGCCTCGGGAGGGGGACTGGCTGAGATCGTGAGCCGCCGCGGCGTAGCCCTGGGCCAGATCAAGGAAGAAATGTACCGGAGGCTCTCAGACCTCCTCGAAACAGAGCGGCTGGCGACGTTTCACAAACGGATCCGTCAGATCGTCGAGGAATTGGACAGAAAGCGGGTCGAGATCCAGGAGGGATGGTATCGCGGGCGGATCGATTCGCGCGCCATCTTTTATCTGCTCAGGCAGCACCAGAAGGGGGAGGGCGATCCCGGCTGGGACGACTTCTGGCAGTTCCTGGTGGACCATGGATTGAACCCTCTCGATGAACTGCGGGGCTCCCGGCGGCCCGACCGTCAGCAGCGACTGCAGGAATTGGACGATCGATTCCGGGCTCTTCTGGGCATCTCGCTGCTGCAGTGGGAGCAGGAGGCCAGAGCGGCAGCGCATCAGGATCTCCAGAACTGGATGAAACAACAGCAGCGCGCCCTGGCGTGAAGTGTCCGGTTTGAAGAAGGGGGGCTCGATATGGATACGGTTCGACCGTTTTGGTTGCCTGAGGCTGATATGGCGGCTGCCGACTGGCTGGAGCGACATGAGGCGTCCCGGCGACTCGAGTGGATGCCGCGCGACACCCGTGTGCCGACAGCGTTGGCACGCCTGGCCAGAGAGCTGAGCAGCCTTCGCTCGAGTCTGGAGCTGCTTCGCTGGGTCTATGCGCCGCATTCGGACGGGACACGCCGGTTTTGTGACGAGCTCAGCGGGGTGAAGGCCGGGCTTCCGGAGACGGGCGACCTCGACGGTCTGGCTCGGCTGGTGGAAAATGCGCTGGAAAGGGTCGATTGGCGCGAGCAGGACTTCTTTGAGATGATGCTGGACTACTTCGGCGGGGGCGACCGGTCATCCGGCGGCCACTTCCTTGCCGGCGATGTGCTGGCCCTCGAACAGATCCGGGAATCGGATCGAAAGGCTTATGAGCGGGCCGTCCAGGGGTTCATTTCCGAAGCGCGATCGAGCTTCATGGGCCTGAAGTGGGCCTGCGCTCAGCTGAGTCAGATGGCTCCTCCCCGGTCCCAGCTCGATGAAGAGGGTGTATCCCGGCTGCTGAGCGTTCTGTGCTCACTCCTGGGAGTCGCAGACCAGGCTTTCGACCCCGGATCCCTGGCGGAGGAAACCCCTTCGGAGCTCTGGAAGCGGATCCATGGGGCAGCCCGCTCCCGATGGGAGCAAAAAGGGCTCACGGTGCCGCTCAAGCCCTTCGAGAAGGCATCGCTCGTTCTCCTGGAAGCGCTTCCGCTGAACAAGCAGGGCCATGCCGGCTTTGTGCGCTACCTCATCGAGAGGGAAGACGGCTACCGCCGCATTCTGGCTTCCTGTTACGCGCCAATAGACGAGCAGATCCGCCGGCTGAAGGAGGAGGTGGAACGCTACAATCGGCTGCCCGAGCATGCCGGTTTGAACGTGAACTATGTTGGGGAGGAGTGGGAGTGGCTGATGTTTGCCATCCTCCTGCGCCCCGACGTGGTGGCGGCCATTGCCGATCGCGAACGGCACAAGGACATCTACTGGGTGCTTTCCGGCCTGGGCTCCGGGGCTTATCTGCCCAGGACGCTTCATGAGGTGCAGAACATCTTCGGGTATGTCACTCCCGAATCGTTCGACCAGATTGTGTCGATCCTGGAGCTCGACCCGGTGGACGTGATCCGGGTCATTGCCGGATTCAAACAGTACAGTGCGGACCCGGGCGGAGACATCCTCATCTATGTCTGCAAGGGGACGGCCTGCTTTTTGCGCGGTCAGCCCGAGCTTTCGCGCCGGCTGGCCGCCGAAATCCACGCCGAAGAAGGTCAGGTGGGCCGTCATGGCATCCAGTTCATCGAGATGGACTGTTTCGGGGTCTGCCACCTGGCGCCTGTGGTGAAAGCCCGCGACACCTTCCTCGGGAAGCGGATGCCGGACGACATTC
>JBFYYO010000083.1:0-14265 GCA_041310025.1 Syntrophobacterales bacterium
CAGCCATGCCACTGCCAGGCACATGACGACGACGGTGAGCAGAAACAGCTCCCTGCTTCGTGTCTTGGCAATCTGAAAGAGCACGTGCGGCACAACATACCGGGCGCTGAGGATTGCCAGCACAACGATGGCCATCCCCTTGACGAAGAGGATCGTAAAACTTTCCGAGACATCCCCGGCACCCCCTTTCATGAGTGGAATCAGGAGCATCATGGGAACCGCTATGACATCCTGAAAGATCAGGACCGCCAGGTTCATTCTGCCCTGCGGACTGTCCATCTCGGCCCGTTCCTGCAGAAGCTTCAGGACTATGGCCGTGCTGCTCAAGGACACCAGGAAGCCGAGGAAGATCGACCTCCCGACATCCTGGCCGAGCATTCTGGCTATGATGAAGGTGACGAGCAGGGTGGCAAAAACCTGGAAAGAGCCGCCGACCAGCACAGACCGTTTGAGCTGCCAGAGGCTCTTCATGGAAAACTCAAGGCCGATGGTGAAGAGGAGCAGCACGACTCCAATCTCGGCCAGGCTCTCGACCTCATGCACGGCACTGATGAGACCAAAACCGTGAGGGCCCGCCAGCACTCCCGTCAGCAGAAATCCCACAATGCCCGGGATACGCATCTGGTGGCACAGGAAGAGCACTCCAACGGCCAGGCCCAGGATGATGACGATGTCGCTCAAGAGCGGTATTTGCATGAGTTTCTTCAACCCTTCTTGAAAACCGACGCCCAAAAAGCAAAGACCGCCAGCCACCATTGTCCAGGTGGATAGCGGCCCGACTATCGCTCAACCTCCGGAAGCGCGAAATCCTTCCAGACCCATCTATAAGAGAGACAGAAATGGACCCTTCGCGACCTTTGCGCCTTGCGGTGAAAAAATGAAGTATTTCAACCTCAACGAGTTAAATCTCCTGGCTGCAACAAACACCCCATCGAAGCTGCTGGTTACGGAGCGAGCTTCTCCCGGATGAGCTTCCGGGCCAGGTCGAGAGCGGCGGGGAGATTCTCGGGCTGATTGCCGCCGGCCTGGGCCATGTCGGGCCGGCCACCGCCGCTTCCGCCGACTTCCTTCACGATCTCCTTGATGAGGTTGCCCGCCTGGATCCGCCTGGTCAGATCGGCGGTGACCCCCACGAGCAAGAACGCCTTTCCTTCATGGGCGGCGCCGAGCACGGCGACGCCGCTCTTCATGCGGTCCTTGAACTGGTCGTTCATCTCGCGCAGGATCTTCGGGTTGTCGGCGTCCACCTGGACCACCAGCACCCGAGCCCCGCCCACCTCCTCGGCCCGGTCCAGCAGGTCCGTCGACTGCCTGCTGGCGAGCGAGGCCTTGAAGGACTCCAGCTCGCGCTCAACCTGTTTCTGGGACTGGGTGAGCTTCTCGATGCGCTCCGGGAGCTCCAGGGGTGCAGCCTTGAGCAGGTGGGCCGCCTGCCGGAGTGCAGCCTGCTGCTTCTGCACATAAGCCAGGGCGGCGCTTCCCGTGAGGCCTTCGATGCGCCGGACGCCGGCGGCCACGCTGGTTTCCTGGGTGATGACGAAGAGCCCGATGTCCCCGGTCCGGTGCGTGTGGGTCCCCCCACAGAGCTCACGGCTGAAGCCGGGGATTTCCACCAGGCGCACGCGGTCCCCGTATTTCTCTTCGAAAAGTGCCATGGCACCCGTTTTCAGGGCTTCTTCAAGGTCCATCACTTTCACGTCGAGTGCCTGGTTCTCGCGGATCTCTTCGTTCACCTGCCGCTCGATCTCGGAAATCTCTTCGGGAGTCAGGGCTGCAAAGTGCGTAAAATCAAAGCGGAAACGGTCGGGGGCCACCAGGGACCCCGCCTGTTTGACGTGGTCCCCCACCACTTTGCGCAGCACGGCGTGCAGGATGTGGGTGGCCGTGTGGTTGAGGGCTGTGCTGCGCCTGAGATTCTGGGCAACCCTCATCTGGACCCTTTCTCCCACCGTGAAGGTCCCCTCCTCCACCCTCCCGATGTGGACGAAGATGTCGCCCGGAAGCCTCAACGTGTCCGTCACCGTCATGCGGCCTTCGGAACCGACGATCTCACCCTGGTCCCCCACCTGGCCGCCGGTTTCGCCGTAGAAGGAGGTCACGGGGGTCACCACTTCCACTTCGGTCCCGCTCTGAGCCACGGGAATGGCTTCTCCACCCCGCACCAGCGCAACAATTTCAGAGCGGACGTCCATGTGCTCGTATCCCACGAACTCGGTCCTGACCCCGCGCGCAGCCAGCTGACGGTACGCCTCCGTGATCTCACGCTCGCCGCTCCCCTTCCAGTGGATGCGGGACTGCTCGCGCTGTTTGTCCATGAGCTGCTGAAATCCCGCTTCATCGGCATCCAGCTGGAGGCCCCGGGCCATGTCCGTCACGATGTCGATGGGGAATCCATAGGTATCGTAAAGCTTGAAAATGAGGGCCCCCGGGATGACCTTCCGCCCTTCATCCTGCAGCCGCTTGATCTCGTTTTGCAGCAGCCGCAGCCCGTTGTCGAGGGTCTCGCTGAAACGCTCTTCTTCGTTCAGGATGACCCGGGTGATGTAGCTCCGACTCTCCAGGAGCTCGGGATAGGTGTCCTGCATGGACTCCATGACCGCGACGGCGGTCTCGGACAAAAAGGGGCGGTCCAGCCCAAGGTACCTGCCGTGCCGCAGCGCCCGCCGAATCACCCGGCGCAGCACGTAGCCCCGGCCTTCGTTGCTGGGCAGGATCCCGTCTCCGATGAGGAATGCCGCAGCACGACTGTGGTCGGCGATGACCTTGACCGAAACGTCCTTCTCCTTGTCGTCGCCGTAGCGGTAGCCGCTGAGATCCGCCACGCGGCTCCTGACGGGCGAAAAGAGATCCGTGTCGTAGTTGGAGGGAACCTTCTGCATGACGGCCGCCACGCGCTCGAGCCCCATGCCCGTGTCGATGCTGGGCTTGGGAAGCGGCTTGAGCACACCGTCGTCCCCCCGGTTGAACTGCATGAAGACCAGGTTCCAGAGCTCGAGATAGCGATCGCAGTCGCAGCCGGGCTTGCAGTCTGGCTGTCCACAGCCCATGGCCGGGCCCTGGTCGATGAGGATCTCCGAGCACGGCCCGCAGGGCCCCGTATCCCCCATGGCCCAGAAGTTGTCCTTGGTGGGGAAAGCCAGGATCCGGTCCGCGGGGAGATAGCGCCCCCAGAACCCGCGCGCCTCCTCGTCGGCGCCGAGCCGCATCCCTTCGTCCCCCTCATGAATCGTTGCGTAGAGCTTGTCCTTGGGAAGTCCCATGACGCCGGTCAGGAAGTCCCAGGCATAATCCACCGCATCGCTCTTGAAGTAATCCCCGAAGGAGAAATTGCCCAGCATCTCGAAAAAGGTGTGGTGCCTCGCCGTCCTGCCCACGTTTTCGAGGTCGTTGTGCTTACCCCCGGCCCGCATGCATTTCTGGCTCGTTGCAGCCCGCACGTAAGGGCGGTGATCCTCACCCAGGAAGCACCTTTTGAACTGAACCATCCCGGCATTGGTGAAGAGGAGGGTCGGGTCGTCGTGGGGAATCAGGGACGAGCTCTTGATGACGGAATGCCCCCGATGCTGGAAAAAATCGAGGAAGGCCTTTCGGATCTCACTGGCTTTCATAGTCTCTCCTCAAACAAGCGATCAGTCCGCGGCACCCGCTTCAGCCGGGCTCCCGTTGACGCTCAAATCATGCATCTGGCGGATCTTCCCTTCGACGGCCTGCAAAACCTCCGGGTGCTCGCGCATGAAATTCTTGGCGTTTTCCCTTCCCTGCCCCAACCGTTCTCCAGCGTAAGAATACCAGGTTCCCGATTTCTCGATGATCCCGGACTCCACGGCGAGATCCAGAAGATCCCCCTCCTTCGATATGCCGCGCCCGTAGATGATGTCGAACTCCACTTCCTTGAACGGCGGCGAGATTTTGTTCTTGACCACTTTCACCCGGGTCCGGTTGCCGATGATCTCCTGGCCGTCCTTGATGGGGCCGACGCGCCGGATCTCCATCCGCATGGTGGCGTAGAACTTGAGCGCATTGCCGCCGGTGGTGGTCTCGGGTGAACCGTACATGACCCCGATCTTCATGCGGATCTGATTGATGAAGATCACGCAGGTTCTGGACTTGGAGATGGTGGCCACGAGCTTTCGAAGGGCCTGGCTCATGAGGCGCGCCTGCAGGCCGACGTGGGGATCACCCATTTCACCCTCGATTTCCGCCTTGGGAACCAGGGCCGCCACGGAATCCACCACGATCACATCGACGGCATTGCTGCGAACCAGGATTTCGGCGATTTCCAGGGCCTGCTCCCCGTAGTCCGGCTGGCTGATGAGGAGGTCCTCGACCTGGACTCCCAGCTTTCGCGCGTAGTGGACGTCGAGCGCGTGCTCGGCGTCGATGAATGCGGCCACCCCGCCCAGTTTCTCAGCTTCGGCGATGACGTGCAGCGCCAGCGTGGTCTTCCCCGAGGATTCCGGGCCAAAAATCTCGATGATGCGGCCCCTGGCAACCCCTCCAATGCCGAGCGCAAGATCCAGCGAGAGGCAGCCCGTGGAAATGACCGGAATGGCCGCCGGCTGAACATCTCCTCCCAGCCGCATGATGGATCCCTTGCCACACTGGCGCTCGATCTGGGACATCGCCGTTTCAATCGCTTTGCTTCGGTCGTCTGGTGCAGCCATGTGGGGCCTCCCTCGAAAGTTTAGAAACCGCCAAGGCCTGTCCGCTTCCTCGCCATTCGGAAGCCTTCCGGAACAGGCTCATGAGTCGTCATCGCCTCTGGGAATGCGCCGGCGGTAGAGACACGCCGGCAAGGGTCTTGGCCGGAAGGCGCTCATATGGGAAGGAGTCCGAAAGACCCGGGAACAGCGTCGGACCCAACGGGCTCAGCCACCCAACCTCCCGGACAATGCAGCTCGGAACAAGGGCGTGTACCGGGCACCCTGCGGCATCAAATCACTTTTATACAACACCAGTTCCGTGACGTCAAAAGCTTCAGCCTCGAACCCCTGCAGGCTGAGAAGCGCCTCCTGAAGGGCTCGCTGATGCTGCCGGCCTTTGACCCGCCCCAGGGTCAGATGCGCGCGGAAAGCCCGATCCTCAGGCTCGAATCCCAGGGGAGCCAGACCCGTCTCCACGGATTTCTGGAGCGAGAAAAGAGCCTTCTCGTCCCCCCGAAGCCCCACCCACACCACACGCATCTGTTTGATGGTCGGAAACGCTCCACAGCCAAAAGGCTGCAGGTGAAACGGAGAGCACGCAGCCGCCGCGGGAGCCAAAGCCTCCTGGATGGCTTCGATCTGCCCGGCGGGAACATTTCCGAGGAATTTCAAGGTGACATGGATCCGGTCGGCCTTGACCCAGGATACCGGGGCTTGCGCCCTCTGCAGCTCATGGGTGAGGGCCGCCAAAGCTTCCTGAGTCTTCACGGGGATGTCCAGCGCGACGAAGCTACGAATCACGGGCCAGCACCCTCCAGAGCATGGCCAGGGCCGCCTGGGCGGCACACTCCTGCACATGTTCACGGTCTCCGCTGAACAGGTGTCTTTCGACCACCGTTCCGGCGGGGATCGAGCAGCCGATGAAAACGGTCCCGACAGGTTTCTCAGGACTGCCTCCGGTGGGACCTGCAATGCCCGTGATGCCGAGACCGGCCTCCACTCCGGCCCGTCTGCAGGCCCCCTCCGCCATGGCAGCAGCCACGGGCTCACTCACGGCACCATGGTCGACGATGAGCCGCTCGTTCACATCCAGAAGATCCGACTTGGATGCATTGCTGTAGGTGATGAATCCTCGCTCATAATAATCCGAAGCCCCAGAAACACTCGTGATCTTTGAGGAAAGCAGGCCGCCTGTGCAGGATTCGGCTACCGCGAGCTTCCAGCCTCTTTCCAGGAGCAGCTTCCCCACCGCCACCTCCAACCCCTCACTCTCTCGCCCCACCAGATGGCCCACACCCAGCCGCGCCAACACCTCTTCTTCGACACGGTGCGCCAGCTCATGGGCTTCGGCTTCGTCATCGCCCGAAGCGAAGAGCGTGATCCAGTTCTCTCCGATCTGAGGCAGATAACCGATCTGAACCTCGGGGTGCGCCTCGCTCAGGCTCTTCAACTGCCGATTCATAGACGATTCGGGAAGACCGTGAAAGCGCAGCACATGCTTCACATGATGCCTTCGGTGCGGGAACCGGGCCTCGAGATCCGGGATCACCTCGTGCTCCATGAGCCATCTCATCTCGTGGGGAACACCGGGAAGAAAGTAGCAGGGAACGGCTTCATGCTCCAATGCGTATCCGGCCATGCCGAGCCCGATCTTCCGCGCTCCCCGCGGGAGGCGGGCCATGCGAGCGACTTCCTCGGACCATGGCCGTCCTCGTTCGGCCAGGCGCTGCTTCAGCCACTCGACATACGCCGCATCGGGCAGGAGCGGCCTTTCGAACGCTCGCGAGACCGCCTCGGAGGTCCGGTCGTCGTCCGTTGGCCCCAAACCGCCCGTCACGATGACAAAATGCGACACCCCGATGCCCTTTTTAAGCAGAGGAATGACCTTCCCTTCATCATCGCCAACGACCTCCATGGTGGAAAGCAGAAAACCTCTCGATCGCAGCTCGATGGCGATATACTGAGCGTTGCCGTTCGGAATATTCCCGAAGAGGATCTCGTCGCCGATGGTGATGAGCGTCCCGATAATATCCTGTTTATCCGAAGACATAGAAACCATCCTGGTATGCGGGTGCTTCAGTGATACTACAACGAGAAATGAGGCCAGATGCACTTTCAGGGTAGGGTGGGCAAGTGCCTTGTCTCGCCCACCGTGGTCGTGAAACCGCATTTTTCGGTGGGCAACGCTACCGCTTTTGCCCGCCCTACAAGGAAATCTCGTTGTCGTACTGAGTACCGCTCAACACAATTGAGTGTCCGATTGAACTGTCATTCCCGCAAGTTCCAGGCGGGAATCCAGAAGTCTCAGGATGCCTGGATCCCCGCCAGAAGCCTGCGGGGATGACGACCAAGCGAATATGGCCACCTTATTCTGCAAACGTGTACCAAGACCGGGCGCCTCTCGACGGTCATTGAATAATGTACATCATCGGGCTACAATTTTGCCAACATCGCCCATCATGTTAACAATTTTGTACATAATGGCGAGTCAACTCGACCCTTTCCAATGAGCACGTCCATTCATGACCCAAACCGACACAGACCGCAAGATTTGAATGATATACCGGTCTTCTGAGGGAGGATTTATCTTGAGGAGAAGGGTTCAAGGAAGAACAACTAACTGATTCTCTTGTATTTTTGTTTATCGGGCACGACTCCGACTGGACGACCGATGTGGCAATGCCTCACCATCCGGTTTCCTGTGCGACCCAGGAGAATGCATGCGAACGAAGTCTCTCGGCAAGAGAGCCCAGGGGAGGGGGCGCGCCCCAATGGCGCACCAGCAAAGGGTATTCCGTGAACGATCCGCGGTCTGGCCCAGGGCTGTGATGAACCTCAACGTCCAGGTCCGGCAGATTCTGGAAGCTATGTGGAGTCAACACCAGCGGTCCACACCCTGCAGGATGAGAAATCCTCCGATGAGCAGTGCACTGCTTCCGATCAGCGGATCATAGGGCACATGGAGCAAGCCCACCAGCCCGACAACTATACCCAGTGCAATCTGCAAGGACGTATTCATGGCTGCCTTCCATCTCAGTATCATCGCGCATCCTTTCGCTCATGTTCCATGACGCCCGGAGATTGAGCAACTTGCGTGCCAGAATATGCGCCCGTTTCCCGTGCAGAATCAGAGGATCGGTGCTCTCACTTCACCATTCCCATCAATGAGGGCCATGTTCGCAACCCTTCACGGGAAACTGCTCCACTGGCGGGGGCAATGTCGACGGCGATTCATTGAGGATACCCTCACCAGATTATTCCCATCGACCGATGCGGCTGTCCCAAGCGGCTCTCCCCACATCGATATGCGGATATGAAGGTAGAAGCGGTTGCGGAACGCTGGGGAAAGCGTGAAATCAAATGATGATATTTCGACATTTTCACACAAACTCGATCTCCTGCTGAGGTTCTGTGAACGTTCGGGCTCGGAGCGTGGCTCTCTGTGTGCGCGTGGCATTCGTGATCCCGACTTGGGGGCAAGCCGCAAGCTGAGAGGAGCGAGTGAGGGACAACCCTCCAGAAGGCATTAAGGGGGCAGATCCCCGTACCAGGCGGTGTTTAGAGCGTTTGCGGCTCTTGACTTCTCCCGTCAGGCAGCTCTCGCCGTCACCCCCCTGCTGGGCTTGACGAAGCGGCCCTCGTGAAAATCGATCAGCCTGTCCCGCTCCAACTCAGAAGTCGTTATATTGTATGATGACAGAGCTTTCAGGGAGGTGATCAGTCATGAGCCGGGAAAGAAGCAAATGGTTGGAAAAGAACAGCAGTGGAAATGGATGGTCGGGCAGGGGCTCTTTTTCAGAGCCGGCCGGCCGGAGGCGCAAACCGGGATTCTTTGCGGGCGCGGGACTGATGGTCCTGCTGCTTTCGCTGGTCGGGTGCGCGCCCGTCATATCCAAGCAGGTACGGAGCGAGGCCAGTGAGGATCTTTCGCTTCGGGAGGTCCTGGTGAGCCCGGAGCATTATGAAGGGAAAGTGGTGATCTGGAGCGGCACCATTCTGGAGGCGAAGAACACTCCCGAGGGCACCCTTTTGAAAGTCCTGCAGAAACCCGCGGACTTCCAGGACAGGCCCAAGTACACGGACGTGTCCGAGGGACGCTTCCTCGCCCTGGAGCGGCGCTACCTGGATCCCGCCATCTATGCCGAGGGGCGCGAGGTCACGGTGGCGGGAAAGATCGTGGGCAAGCAGACTCTGCCTCAGGGTGATATCGAGTACACCTACCCGCTCTTGGAGGTGAAAGATCTCCACCTCTGGCGAGAAAGGAGCCCGGATGTCTATTATGCCTACCCCTACTACGGGTACCCGTACTTCTTTTCCCATTGGGGGTGGCGTTATGGCTGGTGGTGGTAACAGGGTTTGAACGGGGCTCGGTTCGGGAGCTTCCCGGCCGAGGCCCCCCCTTTCCTTTCCATCGAGCTGATCATCGGCTTCCTTGACTTACCTGAATCCTTTTGGCGCCTCGCTGGCGGGCTGAGCCGGGAAGCTAGACTGGGGCATCGAAATCGTTACAATAGGCCCGGTCGGGCTTACTCCGTGGCAATTGCCCGCGACCCCCACCAACGGAGGAGGAAAATGTGGCGTGAATGGCAGGATCGTCTGAGGCGGAGCCGCTGGGGGTTCGAGTGGCGCTACTGGCGGGGAAAGACACCGTGGGATACCCAGATCACCCCGCCCGAGGTGGTGGAATTCATCGCCGGCACCCCTCCCGGAATTGCCCTGGATCTGGGGTGCGGAACGGGCACCAATGCCATCACCCTCGCCCGTCACGGCTGGCAGGCCACCGGGGTGGATTTCGCCCCGGAGGCCATCCGCATGGCGCGCCGCAAGGCAGTGGCAGCCGGATTGGAGATTGACTTTCACACCGCTGATGTGGCCGACCTCAGCATGCTGGCCGGTCCCTATGACTACGTGCTGGACATCGGCTGCCTGTTCGTCCTGAAGGAACGCGAGCGGATCAGGTATGCCGCCGAACTGGCGCGACTGACCCGAGCTCAAAGCTGGTATATGCTCTATGCGTGGCTGCCTCGCCCCTGGCAGGGGGGACTCTGGGGTATCTCCGCTGACAACGTTGAATCCCTCTTAGGAGGCGATTTTCTCAGGGTGCGCCACGTCATCGGCCAGGAGAAGGGGCACCCTTCCGCATGGTATTGGTATCAAAGGCGCTGAGCCCATGGCCGAAATCGATGGAGGGCTGGGCATCCATCACCACAGCGCCTTGATCCGTGGCGGTTTGACTCGCTTCGATGTCAGAGTCTCGAGACCGGCCTCCTCCAGCTCGTTCACTTCCGGGGTTAGGGTCCTCGATGTCTGAATTGCATGAAATCCGATGGTCCGAACGCGGCCATTCTTTACTCGATGAACCCATTGTGCAAGAATGTTTGCGCATCTCAGGGAGTATTGCCGAGGCATCGCAAGCCGATCCTGGCGGGGTACCCTTGGACCTCGTGATCCCCGGTCGCCGGCCTGGCCACTTCATTGCGAGGGCCTTCCAATCACCGAACCACGCGAAGGAATTCGTGCATGACCCATCAGCAGGCTCCGAATCACTTACGGGAGCTTTTCGATCCGACAACGATCGCCCGCTATTGCCATAGGGAGGGCATCCAGCTGCTGGTCCTCTTCGGGTCGCTCGCATCGGAAACGGCGGTATCTCGAAGGGACGTGGATCTCGCTGTCCAGACGCGCCGTGGAGTTCAGGCGGACAAGCTCCGGCTCATTTTCGACCTCGAAGAGATTTTCGACCCCTATCGAGTCGACCTGGTGATCCTCACTCCCCTGACCTCCCCGCTCCTGCTTCACGAGGTCTTCTCCAGGGGCATAGCCCTTTACGAAGGTGCAGCCGGGGAGCTCGGCAAGGCGCGTCTCAGGGCCTGGAAGCTCTACCAGGACGCCGCGCCCCTCAGGCGCCTGGAAAAGAAAGCATTGGAGAGCTTTGTGAGGAGGATTCGCAATGTCTCCTGAAGTGGTGGCACGCAAGCTCACCAGGATGTCTCAATACATGGGGGAGCTCCTTCCATACCGGCAGAGCCCCTATGAGGCCTTCTGGGCCGATCACTACAAGGTCGAGCGGCTCATCGAGCTCCTGGTCATGGCGGCCTCGGACATCGTGATCCACTTGCTCGACAGCCGTGGAGAACCGCCCCCCGCCTCGTATCGATCGGCCTTCCTGCAGGCGGGGGAGACGGGCCTGCTGAGTGCCGAGCTGAGCCGGAGCCTGGCGCTGGGGGCGGGGCTCAGGAATATCCTGGTACACGAGTACGAGGAAATCGACTATCGCCTGTTGCATGGGAGCCTGCCGAGGATCCTGGACGACATGGCCCGCTTCATCGAGGAATGCCTTCCATACGGGGCGTGATTCCCTTGAATATCTCTGTCGTCATTTCCCCATGTCCATGGCGGGAGCCCAAAGCCCTTCCCGCGGCCGGATCCCCGCCGGAAGCACAGGAGATGGTGAAGGAAGAAAATGTTCGCCTTATTCGGTGAAGCAGCACCTTGCATTTAGCTCAGCTGAAACCCAGGTGGAATTCCGTGTCTCTTTCTCAAGTCTACGATTGACCAGCTGCCAATTTCGGGGAGATCTGAAAACACACCGTCGCCGTCCGAAACGGTTACGGTCGAAAAGCAGGACAGCTGATACAGCGGCGAGCATGTGAACAGGCTCTCTGGAAGATCATTGACATCACCTTGCAGCAGGGCTATGAAGGGGCTTCAATCGTTCGACTGAAGTCGAGCACATCGAGCTCCTGTTTCACAAATCGTATCGGTAAAACATTGAGGCCACGAAGGTCTGGACGCATCTGCGCTCATGCATCTTCGCGGCCTTTTTTCTTGTCGTTCCAAATGGTTCTTCGGGATGCCCGGTGGCGGATGAAAAGAGCGAGCTGGCCAGGTGCAGGAAACGCTTTCATCTGCAACCATACAGGGATCGTACTGGAGACTCAATTTCTGCTGAAACGTCCATCGAAAGGAGCGTGCAAATGGTGGGGAGAAGGTCGATGAAGTCCTGGATTGGAACTTCAGGGCTGTTGGCGGTGCTTCTGGCATTTCTGGCGGGATGCGCTGCACCTCAGGCAGGTCGTGAAGCTGAGAAGCCGCCGCTACCCCGGGGCAGCTACCAGCTGGTGGGCGTCGGGCCGGGCGATGGGGACCTCATGACTCCGAGGGCCGTGAATGCGCTCCGCCAGGCGGACATCATCTTCTCCAGTCCCAGGGCTCTGGAGAAGCTTTCTCCCTATGTCTCCTTCGAAGGAAAACAGCTTCTGGACGGCTACGGACTGCTGTTCCCATTTTACGGAAAGGACTGCTCGAAGCTCCCCGAGGAGGAGCGCACGTGGCGGGGGACGAGCTGCGAGGAATTCCACCGCAAGCAGGCCGAGTTTGCGACACTGGTGCGTAAAGCCGTGGCTGACGGAAAGAACGTGGTGATGGCGAGCGGCGGCGACCCCACCATTTACGGCCCCGGCGTCTGGACGATGCATGAGCTTCAGGACCTGAACCCGACCGTGGTGCCCGGAATGAGCTCCCTCAATGCGGCCAATGCCGCCCTGCAGGTGAGCCTGGGCGAGGTCGTCCTCACGGCTCCCCTGGAGAAGGCGAAAGATAGGGATACCATCGAGAGCCTTGCGGGCCACGATGGGGCCACCATGGTCATCTTCATGCCGCGCGACATGGATGCTATCCTCAAGAGACTCGCCAGGGCCTATCCGGGCAGCACTCCCGTGGCGGTCGTCTCCCAGGCGGGAGTGAGCGGCCAGGAGAAGGTGATCACCGGAACAGTGAAAAGCATCGGGCGGAAGCTCAAGGACACCGACCCCTGGCTCTCCCTGATCTACGTGGGGAAGGCCGTGGGGAATGCGCAGTTCAAGCCGCCTGAAAGCAAGGGCCGATCCTCCGGAGGCAAGTCCAAGGGCAAATTCTACCTGGTGGGCGTGGGGCCTGGCGATCCGGATCTCGCGAGTCTCAGGGCCCTGAAGGTCATCGAGCAGGCGGATGTGATCTTTTCCGGAATCCGCATCGGCGAGCGGTTTCCCCGGGAGCTGCAGGGCAAGAAGGTGATCGAAGGCTACGGGAGGCTCTTCCCGTTCTACGGCAAGAAATGCTCCCAGCTCACCGAGGCGGAGAAAGCCAGTGAGCGGATGAGCTGCGAGGAATACCACCAGAAGCAGGCTGAATTCGCCGCCATGGTCAGGGAGGCCGTGGCCAAGGGGCAGACGGTGGCCATGCTGGACAACGGCGATCCGCTCATCTACGGTCCCTGCGCCTGGACCCTCAAAGAGCTGCGCGATCTGGAGACAGAAGTCGTCCCGGGGCTCAGCGCCTTCAACGCCGCCAATGGAGCCCTCCGCACCGGTGTGACCGAGGGGAAGGATTCCCACTCCGTCCTCCTGGCCTCGGGGTGGTCGGTGGATGAAATGGCCGTCCACGGTGCCACCATGGTGCTTTTCACCATGCGGACGGAATTCAGGAAGTTCATCGACGCCCTGTCGAAGCATTACCCGCCCGCCACCCCCGTGGCCATCGTCTCCAGCGCCGGCTACAAAGCAAAGGAGGAGGTCATCCGGGGCACGCTGGGCTCCATTCTCGACCAGGTGGGGGAAAGCAGGCTCCCCTTCGAGCACCTGCTGTACGTGGGGGATTTCCTGACCCCTCCATCGAAGGATTCGAATCAATAATTCCATGAGACTCTTGGAGGAATGATATGAGCAGGAAGATCGAGCTGGTGTCGCTGTTCTGTGCCCTGGTGCTGCTGTCGGCGTGTTCCGAGGCATTCGCCCACAACCTGTGGCTCCACCCGTCCAATCACTTCCCCAAACCGGGTGAGACCGTGGACATCGGGATCGGCTGGGGTCATCAATATACGGCGAGCCGCACCCACGAGGAAGTGAAGGAAACGACGGTCGAGGAGATCACGGCCCTGGACCCCGACGGCCAAACCGTGAAGCTCGAGCGGGAATCGGCGGCCCTGTACAAGATCAAAGTCGAAAAGGCCGGAGTGTATCTGGTGACGGCCCGCATCAAGCCGGGGGTTTTCACCATGACCCCCGAGGGAAGAAAATGGGCGACCAGGAAGGAGGTGGAAAACCCCACCAAGTGTACCGCCTTTCATATCAGCGCCAAGACGGTGCTGGTGGTCGGGGGAAGCGACAAGAACCTGAGCGGTCTCATGAATCAGCCTCTGGAGCTTGTGCCCCTCTCGGACCCGTCGAAGCTCAAAAAGGGATCTGCGCTGCCCGTGAAGGTTCTGTTCGAGGGGAAGCCCCTGGCCGGCTTCCCGGTGAAGGCGACGTTTGCGGGCTACGAGGAGAAAGGAGCAGGAGGGTCCGCCGCTCAGAAACCTGCGGAAAAAGGTGAGGGACCGAAAACCGGAAAGGAGCCAGGGAGCGCTGAAGCCAAACAAGAGCAGGGCCACAGGGGAGGCGGCGTGCGATTCCCGGTGGAGACCGCGACCGACGACCAGGGACAGGCCGTCGTCCCCGTGGACCGCCCGGGATACTGGCTGATCTCGCTTTCTCACAAGCCGCCCTATCCCGACCCCGAAGTCTGTGATGAGTATATGTACAACTACACCTTCACATTCCAGGTGAAATGAATCAGGGGGGATCGGGAGCTCGAAACATGGCTG